>JBDHED010000025.1:0-16914 GCA_039591175.1 Gemmatimonadota bacterium | reverse complement strand
ATAGCTCCAGCCCCCGTGTTGCGCGCGCGCCTCGGTCCGCCGCCCCACCACACATGACGGAGCGCTAGGTCGGCCAGCAGCGCGATCGCCCCGACGGTGACCGCGACCAGCGTGGTGTAGCGGATGTCGTGATTGCGGATATGCGACAGCTCATGGGCGATCACGCCTTGCAGCTCATCGCGGTCGAGCTTCTGGTACAATCCACGGGTCACCGCGATCGCTGCGTGCTGGGGATCGCGGCCGGTAGCGAACGCGTTGGGTGCCGTATCGTCGATGACGAAGATGTCGGGTCGTGGCAGGCCCGACGCCAGCGACATCTCATCGACGATGTTGATCAGCACACGATCTCGCTCGGGATCAGCGGGCCGCGCATCGCTGGCGGCGAGTGTCATTTGAGCACCGCCGTACCAGGTGATCGTCAGGAAAACGACGGCCACGGCCCAAGCGGTGACCAGGCCTATAAGCGGATCGCCCCAGACAGCACCCAGCGTCGCTCCCAGCAGCGCCAGCAATAGTCCGATGCCGGCCGCCAAAAACCACGAACGGCGCCGGTTGGCTTTGATCTCTCCGTAGAGGCCGCGGCTCTCCATGGCGCGTGGCCGGCGGGATCCAGACCCGATCTAGCGCAGGTCGACTTTTACCGGCTCGCGCTCAGCGTCGTTGCCGGTCTCGAAGAACTCACGAGCGGCAAAGCCCAGCATCCCGGCGATCACATTGGTGGGGAACGTCTGAAGCCGGGTATTGAACCTCATTACAGTGTCATTGTAGAACTGACGCGAGAACGAGATCCGGTTCTCGGTGCTGGTCAACTCCTCTTGGAGTTTCAACACGTTCTCGTTGGCCTTCAGCTCGGGGTAGTTCTCGACCACAGCAAACAGCGACCGCAACGCACGGGTCAGCATGTTGTCGGCCTGTGCTTGTTCAGCCGGTCCCTGGGCGGAGACCGCCTGAGCCCTCGCTTCGGTGACTTTGGTGAGCACGTCCTGCTCGTACTCCATGTAGTCTTTGACCGCCTCCACGAGATTCGGGATCAAGTCGTAGCGGCGCTTGAGCTGGACATCGATCTGTGACCACGCGTTCTCGAGCTGATTGCGAAGCGTGACAAGGCCGTTATAGGTGAGAATCACCCAACCGGCGACGACCACGATGAATCCAATGAATAGCAACCCGAGAAGACCGAGTCCGTAGCCGAGCATGGGGCACCTCCAGGGAATAGGGGGCGGTCAGTCCCCCGACAGCAGAGCGATTAAGCCGAGGACGGCGAGTCCGACCAGCAGGATCAACAACGTCATCAAGTCTTTACCACGCGTGGCGACAGTAATGCCGGCCCCTATATTCGCCCAAATGCAGATCGTCGACCAAATCTCGATCTTTATCGAGAACGAGCCGGGCAGTCTCGGCGGGCTGTGCAAAGTGCTCGCAGCCGATGGGGTGAATATTCGGGCGATGATGGTCCCGAGTGGTACCGACTATGGAATCGTGCACACGATCGTCGACGACCACGAGACCGCACTCCAGGTGTTGGAGCAAAACAGCTATCGTACGTACACGAGCAGCGTGATCGAACTCGAGCTCGATGACGCGCCCGGTGCGCTCGCCAGATTAGCAGAGCAGTTATTGCACGGCGATATCGACATCAAGTACGCCTACGCGGCGGTGGCAAGCGGTCGTGGTCGATTGATCCTGGCGGTATCTGACGCCGAGCGTGCGAGCAAGTTACTGGGCGTCGAGCGCGAAGCGTCTCACAGCTAGTCGTCGAGAGCCTCACCGGATCAGCGCCGCCTGCGTGGTCGAGCGCTGCTGCACCAACATCGCCTCTGCCGCGCTCTCCCCACTGCGGACCGCGCCCTCCATCGTGGCTGGCCAACCAGTATCGGTCCAGTCGCCCGCCAAGTACAAACCGTCAATTGCGCCAATTGGGCTGGGGCGATAGCGAGCTACGTTTGGTCCGGCACGGAATGTCGCACGTGGCTCCTTGACGACGGCTGAGCGGATGAGCTCGGCGCCGCGGCGAGCCGGAAACATGCGCTCGATGGCTTGGTCGCAGCGCTGTGCGACGGTTTCCTTTGGCATGTCGACCCACTCGTCGGCGGCGCTCAGAGACACCCCGAGACAATGCCCCGCTGTGTGAGCCCCGAGGAGCTGAGAGCGGTTGAATATCCACTGCAGATCAGACCCGAACGTACCGGCGAAATCGAGATTCGTGATCGGCCGGTCGTACCACAGGTAGACATTTACGATCGCGCTCGTCCCGATCCTAGTGTAGTCCGTCGGTGGGCGAGCGCTGGCGGGGAGGATCCGCTCCAGCGTCTCGGGCGGGACGGCACACACGACGTTCGTCGCTTCGAGTCGCTCGCCGTCTCTTAACCGGACGCCGGTGATGCCACGGTTGCTGGCCTCGACCGTGTCGACACGGGCGCTGAGTCTGATGATGACGCCCGCCCGCTCGAGCGCCCGATGGCCCGGCTCGCCGATCGCCTGGCTGAGTCCAACCGACGGTAACCAGACGGCGCCGCCATGGGGGCCTGCCCACAACGCTTCGCGAACGAAAAAGGCGGTTAGCGGGATGTTGGCTTCGTTAGCGACCACGTTGAGCGCGGGTCGCACCAGCGGATCCCAGAACCGCTCGATCGCCGCCGCGGCCGCGCCGCGTGCGGAAAGCCAATCGCCAAACGGGATATTCTCGAGATCGGCGTGCGCGTCGTGGTCGAGATTTGCCAATGCGTGCGCATCCCGCGCAACGCTTGCCCGTTGGCGAAGATCGAGGTGTCGATAGCGGAGAACGGCCGCCGCCATGTGGAGCGGGGCTGGAACCGGGGCGGCTGTCAAAGTGGCTCGACGGCCGTCTGGATCCAGGATCGCGACACCGAGTCGGAATTGGCGGACAAACGCGCTCGCCGGGGCGCCGATCGCATCGAGAAAGCCGCGCAATCGAGTACAAGCACCGACCAGGATGTGCTGACCATTGTCAATCTCGGCGCCCGTGTCAGGGTCTTCAAACGAGTACGCTCGGCCACCGAGAAACGGTCTCTGCTCGAGCAGCGTCACCCGGTACCCGGATTGGGCGAGCTTTAATGCCGCAGCCATGCCGGCCAGCCCGCCGCCCACAACTACAACCGCCAATTGACGAGATGGAGTTCGATTCAAGAGAGCATGGCCGCGGCCGCTGACCCCAGACCAGATCGAAGCTTGGACGTGCCCGCGAGACGTACTTCACCGCGAAGCGTGGACTTGGGATCAGCGGCGATCCGCTCAAGCAAACCGCGGTAGACACCGACCAAGGCTGCCGGACAGGCACGGGTCGAATGCGGCAGACGCCGATACAGCCGTGGTCCGGCGCCGTAGTATTGTCGGGCCCGCTCGGCAACGGAGTGAATGAGCGCGTCGAATCCGGATTCGGCGCGACCCCGAGCGACTGCCGCGGCAGTGACCCCAAACCGATCGGTCTCCTCGAGCGGTAGATACCATCGACCGTGACTGGCATCGTCGCGCACGTCGCGCAGGATGTTGGTGAGCTGGAGTGCGTATCCCAGCTCTTCAGCCGCGGCGACCGACTCGCGGCCAGTCCCACCAAAGATCCTGAGTGCGATCAGGCCGACCACGCTGGCCACGCTGTAGCAGTAGCGGAGCACCGCCTCCCAATCGTCGAATGTGCGCGGGTCGAGATCGCTGGCGACGCCATCGAGGAGCTGCCGGTACAGCTCGGGTGGGACTTCGAATCTGTCGGTCGCATGGGCGAGCGCAGCCCACTGTGGGTCGGGTGGCTCGCCGGTCACCGACCGCTCGAGCGCGGTGCGCAGCTCTTGCAGGCGCTGCTCTTTCTCATCCCGCGTACCATCGCTATCGATAGCTTGATCCGCGCGCTGGCTAAACCAGTAGACGGCCGATAGCGCGCGCCGTCGCTTGGGGGGCAAGAGTCGGATACCAAGTCCGAAGTTGTGCGCCCATCGACGCGTGTCGGCCTCACACGCTTCGTACCCGGCGGCCACCATTGGTGTCACGGATGTCGCGCTCACGATCGCGTCGCGTCGAGTCGAACGCTGCGGCGCGGAGCCCGAAGCACTTCGTTTGCGATGATGGCTGTCCGCGCTCTGCGTGTGACGACCGGTCGATCACGCAAGGTATCGAATCCCCGAGCCTCGATTGCGTCGCATATCGCCCATCCACCGCGGGTAAAGCCGCGGACGATCGGCCGCCACCGGAGGGGAAGCGAGTCAGCCAGCGTCCACCCTTTCTGCAGCCATTGGCGTGCGGCTTCAACTTGTTCTTCAACCACGTTGACGAGCACAGGCGAAGCGGTCGCGCGACAGAGTTCCACGCCGAGCTCCACCCGGTGTCGCGCACAGGCGTCGAGCGGCAGGTAGCAGCGGCCCTTGTCCCAGTCGCGTCTCAAATCCTGCCAGAAGTTCGCCAGCTGAAGCCCGATGCATGTCGCATCCGAGAGGGGTTCTTGTCCCTGGCCATGATCGATCACCGCTAGGACCATCCGACCGACGGGCGTAGCGCTGTAGCTGCAGTACTCGAGCAAGGCATCCGCGTCGGCGTACCTGTGCACGGTTTGGTCGCGACGGTTGGCCTCGACGATCCGTAGAAAGAGATCGGGTGATACCTCACGCCGGCTGGCGGTCTGGCTCAGCGCTACTAGAACGGGTTCATCGGCTGGCGGTCGACCAGCCAACGCGGACGTCACGGCCGTCTCCCACGCATCGAGTGCTGCAACGCGGTCGCCGGCGAACTCGTCGCCGAGATCGTCAGTTGTACGACAGAATGCGTAGATCGCTGCCAGATCCTCGCGCTCGGCTCGTTTCAGCAGCACCGACCGGACAGGGAAGTTCTCATAATGGGTGCGGGCGAGCTCAAAGCACGCGGCTTGGGCATCGGATACGGAGCTCATACTGGCGGCAGAACCTAGAGCATTAGCGCGTGAGGTCGAGTCGGCGCATCATCTTTTGAAGCGATTGCCGATGTAACCCGAGGGCGCGGGCGGTCGCCGACACATTGCCGCCGTGCCGCTCCAGCGCCGCGCCCAAGAATGACCGCTCGAATGCGGTCAACGCTCGATCGCGTGCCTCGTGGTACGGGTACTCGGCGATAGCCGCATCGACCGGTCGCAGGGGTCCTTCATTGGCGGTCAACGATTCGGACAGGTCGCTAACCTCGATCGTTTCTGTGTCGCTCAACAGAACGGCTCGCTCGAGAACATTTCGCAACTCGCGAACATTACCTGGCCAGTCGTACGCCATCAGCACCCGCTTCGCCTGATCGCCAAGCGGGCGAGCTGAACGGCCATGTCGCTCGGCGAGCTCGGCGATGAAGTGCAGACTCAAGACCGAGATGTCCTGGCGTCGTTCACGAAGTGAAGGCAGAGCGAGCTCGACGACCCGAAGTCGAAACATCAGGTCTTGCCTAAACGTGCTATCCTCGACCATCGAGGTGAGCGGACGATGGGTGGCTGCGAGCAACCGCACATCGACGGGTCTCGAAGTCGTCGATCCAACCGGGGTCACGCAGCCCTCTTCGAGCGCCCGAAGAAGTTTCGCCTGAGCTGCCAGAGCCAAATCGCCTACTTCGTCCAGAAAAAGGGTTCCGCCGTGGGCGGCTGCAAAAAGACCATCGTGATCACGGTCGGCTCCTGTGAATGCGCCTCGCACGTGACCAAAGAGCTCGCTCTCGATCAACTCCCCTGGGAGGGCAGAGCAGTTGAGCGGGATGAAGGGTTTTTGCCGGCGCGGACTCTCGGCATGAATGGCGCGTGCGGCGAGTTCCTTTCCGGTGCCGCTCTCCCCGGTGATGAGTACGGTTACATCAGTGGGGCCAACCCGCTTGATGAAGGCAGCCGTTTCCCGCATCGCTGGGGAGTCACCAATCATGCCACGGTACTCGGTCGCCATCTCCTCACGCAGCCGGCGATTCTCAGCTCGTAGGGAGAGCACTTCCCAGGCGCGTTGGAGGATCGATCGGATCTCCTCATTGTCGAACGGCTTGGGGACGTAGTCGTACGCACCTGCCTTGAGCGCGCTGACAGCCGTTCGCTCATCACCCAATGCGGTGATCAGAACGAATAGTGTGCCGGGATGTTTCTCGTTGACTCTGTCCAGCAGCTCGAGACCGTCGATGCCGGGCATTCGCAGATCGGCGAGGACGAGGTCAGCCGATTGCCCGTCGAGGGCGGCAAGGGCCGTGGCACCGTCAGGGGCTTCTCGGGCAGTGTGTCCGGCGGCTTCGACGATCTCGAGTAGCGCGAGGCGGATCGCTGGTTCGTCGTCGACGATGAGGATTCTCACGACGTCCGCTCGTGATCGATCGTTACGGTCCGGTTGTCAAGCGACGGGATAACGAGGCGAAACTCGGCTCCTCCGCCCGTCGCTTTGCCGATTTCGACCTCCCAACCCAGGTCGACAGCGAGACGGCGAACCACCGACAGACCGAGGCCGGTTCCTTCGGCGCTGCTGTAGAGGGGCTCGAAGATCCGCTCGTAATCGGCTTGCGGGATGCCGGGTCCCTCATCTCGGACGTAGATGGTGATGGTGTCATCACTGTTGCGCTGCTCGGCTGCCAACTCGACGCGGCCATGAGGCGGGGAGTGATCGATCGCATTGAGAAGCAGGTTCAGTAGGGCCTGCGCAACGTGTTCCCGCGCCGCCCTGACCGCGAGTCCTGCTGAGTCGACTTCGAGTGATACGCCGGACTTTGATGCCCGCGACCCGAGTAGCAGCCGAAGGTCTTCGAACAACGGTTCGAGCTGTGTCACAGCGCCACTCTCGGATCGTGTTTTGCGCCGCCGCGCGACGCCCAGCAGTTGAGCGACGATCTGTTCCATGCGCTCGACCTCACGCACGATGACGCCGGCGTAGCGGCGTCGGCTGTCGTCGGCGATGTCCTCCTCGGCCAGTCGCTGAGCCAGTGAACGAACGCCGGTCAACGGATTGCGTACTTCGTGAGCGAAGGAAGCGGTCAGCTCACCAACCACCGCCATGCGCTCGAGCTCGGCTGCTTGGGTGGCGATCTCGCCGCTTCGGGCCGCCCGCACTTCAATGTCGTAGAACCGCCAGAAGACGACCCCGATGAACAATAGTATGTGAAGCATGACCGTGAGCAGGGGCATGGTATACAAAAAGAATTCGGCGCCCACTAGTACTCCGCCGACGACAACCAGCGGGGCTATGAGAAGGAGGAGCAGAGATACCAGTCGTTGATAGAGACCGCCGGTCCCGGCGGTCAACCGATTCCTCAGGCCGCAGCGGGCCATGACCGCAGAGCCTAGACCCCAACCACAGACCTGCCAGGCGAGCTGAACCGGATCTGAAAACTGGTCCAATTCCACACCATAGACTCGCGGCAGCAACAACAGGCCAATGGCGAGCGGGACGAGGATCTTTGGAAAACCCCAGTTGTATCCGTCGGCGAGGGCAAACATGAGAAAGAAGCCGGGCATCAGGTGGACGCCGACGATGAACACGTCGGCAATAGGCCCGAGCGTTCCCGTGAGCAGCGCCCAACCCTGGCCGAAAAGCCATAGCAGAATCGTACCCAAGAACGGCATGAACCACCGCACGCTTCGGCTCTGGGGGTTGAACAGAAACAGGACCACCCCGCCGAGAAAGTTGACGCCCAGAGCGAAAAACGTGATGGCGGTGCCGACTGGGTATTCCATCCTAGTGTACGGCTCGAATCCGGGGGCTAAGGTCGTTTGGCATCAGAACTGGAGCTCAATCCCGGCGACGGCCGTGCGTTGCGCGAAGATCGATTCGACCGGCTGCGGGTTCTCGAAGTTTGCGTCGTACACGATGCTCGAAACGTTGTCGCGATCCAAGACATTGAGCAACTCGAGGTAGACTACCAGCAGACCGCTAGAGAGGCTGACAAAGCGGGTTATACGGGCGTCAAGTCGAAAATAGTCGTCAAGCCGCGCACCCGAGGGGTCGCCATACAATGGCTCGGGGAACCCGTCGACGTCGCCCCGATCGTGCGCGCCGAGAATTGGCGTGAAAGGTCGACCCGTGGCATAGCGGGTGGTGACACCGAGCTTCCAGGAGCCGGAATACACCTGACCCACAACGGTCAGCGTATGCGGCACGTCGTACACTGCCGAGACCGTGCGTCCGTCGACCAGTTCCACGCGACTCCTTAAGTAAGAATAGCTGACCCAACCGTCCCATTGTTCGCTTCCGGTCCATTTAGCGAGAAGATCGACCCCTGTGGCCTTGCCGGCCTGGATCGGCGGTCCCTCGCCATCCGGGACGTAGCGGTCGTACTCCTTGCGATAGGCTTCCACTTTGGCGTACACGTTCCCGTCGTGTTCGAGACCACCGCCGTAATGCCGCGCCCGGCGTGGTGTCCCCGCCGGCGCGCCTCCGTCGGGAAGATCGTACCCTGCTCGCCAGCGACCCTGTTGGAATTCGCCGGCGCCCAGCCGCCAAGTCCAATCTCCGATCCGGTACGCAAAGGCAAGCCTCGGATCCACCGTCCAGGAATTCTCGCCGGGGAGGCGGTCGATTCGGGCCCCTACGGTCAATCCGAGCGCTGGCACCGGTCGAAATTCATTCTCGACGAACGTTCCTAGGTGGTGGCTGTGATCGTCTACTCCCGGTAGCGCTTCGGTCGGTGACCCTGGCGCCAGTTGCTCGGTTGTGGGCACACGGCCGCGCTCGGTTGTCGACAGGCGGGTGGCCTCGAACCCGACGCGAAGATGGTTTCGCAGACCAGGGGCGATATCGCCCGCGACACGAATAGCGAGGCTACGGTCGGAGCGCTCGCGATCGAGCGCCCCAAACTCGAAATCGCTCTTGTGTTCCGACCACGAGAGGGTCGTGTGGAAGGCTGCGTTGGCGTCGTCTCGCAGCACCCGGGCCGAGAATAGACCCAAGGTGGTACGACCTCGGACCCCAAAGGGTCCGCGATACCCAATGGCGTCGATCATGCGATCGGCGGTGTCGGCTTGTCCGAGCGCGAGCGCCTTGAGCTCGACCCCCGGCTGCGGTTCGAAGACCCAGCTCGCGACGCCTTCCAGCGACCGGGGGAACGACGGGTAGTCGTTCGCCTGGTCGTGGAGCCGAAGCAGAAGGGAGGTGTCAGTAAACCGCAGCGAGGCCCAAGCGCCAGAGCGCTTCGAGATTGGCCTCCGCAGAGTGGCGCCGCCACCCGCAAAGTTGATGCCTGCACGCCAAGTCGATACGGTCGGCCGCCGATCGGTTTCTAGATCGACGACCCCGGAGAGCGCATTCCCGTAGCGGGCCGAGAAGCCACCGCTCGAGAAGTAGGCTTTGCGGAGAACCGAAGGGTCGAGAATGCCGAACACACTGCCATTGAAAGTCTCGAACACACCCGGTTGGAGCAGTCGCCCGCCTTCGACGTAGACCGGCGTCTCCGCCGGGTCGCCGCCCCGCACGTACAGGTCACTGCCCTCTGAAGCACGGGTCACCCCGGGCAGTGTCTGGAAGACCTGGAGGATGTCGGCGGCGCCACCGGGTGTCATGTAGACATCCAGGCGGCTCAGCGTCGCTTGGCTACGAGTATCCTCCATCTGATAGCCACTTTCGACTTGCACGACGAGCGGATCGACCTCGTAATCGATCTCGGGTCTTGTCGCGTCTCCGGCCGTGGGCGCGGCATCAGCCGCACCCACCCTTCGATCACTCTCGTCTGGTTCTTGGCTGGTCTTATTTCCATCGGCGATCCCATCGAGCCGTTGGCGCAGCTGGTCGTCGGCGGGAAAGAGCTGCGCCCCTTGACGCCATATTTCATGCGCGGCTTGCGTCCTCTTTTCTCGCAGGTAAAGATCACCCAGGTAGGCGAATGGACCCGCCATCTGGGGATCGTCCGTACGTGTCCCTTGTTGCTCGAGAAGCGTTTCGAACTCGCGAATCGCATCGCCTGTCCGACCTAGGAACTCGGGCGAGTAGTAGAAGTTGAGGGCTAGCGTGTAGCGAGCACCCCAGTGGGCTGGATCGAGCTCGAGTGCCTCGCGGAGAATACCTGTGGCCTGAGCTGACAACGCGCCTTGCTCCATGAGCGCGAGAAACGGAACGCGACATTGAAGCATGACCCGAGCCAAACCAGTTCGCGCATCCGGGCTGTCGGGGTCGGACTCGAGCCAACCCTGGAACAGCGCTTCCGCCTGATCGGCGAGGGCGATGGTTTTCGACTCGTCGTCGGTCTCCGCGGCGGCGACGCACGCGTCAAGTGACGCGAACGCTTTGTTGGCATCGCGTTGGGCGTTTGCGTTGACCGCCGAGAATAGCATCAGCATCATCACGGCAGCGGTGGCAGTGAACGGTTTGCTCATCTCTTCCTCACTGTTCGAGTCGGGGTTCTCAAGTGCCTTTGCCACGGTCCTAAGCAACGCTCGTGCCTGAATTCTCAAGTATTTGTGTATCAACCAGTTAGCGCGTTCGCGATTACGCCAAAGGTGCAGCCGTGGAGTACCAGAGCAGCCCGCGGGCTGCACCCACGATTGGGATTCACCGGCTGTCGAGCGCGCGGCATGTCCGCTATCTTGCGTTGGTGATGGGTGGTCCCGGGTCAACCAAGCTCGAGCTCGCGCTGCGGTGGTTGAACGATCCTTCAATCGATCTCAACCACGAGGAGCGCGAGGTTCTCGAAGAGTACGTTCGGCGCTATCCCGACGACCCTACGCTGACGCCGGTCGATCGGCGCCGCCTGGCGCGGGAGTTCGCGTTGATCGCCAGCCGGCTGGCGCACGACGCCGGCGCGTGACCCGTCCGAGGTGACGAGCTCGCGCCCCGGCGCAGCTGCTCCGATCCGCCGTCCATCTTCTGGCCGCGCCACGATGATCGTGATGTTCGGGATCGGCGTGAGCCGCCTATTCGGGCTCGTTCGTGAACAGGTAATCGCTTACTTCTTCGGGCGCGCTGCGACCTACTCGGCGTTCGTAGCAGCCTACAAGCTCCCAAACTTGGTCCGTGTTCTGCTCGGCGAGGGGAACTTGTCGGCATCCTTGATCCCGGTCCTGGCGGAGCGAATGCGAGCAGCGGATCAGAGCGAGGCGAGACGGCTTGCGCAGAGCGTGCTCGGGCTGGTGCTGCTGACGGTCGGATTGATTACCCTGGCCGGGATGGCCGCCGCACCGGCGCTGGCGTGGGTGGTTGCACCGGGGTTTGGCCCCGAGCTGCGAGCGCTCGTGGAACGACTGATTCGAATCCTGTTCCCGACCGTTGCGTTCCTGGTTGCCGGTGCGTGGTGCATGGGGATCCTGCATGTCAATGGCCGGTTCTTCTGGCCCAACTTTGCGCCGCTGTTCTGGTCGGTGATTTCGGCGGGTGCGCTCATCGCCTTCGTGGGTCGAGTGGAGATGGAGCCGGTTTACATATTGGCTTGGGGTGTCGTGGCCGGTAGCCTCGTCCAGCTGTTGGTGCAATTACCGACGACTCGCTCCGTCTTGGGTACGCTTCGACCGCGCACGGGCTGGCGCGATCCAGCGGTGCAGCGAGTGGCTGCGCTGTTCGCGCCGATGATGATCGGCACCGGGGTGGCCCAGTTGTCAACTCTCATAGACATCCAGATCGCCTCGTTTCTTACCGACGCGGGGGTAGCCACGCTGGCTTACGCTCAACGCCTCTACTTGCTGCCTTTGTCGTTGTTCGGTGTGGCGATCGCCCAAGTCGCGCTGCCGACCCTGGCGCACCACTCCGTGGGGCAGTCGGTCGATGTTGTCCGAAGCGAGCTCGCCAGTTCGTGGCGGCGGATGATGTTCCTTATGCTGCCGGCGAGTGTTGGGCTAGTGGCTTTTGGACGGCCGGCGGTCAGTTTGGTGTTTGAACGCGGGCGGTTTGTCACCGGCGATACGAACGCGGTCACCTGGGTACTCGCAGCCTATGCGGCCGGGCTCGTCGCGTACGCTTCGGTGCGGCTGTTTGCGACCACATTCTACGCTTTTCAGGATACTCGAACCCCGGTCCGGGTCGCGGTGGGGGCGCTGATCTTGAATGCGATCCTGGGCATCGGTTTGGCATGGACGATCGGGTTGCCGGGTATCGGCTTGGCGACAGCATTGGCCGCTATCGCAAACGCGGTGACACTGGGCGTTTTGCTCAAGCGGAGCTGGGGCGGGTTGTTTGACTCTGAGACATGGCGCGCGGCAAGACGCATGCTGGTTGCTGCGATCGTCGCCGGGCTGGTAGGCGTGATGCCGTACCTCTCGATCATGAATCGATGGTTGGGGTGGCAGCTCGGAGAACGAATTGGTGCCTCACTCTCGCTCTATGTCGGTGTAGCCGCCGTGTACTTCGTCGTCGCGGCGATCTTGCGAGTCGACGAGCTGGACCATTTGTTCAGCCGGGGGAGTTGAGGATGGGGCACATCCACACCGCGTTCCACGAACCCAACACCCGCATCTATCGCGTCATACAGACGGTCGTCTGGGGGCTGATCGTTCTATCGGTGGCCACGCTGGCGACCGAATTGATCGCCGATGCCGGGCAGCCTCGTCCGCATTGGTTGGCCCGACTCGACCGCGCCATACTGGCGTTGTTCGCGATCGAGCTAGTCCTGAGGGTGGGTTCGTTCCAGCCACCAGAGCTCAGGGTTTTCGATCGCCGCTTCATGGCGCGGCTGACGACACACGTGCTGGGTCGCCTCCGCTTCTGTCTGAGGCCCTTGATCATTATCGATATCGTCACCGTGGCGGCACTGGTTCCTGCGCTACGGGGCTTACGCGTTCTGCGACTCTTACGGCTGATCAGGACCGCGGAACTTTTCCGCTACAGCCGGCCATTTAGCGGTCTCGGGCGGGTGTACCGAGAGAACTCCTTGTTGTTCGCATTCGCACTAAGCGTGCTCGGGGTGACTGTCGTGCTGGGGGGCTCGACCCTGGCACTCGTCGAGCGCGACGTGAACCCGACAGTCGATTCCCTCGGCGACGGCATATGGTGGGCGCTGGTGACCGTCACGACCGTCGGGTTTGGTGATATCACCCCCACCACGACGTTGGGCCGGATGATCGGGGGAGTACTAATGATCGCTGGGCTGTTCAACCTGGCCTTGTTTGCTGGGATCGTTGGTAACACCTTGCTGAGCGTCGTATTGAGAATTCGGAAGGAGCAGTTTCGAGTGAGCGATTACACCGGTCATATCGTTGTCTGCGGCTATGATGCTGGAGCCAGGGTCTTGCTAGATGCGTTGCGGCAGGAGTTCGACCCCTCGCAGACCACGCTGGTTGTGTTTGGCGAAGACGCGAGGCCCGAGGACTTGCCACCCGATTTTCTGTGGGTGAGCGGCGACCCGACAAAGGAGAGTGAGCTCGACAAGGTGCGGTTGACGCACGCTCGAGCGGCGGTGTTGGTGGCTCGGCGAGGCGTGCTGCCACAACAGGCGGATGCGGCGACGATTCTGACGGCGTTTACGATTCGGTCTTACTTGCTCGCCCGTCAGGAGTCTCATCCGAGGCGTGAGCCGCTGTACGTCGCAGCCGAAATCCTTGATACCGAGAACGTCGGCCACGCGATGTCGGCGGGTGCCGACGAAGTGATCGAGACTACTCGGTTAGGCTTTTCGCTTCTGTCCCATGCGGTGTCGATGCCTGGGACGGCGTCGATCATGAGTCAGGTCGCGACGCTTGGCGCCCACAGCATCTTTGTCGCCCCGCTACTCACTGACATCAAGGTTCCAGCATCGTTTGGCGATGTCGTGCAGCACGTCAAGCGATCCTCCGGCGCGCTGGTGATCGGCCTCAGAAATCCGGAGACCGGCGACCATGTCGTCAATCCCGCCGACACGACGGAGATCGGTCGCGACTCGCAGCTGATCTACCTGGCAGAGAAGCCGGTACTTCAGAAGGTTTAGTTTTCTAAGACTTGGTTGAGTTGCGTCGAATACTGCGAGAGCCGATGACTTGCGCCCGGCGTAACTTTCGTAGTTATGAGTCGGTTGAACGAGAAAGTCGCCCGTTTGCCCCGCAAGCCTGGCGTGTACCTGTTCAAGGACAAAGCCGGAGCGGTTCTCTACGTTGGCAAAGCGGCCGATTTACGTGGCCGCGTCCGGTCTTACCTGCAAGCGCCCGAAGCGCTGCCCGACAAGACGCGCGTATTAATGCGCTACGCCAAGGACCTCGATTATCTGGTCACCGACAGCGACGTCGAGGCACTGCTTCTCGAATCGAACCTGATAAAGGAACACAATCCGCGCTTCAACATCTTGCTACGGGACGACAAATCATATCCGTACATCAAGGTTACGTTGCAGGAAGACTTTCCTAGGGTGTTCGTTACGCGCCGCGTCGTGGATGACGGCGGCAGATACTTCGGACCTTATACGCATGTGAAGCTGCTGAGGCGCAACCTGGCGTTTGTAAAGGAGCTCTTCCCAGTACGCTCCTGTCGCTACGACCTGCTTCGCGAACGACCATCCAGGCCCTGCCTCGACTACCACATCGATCGCTGCGATGCGCCATGCGTTGAGTACGTGTCGCTGGACGAGTACCGGTCGATGATCGATGACGTGGTCGCGTTTCTCGAAGGCGACACGCAAGCCGCCGCCAGCCGATTGGAAGCACGCATGTTGAAGGCGGCCGAACGGCTGCAGTTCGAACGCGCCGCTGGCTACCGGCGCCAGCTCGACGCGTTGCAGGAGATCAGCGAGCGTCAGCGCGTAGCCGGTCTGTCGGGTGATGACCGCGACATCGTTGGCCTGGCGCGTGATCAGAACGAAGCCTGCGGCGTGATCCTGCGGGTCCGTGATGGGCGAGTCATGGGGAAGGAACACCACGTGCTGGGCAACGTGGTCGGCGCCAGCGATGGCGAGGCGCTGTCTCTGTTTCTTACCCGGTACTATCTGAGAGCCGATCGCTTCCCGCGCGAGCTATTGGCGCCGTTCGACTTCGACGACCGATCGCTTGTCGAGACCGCCATCCGCCAACAGGCTGGTCACGCCGTCGAGATTCACGTGCCGCAACGTGGCGAGAAGGCGAAGCAAGTCAAGCTGGCAGCGCGCAACGCCCGCTATCAGCTCGAGGAGCGCCGGCTGAGGGAGCAGAACGAGACCGAGCGCGCATCAGAGGCGATCGTGGAGCTAAAGGACAGCCTGGGGTTTACACGAACGCCACGCCGCATCGCTTGCGTGGACATCTCGACGATCCACGGTGAAGACAGCGTCGGGTCGGTGGTGACGTTTTTTAACGGAGCGCCCCGAAAAGCCGGCTACCGCCGCTTCCGGGTGAAGTACGCTGAGGGACAGGACGATTTTGCGATGATGGCGGAAGTGGTGGAGCGGTACTTCCGCGGTCTCCTGGATCACGACGAGCCGTTACCCGATCTGTTGTTGATCGATGGAGGGAAAGGGCAGCTCAATGCAGCCCGCACGGTATTGGAGGAGCTCGGCGCGCTGCCTGATCTCGACGTGGCCGGCTTGGCGAAGCGGGAAGAGGAGATCTACCTACCCGAACGCAAAGAACCCGTGTGGCTGCCGCGCCGATCGCGAGGCTTGCAGACGATGCAGCATATTCGAAACGAGGCACACCGCTTCGCCGTCTCCTACCACCGCAAGCTCCACAGCCGTCGCCTGATCGGAAGTGAGCTCGACGAAGTCCCCGGAATTGGCCCCAAGCGACGAGCTGCTTTGCTGCACCACTTTCAGTCGGTCGATCAATTGCGCCACGTACCGGCCGACGAGATCGCGAAGATCCCCGGGTTTTCGGTCGCCCTCGCTGAACGCGTGAAAGCGGCGCTCGAATGACGCCTGAAACGCTGACCGCGGCGGTCAGGTCTCATGCGCTGGAGCTCGGTTTCGATGTCGTGGGTGTCGCTACTGCCGATCGCGTCAAGGATGCCTCTCTTTTTGCCGAGTGGCTGAATCGGGGTCACCACGCAAGCATGGATTGGATGTCCAATCACTTCGCGAAACGGGTTGACCCGCGGGAGCTGGTCCCCGGGTGCCGTTCGGTCGTGTGTGTTGGCTTGCTGTATCGGCAAGTGCGTGGCGGTCCACAACCGAACGGCGTAGCGGTGGCCACTTACGCATGGGGCGAGGACTACCATCGAGTTCTCAAGGATCGACTGCATGCCCTCCTGGCTCATGGGAGAGCACTCGATGTGAGCTTTGACGGCCGAGCTTTTACGGACTCAGCACCGGTGATGGACAAGTATTGGGCCGAGCGCGCGGGTCTGGGCTGGCGCGGCAAGAACACCAACCTGATCAATGTGAACCTGGGATCGTTCTTGTTCCTAGGTGAGCTGTTGGTTGCGGCCGAGCTCGTACCCGATTCGACCGGGATCGATCATTGTGGTAGCTGCACCCGTTGCCTCGAAGCTTGTCCGACGGGAGCGCTCGTGGCACCGTACGTTCTGGACTCTGGGCGTTGCATAGCATACCAGACGATCGAGCACCGGGATGAGCTATCTGCGGAGGAGGAAGAGGGAATCGGCAACTGGCTCTTCGGTTGTGATATCTGCCAGGACGTGTGTCCCTGGAATCATGATGCCCCGACCGCCGGCGAGCCGCGGTTCGAGCCTCGACACGAATCGTGGCCGACCGATCTGGATGGTGTGGTCGGGATGACCGAAGACGATTTTGTCAGCCGTTTTGGTGATTCCGCCATCGAGCGCACTCGGCGCCGAGGCTTAGTGCGCAACGCCGCGATCGTAGCTGGAAACACCGGGCTCGGTTCGGTCTCTGCGCTGGAGCTGGCCACGGTCGACAGAGATCCGGTCGTGGCGAGCGCTGCGGCGCGAGCGCTCGATCGTCGCCGTCATGCCGAAGCCGACCGAGCGTGTTGACCGTTCGTCAATACGCGGTTGGACCGTTTCAGTCCAACGCCTATTTGGTGTGGGACGTGGCGCTAGGCGAGGCCGTGCTGGTCGATGCCGGCGCCGAGGCGCCGCGCCTGTTGCGGGAACTCGAGGAACACGACCTCGAGCTGACGGCGATTCTGCAGACTCACGCGCACGCTGATCACATCGCGGC
>JBDHED010000024.1:0-17110 GCA_039591175.1 Gemmatimonadota bacterium | reverse complement strand
ATGTAGCTCCAATCCATCTTGTTCACGGAGATCTCTTCGCTGAGCACGCGATGGTCGATCGTGCCGATCGTGGCCATCGCCGCCTGCACCGCCTCGTTCCCCTCGGTCCCTTCGAACTGCCGAATCCACTGCATCGGGTCGTCAAAGTAGGCGTAGTTGGCGATCGGGTAGATCAAGGTGTAGTCGTTGTTCTTGCTGTAGAACGTCCAGCCGTACTCATGGGCCAGGTTGGCCGCCTGGGCGGCGGCGACGATCTGCTTGATCGCGGCTTCCCATTCGTCGGTCTGATCGGGGGCGACCTCCCAGGTCATGACCTGGACCAGGCTCTGGTCCTTCATTTCGTGCTCAGCCTCCTGGGCCAGCGCCGCGGCCGGCAGGGCCAGGGCGGCGATCAGGAGCGTGGAAAGGAACTTCATGTGCTTGCCTCCTAGAATTGGCGAACGGCGTACCGTAGCTGGTCGGGTGGCGAGCAGTCTTAGCCCGCGTCTATTGGCCCGACGGATACGTTTTCGCCTTTGCCATGATTTGAGTGTGTCGAAAAAGCGACCTCGATAAGGTCGAGAAAGGTTAGCCCGCCCAGGATCGGCCGTCAACGGGCATGAGTCACCAGATTTGAGATCGACTTGACGATCGTGTATGCTGTTTTCCCGGAGGGACCCGAGTAAATCTCTGGAAGGAGTCCGAGCATGCACAAAGCCCTACCGCGCGTGCTTCTGCCGATCCTCGTGGCCGTAGCGGCCTGTGGTCAGCAGGAGCCTGCGGAAACCGAAGTAGCAGAAGAAACCGCTAACCCGTGCGCGGCTGCGACGGAAACGGAGATCGATCCCGCGCGCGTCACGCAGGGTGATCAAGCACTCAATCCTGGCGGTCTCGATGACGCCGCGCTGATCGCGCGCGGTGGGGAACTCTGGGACGACAGCAGCCTGAGCACGAACGGTTCAGCGTGCTCGACGTGCCACGTCGGGAACTACACGCTGATGAAGGCGACCTTTGCCGAACCGTACCCACATCCGGTTGCGATGGCCAAAGACCGCGCCGGGCTCGATCAAGTCAACGCCGCCGAGATGGTGCAGCTGTGCATGATCGTCCCGATGGCCACCGAGCCGCTGGCTTGGGATTCACAGGAGCTGGCCGCACTGGCCGCCTACGTCGAGCACATTCGACCGGGATTCGATCCTGCTGCTTCAGCGGCCGGAGTCAATCCGTGCAATCCGTGCGGCGGGAACCCATGCAACCCGTGCGCGGGAAACCCCTGCAAAGGGTAACCCAAGCGCTAACAATCGGGATCAGGCGTTAGGGCTTCTTTGGCCCCGGAGGATGTCGGGCCAGACCAGCGTCAGCGCCCAGCAGATCGCGAAGAACCCGACGTGGTTCCAAAACGCGAAGCCAAGCGACGTGTTGAGGCCGGGCAGGGCGGCGGGCCAACCCTGGCCGGCCAACACACTGATCGTGACTGCGATCGCTGGAGCGGTGGCCAGCGTCGTGAGCCAGCCGAGCAGGAGCACCAGGACGAAGCCTGCAGTCCAGCGTGCGGTCCGACTGGCAGGCATCGCCGGCTGATGCGACAGGAAAGCGTAAAGGGCCGCATACGTCAGCGAAACGCCAAGGTGAATGGTCCACCCGATGGCGCCGGCCAGCGACTCGCTATACCCCCCCTGATTGGCGATCTGGCGTCCCATAAACTGGGCGATGTTGGGCGAGAACCCGCCCAATCCTTGAACCACGACGAACTCGATCGCCCCCGCCGCGGCAGCGAGAACGACCCACGGGGCCAGTTTCTTCATGTTTAGTTGGTGTCGAAGATCAGCTTCAGGAACCCCCACACGGCGGCGACCGCGATCAGGAGAAACCACTTGTTCTCCATCGCGAGCTTGGCCGTCTTGCGGACGGAGGTCTCGATGAACGAGCCGACGTCCCCGAGACCGCCGTATTCAGCGGCTGCCTGGCCGAGTGCCGAAATCGTGATATCGAGCATCGTTCCCCTGACTCCGTTTCAAAGCTGCTTCTGGTGTCGAAACAGTCTTAGCAAAGTACCCAGCAACAACTGGAATTAGCAACGGTCTTCACGAACTCGACCGATAGGGGGAATCACGGTGGTGGAGGCAACCGGGCTCGAACCGGTGACCTTCGGCTTGCAAAGCCGATGCTCTCCCAACTGAGCTATGCCCCCACCACCGTGCCGCGAAAAGCTGTCGCTCGCGGCGCTCGAGTACAAGCCGCGACAGGCGGGCCGCAGGACGCGGGCCACGGATCGCAATCTGCACCCGCGGTCCGTAACCGCCGGGCCGCGTCGCGACACTCACTGAGGTCAACCACGCCCCTCAATCATACTAAACTATCTATTTCTATCCAAATAGTGTGAATCTGGCCGGTCGAGTGGCGGTTGGCGTCATAGTTGCAGCCCCGCGGAGGCATGAAACACAAACTCGTAGTCCTACTCGAGGACGGTCGCCGCCTCAAAGGTACCGCCGATGTCTTCGACGCCGAGAAGCCGTTCCTGCTCCTTCGCAGGGTCGACGTCGAGGGTCATGTCCTGGGCTTTCTCGACATCGAGATGGAGGACGTCGTGGTGGCGTTCTTTGTTCGTGACCTGGCGCTCGATCGCACCAGTCGTCAGACCGCGAACGATCCACAGACCGAAGCGGACCTCCCCGATCCGTCCGGCGGCACGACTATTCGCCTGCGGTTTAGCTGGGGTGAGGTTCTCGACGGCGTGGTCTACGACTACGACCCGGCCGCCGATTGGTTCTTCCTGTTCCCGGTGGGGATGTTGAACCGGTCCTCCAACAACGAGCGCGTTTTCGTCACCAAGAAGGCGCTCGCCGCGACCGAAGTTCTAACCGCCCCGGCGATCTAGCTCCAAACAACACCAGCCTCGCTCCACCAACGCAGCAGCGATAGGTTCGCGGCGTGGTGAGCTCTGTTTCGCGCCAACGACTTCTCATCGGACTCCAAGCCGGAGTCATAGCCTCGGCGATCGTGCTTGTACTGATGGCGACCGACGCTGTCCAAACGGTCGAGCGCAAGACTGGAGACGCTCGGCTCCGGTTCGAGCGCGTAATCCGAGGCGCCGGGGTAGCTGACTCGACGATCGTCATTATCGACATCGACAATCGCTCGCTTCGACTCTACGAGAGCGATCTGGGTCGTTGGCCGTGGCCACGAAACGCCCACGGCGCGATGCTCGAGTTCATCGCCCTCGGTGACCCGAGGGTCGTGGCCTACGACGTTCTGTTCAGCGAGCACGACCTCGCTCGGCCTCAAGCCGACTCACTGTTTTTCGCTGCAGCCAAACGAGGCCCACCGGTCGTCCACGCGGTCGCGTTCGATGACCCTGAGGGTGAAACAGCCATCGCAGAGCTGGAGCGCGCGTTCATCGATCGCGATCGTCGGCTTGACGCGCTCGAGCGATTCGCGCTCCCTGAAGCGACTTCTCTCTCGGCCCCGCTATTCGCAAACGTCAACCCGCCGGTGATCGAGCTGCTCGATAACGCGATCGGGGTCGGGGCGATAAACCGTGCTCCCGATCGCGATGGCGTCGAGCGACTCGAACCGTTGCTGCTCGAGTACCGGAGCCGGCTCTACCCATCGATGGGTCTGGCAGCCGTCACAGGTGGTCCGCGCGGTTACGATCGCCTCGCGATCACCGCCGGTCAGCTGTCGTTAGACGGTCGTTCGGTGGCGCTCGAGGCGGGTCGGCTGAGACCGCATTGGCGCGGTCGCTACGGTGAACCGTATCGCGTCATCTCGGCGCATGAAATCTTGAACAGCTACGCGCAGATCGCAGTCGGCGCCGAGCCCGATCTCGACCCAGCCGAGCTCACCGACCGGATCATCCTGATCGGTTCCAGCGCGACCGGGGTTGGCGACTTCGTGGCTGGTCCGTTCAGTCCCACTGAGCCCGGTGTGTTCCTCCACGCGACGATTCTGGACACCTTGCGATCGGGCGACTTTCTGCGGGTGCTGCCGCTCGCTTGGGTCGTGTTCCTGACACTGCTCGGCGCCTGCCTCACTGGCGTGGCGGTCGCGTTCATACGATCCGCACGGCGATCGGCGGTCGCCTTGGCTGGCATGCTCGCAGCGATCGGATTGCTGGCGCTGGCAGCGTTTCTAATCGGCGGCTGGCTCGCACCCGTCGTGGCGCCCGCCACCGGCGCCGTTCTCGCCTATGCCGGTGCCATGGCTGGGTCGTACGTCGTCGAGGGGAAACGCCACCGTCAGATCCGACGCATGTTCGCGAAATTCATCCCGCCTGAGGTCGCCAATCAGTTAGCGGAATCGGGCGAGGATCTTCATCGCACCGTCGAGCGCCGCGAGGTGACCGTGCTGTTCAGCGACATCCGAGACTTCACGACACAATCCGAGGGGGTCGAACCCGAGATCGTGGTCGACACTCTTAACGAGTACCTAACCGCCATGGTCGAGGTGCTGTTCAATCATGGCGGTACACTCGACAAGTATCTGGGGGACGGGTTGATGGCCTTCTTCGGGGCCCCCGTGGTCGAGGCCGAGCACGCCTCGCAAGCCTACCGCGCGGCGATTGAAATGCTGGATCGCTTGGAGACGCTGAACGAAAACTGGGCCGCGGCCGGACGGCCACGACTGGACATCGGGATCGGAATTCACACCGGTCCCGCCGTGGTCGGCTTTATTGGCGACCCAGATCGGCGCATGGACTACACCGCGATCGGAGACACCGTAAACGTAGCCAGCCGACTCGAGGCCCTGAACAAGGAGATCGGCACGGCGGTTCTGCTTTCGGGCGCGACGGTTCGAAAACTCGACGGCGCGCCGCCGTTGAGGTCGATCGGCGAACGCGCCGTCAAGGGCCGTGCAGAACTGATCGAGCTCTACACGATCACGGCTTAACCCACACGGCGATAAACCGTCCCGAATCGTCGTAACCCTGGACGTCGTAGAGGCGATAACCCTTTGACCCCAGGTCCTCGAACGCGTCCTGGTACTGTGCCGGCGTCAATCCGTGTCGGGCCACGAAACTCCCCGGCAGCTTACGCCAGATCCCGCCAAATCGAGTTCCCTCGGGCAGGTCCTCGGCCTCGGCGTTGACCAGATCCCACCCTTGAGCGCCTAGCTCCTCGGCCTTCGACTGATAGGCCTGGCCCGTCATGTAGTGATACTCGTAGAAGCCACCCGGCGACCCTTCCTTGACAAACACCGCCGCAAGTCGCCGCGAGTTGCCGACCCGATAGGCGGCTCGCTCGTCGACTTTCATCCCGCCATTCTCGACGTGCTCCTTCCATTTCGCGTTCCACACGTCGTCGGTCATGTTGTGATACGCCGCGAAGCTCTCTCCCTGGCGCTTCTTCCAGATGACGGTAAACCGCGGGTTGCCGTTACTGTGACGTGTGACCGAGATCTCCCGCGGACGAAACCCTTGGGCACCGTACTCGTTGAACCACTTCTGATAATCGCTCGCCGTCATGTACATCCGCATGTACCACGCTTTTGGCAAACCGTGCTGGAAGGCTCCCGAGGCGAGCACGCTGTTGCCTTTACGATGCAGACTGATCGTCTGTAGCCCCATACCCATCCCGGTGTAGTAACCCCAGTAGAACCCCACGTACTGCGCGGGGACGTTGTGGAAGGAAGGGTAGAACGGAGCGAACAAACGCACGTACGCCGTCGTGTCGAGCAAGTCGTAGCACTCTGATTCGCTAATCTGGTTGTAGACGCCGTACGGATCGACCTGAACCCAATCACCGGCGTTGTTCGGGTCGGGCACGGCGGTCATCAAGTGGAGGTGGTTGTTGGCGGTGTTTGCGTTCTTTGGCGTGCCGTCGTCGTTCAAACCGTTTCCGGCACCGCCTGGGCCAGTGTTGCCGCTCCATCCGATGAGCGTGCCAGGACCCACTTTCTCACCGACTTTCACCCGGATCGTCTGGTTCTCGGTTCCCCAATGCTGCTCGCTAGGATCCTCGAGATTGGCGAACCGCTGGTACTTGAGACGGTTCGTAGGATTGCCGTCCTTGTCGAACCTCTCATCCGATTTGACGGTCAACCCCCGCGCCATCTGCAGGTCGTTGGTAAACCCGTTGCGAAGGTGCTTGTAGGACGTGCGGTACACGTCTCCGTTGGACGCGGTGTGCTCGATGATGACGATGTTCCCGCTCCAGTTGTCCCAGTAGACCGAAACCACGACTCCGCTGGCCACCGAACGCACCTTGAACGCGGGATCGATGCCAGATCCGGTGGCTTCCGATTTCTTTCCGTAGTCGACGGCGCCGTGAAAATTCTCGTCGCTACCATTGTAGATCCATGCGTGAGACGCCCGAACATCGGGGTTGTGATACGGCAAGAACATCGGGATCGACGCCCGAACGGTCGCTGCGAAATCGCGTGCCGCCGACTCGCTGCCGAACACCTTCAACGGCTGCCGGTACATCGCGTCGCCACCGTTTAGCTGGTCGGGCTGGCGATAGTTGCAACACGTCGAACCACTCTTGGTGACGGTGGGTTGGACGCAAGCATCCTCGCCGCCTCGCGCCTGTCCTCCTGCTGCGCGGACAGCGACCCCGGTACCCGCACCGAGCGGGCCGTCGACGACGACGACGCTTCCCAACGCCTCTCGACCGGCGGCGGTATTCCAGCGCACCACTTTCGCGTCCGGTGTGGCTGCCACCCTCGCCGCTCCCGGAGCTTGGACAGCCGGCCGTGCTCGAACTGCGGGGCGCGCTGCGATCGCCACCCGCTCGGCGGGAGCTCCCGCAGGGCGATCGGGCCCGCTCTCATCGGCGCTCGGGGCGCCGGTTTCGTAGATCACAGCACCTGCTTCAACCGGGCGATACTGAAGCTCGGACAGGTTGACATAACTCGTCACTTGCGCGCGACGGGCCACCTGACGCTGGGCCGGGACCCGGCGCACCTCCTGTGCGGTCGCGGGTGCGGGCTCGAGCGTAGCCCCAGCCACCGCAGCGGTGACAACACCCAACGCCCAGAGCATTCGCGGACAGTACATCGGCGACTCTCCTACTGGCGGGTCAAAAAAGCAACGGTTGAACCGGGGGGTTACCATTTAAACCACATCCAGCCGTGGATTGCAAGTCGCTCTTGTTTCGTCCGCCGAGCGGACTGATTATGATTAGATACCGATGAACCGTCCCGTATTCGAGCTACTGCTGTCGGGGTCCGGCATGCTCTACCTGCTCAAAGCGTTGCTGGCAGTCATGGCGCTGCTGCTGCGCCAGCTCAGCCGCGATCCGTTTGTCCGCCGCCGCGGGCTGGTCGTCGTGGCGCTGCTCGCGATCTCGGCGCTCATCCAAACGCAATTGGCACGCACCCCTGAGCGCGTGAGCGGTTTTGTCACGTTGCCCAACGGCGAGCAGATGTCAACGCTCGTTTCGAACCCGACATACCAGCTCGTAAGCGTGACGATGCTGATCATCAGCTTCCTAGCGTTGGTGCTGCTTCTCACGATGATTGTCGACTTCCTGCTTGTCCGGAAGTTCAAGGTCGACAGCCCAAACATTCTGCGCGACGTGGCCGCCTTCACGCTGTTCTTCTTTGGCGTGCTGATGATCCTCTACTACCGCACGGATCTTGACATCACCGGCCTCTTCACGACTTCGGCGGTCATCTCAGTGGTGATCGGCTTGGCGCTCCAGGACACGCTTGGGAACGTGTTCAGCGGCTTGGCGCTCCAGACCGAGCGCTCGTTCAACGTCGGCGATTGGGTCCAATTCGGTGAGTTCGAGGGCGTGATCACCGACATCACTTGGCGATCGACGAGTCTCCGCACGCGGACCAACGACCTGGTCATCATCCCGAACTCGGTCATCAGCAAAGACACGGTGATCAACTACAGTGCTCCGACTCGAATCCACGCAATCATGGAGCCGATCGGGGTCCATTACCGACATCCTCCGGCCGACGTTATGGCGGCACTCGAGGAGGCCTCCGATCATACCGAGGGGATCCTTAAGCGACCACGGGTCGACGTCCGGACCTACCACTTCGGGGATTTCGCGATCACCTACGACGTCAAGTACTGGATCCGTGACTACACCGACCTCGAGGACATCAAAGACGCGTTCATGACTCACGTTTGGTACGCGTTCAATCGACGGGGTATCGAGATTCCATTCCCGATCCGGAACGTGTACCTGCGCGAGGTCACGCCGGAGAGCGAGCAGGCCGAAGCCGAGGCCGACGACGAGCAGATCTACTGTCACCTCAAGCGGATCGACCTGTTCGACGTGCTGAGCGAAGAGGAGGCACGCGCGCTGGCGGCCCGGGTGCGGGTCGAGCGCTACTTCGCCTCCGAGACCGTGCTCCAACAGGGCGCCGCCGGCGACTCGCTGTA
Source organism: Gemmatimonadota bacterium (assembly GCA_039591175.1). Classification (GTDB taxonomy): domain Bacteria; phylum Gemmatimonadota; class Gemmatimonadetes; order JACCXV01; family JAHWKZ01; genus CAMYLR01. The sequence continues at coordinate 8,790 of JBDHED010000024.1, read as the reverse complement.
CATCATCGAAGACGGCCTGGTCGAGGTCATCGTGAGTCACAACGGACGGCGCGAGCGAATCGCGCAGCTCGGGGAAGGGTCGTTCTTTGGCGAGATGGCGTTACTGACAGGTGCCGAACGACAAGCCAGCGTCGTCGCTCTGAAGGCGACCCACTTCTTCGTGATCGATCGCGAGGCGTTCCGCGACACGCTCGAGGCTAACCCCAGCTTGGCCGAGCGGATCGCCCAGATACAAGCCGAACGCAACCAGGAGCTGGAGGCGACACACGCCGCGCTTCACGAAGCAGCGGCCGAGCAAGTCGAGGAAGAGAAGCGGCAGATTCTGTCGCGCATAAGAGATTTCTTTGGATTTCGTGCGACCGAGCTTTAGGTTACGCGCATGCGACACCAACTCCTGCTCTCGATGATCCCGGGCCTGCTGCTCGCCACGTCACTATCCGCCCAAGACGATATGCAACCGGTGCTTGACGCTCGGCGGGAAGCGATCCCAAAGAAGAAACAGGTATTCGAGGAGACCTGGCTGATCCCGGCAGATGGAGCCGAGCCTGACGCCGAGCCACGCTTCACCGGCCGCGTAGTGGTGTTTCAGGATCGACCCAAAGAGCGCCTCGAGATTCGCCGCGTCAACGAGGACCAACTGGAGGAACCGATCGTCATCGTGTGCGACGGCCGGCGCTATTATCTGGTGACTCGCGTCGGGGCCACCGAGTTGATCTCCAGCGAGCCCGTTGCCGATCCGTTCGTGCAGCTCGTCCTGGGTAGCCCGGCTGGCGCGGCCGAGCCCCACCGCACGGTCACCGACAGTGATGGGACGCCGAGGGCGATCGTCCTACGTCACGTACGGGACTCCGATTTCGACGAGGACGAAGCGTTCGAGCTCAAGCAGCCGCAGGTGGGGTCCAGCTTGCTGAAGAAAGGGTTGTCGTCATTCAGCGCGGCCCAAGACCGGCACGTAGCCGCGTCCGCTGGCGCTCGCGGCGTAGACGAGATCGAAACCGCCAACGGTAAGATGTCCGTCACACCCGATCCGGCGGCCGTTCAGTGGATGGAGGAGCAATCCGTGCCACCGCTGGAGTTCGAGGAGTTCCGCATCGAGGCGCGATTGGCCCCGTACAACGAGCTACCGGAACAGCAAACGGAAGGTCCCGAAGCGTGAAGGCGATGGCTCGCCGCCAACTCGCCGCGATGATCATGATCTCGCTCGGCGTGATCGCGTCCGTCTCGCCGGCCCAGGCCCAGCTCCTCGATCGGATCAAGAAAGCGGCCGGAATCGCCCAACGCGCAGCGCCAGCGGTAATCACCGTCTCGACCGAGCAAGAGGTCGAGATCGGCCGGGGAATAGCAGCCACGATCGCTGGCTACTACGGGGTGGTCCAAGACCCGGAGCTGACTCGCTACGTCAATCTGGTCGGCTTGACGGTCGCCTCTGTCAATCCGCGACCGGACATCATCTACCGCTTCGCGGTCCTTGACACCGACGACGTAAACGCGCTGGCAGCCCCCGGTGGGTACGTGTTCGTGACCCGCGGCGCACTGGCGTTGATGAATGACGAGGCGATGTTGGCCGGAGTGCTTGGCCACGAAATCGGTCATGTCAACCGCCGCCACGTCGTCAAGGAGATCCAGGCCCGCGCCCGGACCGAGCTCGGGTTGGAGGAGATTACCGAGCAGATCAATCTGACCGGCGAGGAATACCTCGAACAGACGATTCAACTCGGCACAACCGCACTCTTTATGGGGCTATCGCGGGAGGATGAGCTGGAGGCTGATACGTACGGGGTCGAAGTCGCCGCTGGCGCCGGTTACGACCCCGATGGTCTCACGCGTTTCCTGAACGCATTGCCAAACGCCGAGAAGGAGCATCGCTCGCTGCTGGCAAAAACTCACCCCGATATTGACGATCGGTTGGACGAGGTCGAGAACGCGATCGACGATCTAAAAACCGATGCCGGTACGGTCACCGCCAACGACCGATTCGAGAACCGGAGCACCGTCGAGACCCCCTCAGCCGGGGGTCGGTAGTCGCTCGGCGGCCGGCTCGAGGGCGTACACGCCAAGGCACAAAGCACCCCGAAGAGCGCGCAGCCGAACTCTGCATAGCTCGAGACCCGATGATAGTTTGCGGCTGTGACGATGGGGACCCGCCGCGAGTTTCTCCGCTTCTTGGCCGCCACCCCGATCGGCGCGTGGGCGTGTGCGTCAGGCGCGGTCGAGCAGGAGGCCCGCGTCCCCACCGGAGAACACGTCAATGACATTCATGCTCAGCTCAACGAAACGTGGGTCGAGCGCATCATCGTTCCACAATCGACGACCGACGTGCAGACAGCGGTCGTGGCCGCTCGCGACGCTGGCCAAAACCTGGCGATCGCTGGTGGGCGACACGCGATGGGTGGGCAGCAGTTCTTGCGTGACGGATGGTTGCTCGACATGCGTGCGCTCAGCCTGGTCCGCGACTTCGACACCGAGCACGGTTTGCTTACCGTCGACGCGGGCATGTTCTGGCCAGACGTGTTTGCATTTCTGGAGACGACATGGGAGAGCGACGGCTCCGGCTGGGGCATTGTCCAAAAGCAGACCGGCGCTGACCGTCTCTCGATCGGGGGGACACTAGCAGCCAACGCGCACGGGCGAGTGCTCACCAGGCCACCGATCGTAGCCGACGTCGAGCGATTCATTCTGGTCGACAGCAACGGACAAATCCACACCGTGAGCCGTCAGGAAAACCGCAACCTGTTCCGCCTGGCGATCGGTGGTTACGGCCTATTTGGTGCCATTACGCAGGTCACGTTACGGCTTGCACCGAGGCGCAAGGTGGAGCGCTTTGTCCGCGAAGCGATGATCGAGGAGGTACCGGACTTGATGCGCGAGCGGATCGCCGACGGTCACCTGTACGGCGATTTCCAGTTCGGGATCGATCACGCATCCGAGACCGAGTTCCTCCGCCGCGGGATCCTATCTACCTATCGACCGGTGCCACTCGCGAGGCTCATCCCGACCGGTCAGCGGCGGTTGGCGGCACGCGACTGGGAGGAGCTGCTCGTGCTGGCGCACACCAACCCTTCAGAAGCGTTGAAAGCGTACGTCGACCACTACCTGAAAACGAACGGTCAGATCTACTGGGCCGATACGCAGCAACTCGGGTACTACCGGGAGGGCTATCACGTCGGGCTCGACCAGCTGCTCTCAGCCCCCGCCCCAGCCACCGAGGTGATTTCTGAGCTCTACGTTCCGCCCGAGGAACTGGCCAGTTTCATGGCCGCCGCAGCGCAGCGCCTGCGGGTGATCGGCGTGCCGGTGATCTACGGCACAGTGCGGTTCATCGAGCCGGATGTCGAGACGTTTCTGCCGTGGGCGTCTCGACGGTACGCGTGCATCGTGTTCAACCTCCACACCGAGCACACACCCGAAGGTCTGCAACGCTCGGGAGCGGCGTTTCGCGCGTTGATCGACGAAGCGCTGGCCCGGGAAGGATCGTTCTTCCTCACCTACCACCGATTCGCCAGTCGGGAGCAGGTCGAATCGGCCTACCCCCTCTTCCCTCGGTTCCTCGGGCTCAAGCAGGTGTACGACCCTGCAGAGAGGTTTCAAAGCGACTGGTATCGTCACTACCGTGAGTTGTTTACATGAGGGTGGCGTTGCTCGCCATCGCAGCGGCGCTCGGGGCGCCGATCTCACTGTCGGGCCAAGTGGCCGAACAACCGCTGGTCATCCACGACGTAACGTTGATCGACACCAGCGGCGCCCCGCCCGCTCCTCATACAACGCTCGTTATCGAGAAACGGCGGATCGCTGCCCTCGGCCCCACCAGCGAAGTTGCGATCCCCGACGGAGCGCAGATTATCGATGGACAGGGCCGCTTCGTGATCCCCGGTTTGTGGGATCTCCACGTCCACGCGATGCGCGAAGGGCGTTCCGCGTGGCACTTCCCCCTCTATCTCGCCAACGGTGTGACCGGGGTGCGCGAAATGGGCACCTTCTTGGATTCGCTCAACAGCTGGCAAGCGCGACTCGCAGCCGGCCATCTCGGGCCGCGGATCGTAGCTGCCGGTCATATCGTCAACGGACCGCCACCGCCGGGAGCGGTTCGACCACCGGCCGGCCGGCCAACACCCGCATGGGTGTTCGCGATCCCGATAACGAGCGATAACCAGGCACGAGTCGTTGTGGACTCACTGATCCGGCGTGGCGTCGATTTCGTAAAGGTGTATGGCGGCCTCTCACGTGAAGCCTACTTCGCCGTAGCGGAAGCCAGCCGCGACCGCGGCGTTCCGTTCGCCGGCCACGTACCCGATGCGATCACGCCGGTCGAAGCCGCCGAGGCCGGTCAGCGGTCAATCGAACACCTGAGCGGGCTGCTGAAAGCGTGCACCCCCCGGGCGCGACATATCGAGGCTGAAGTTGAGACGCTTATGGGCGCCGACTTGCCCGCGGATTCGGTCCGCGTGGCGGTGCAGGCGCTGATTCGGGACGGTTTGGCCACGTACAGTACGGAGCACTGCGCGCCTACGATCGACAGTTTTGTCGCCAACAAGACACATCACGTGCCGACACTGGTCGTTCTGCGTGGGCTTGCAGAGGCCGACGATCCCACCGTTACAACCGACCCACGTCGGCGGTACATCCCGGACAAGATCCTCTCCCGATGGGAGCCCAGACGCGACGTAGACTACGCGATCGCCGGAATGATCTACGACAAACGCGTGGAAATCGTGGGCGATCTCCACCGATCTGGCGTGACGATCATGGCTGGAACGGATGCCAGTGACGAGACGAATGTCTTTCCCGGGTCAAGCCTTCATGACGAGCTGTCGCTATTGGTCGAGGCCGGGCTCCAGCCGGTGGAGGCTATCCAGGCCGCTACCTCGAGTTCAGCGAACTTTCTCGGTCACGCCGACTCGCTGGGGACGATCGAGGTTGGCAAACTGGCCGACCTCTTGCTCCTTGACGCTGACCCGCTTGAAGACATCCGAAACACCCAACGGATCGCCGCGGTCATCTTTGACGGAAAACTGCTCGATAGGAACGATCTTGACGCGTTACTGGCCGAGGCCGAAGCGGTCGCCCGACACTCGGCAGGGAAGCCCTGAGGGTCTAGCCCGCTGCCACCACTCACGGTCAGCCGACAAGTTGACCCAATCTCCTCAAGTCGACGTTCCCGCCCGACAGGATGATACCGACGCGCCGAACATCGGGCGGTAGAAGTCCTTCGAGCGCGGCGGCGGCGGCCAGCGCAGCCGTGGGCTCGACAACCAGCTTCATCCGCGTCATGACCAGCGTCATCGCGCGAACGATGGCCGCCTCGGGAACCCGTACGACGTCTGCTGCCAGCTCGCGCACGATCGGGAACGTCAGCTCGCCAGGTATCTGTACCCGTGCGCCATCGGCGATCGTCTCCGGCGGCTCGATCCCGACGCGTTCCCCGGCCTCAAGCGAGCGCGCGGTGTCGTCCGCTGTTTCGGGCTCCGCGCCAAACGCGCGAACCGGAGTGTCTTGGGCCGCGCCCGCTATCGCCGCCCCCGCCAACAAGCCGCCGCCGCCCACAGGCGCTACGACCGCATCCAAATCGGCGACATCCTGCAGCAGCTCGAGCGTCGCCGTGCCCTGACCGGCGATGATCGCCAGATCATCGTACGGCGGAACCAAGACGCGGCCGTCGCGTTCGACTATCTCTGCGGCGATGGCGACACGATCATCGGTCCGTCGATCGTATGTCACGATGTCGGCCCCGTATCCGCGCGTGGCCTCCAGCTTGGCGCTCGGTGCATCGGCTGCCATCACGATTACGGCGCTGACGCCGAGGTCGCGCGCCGCCAACGCCACCCCCTGAGCGTGGTTTCCCGACGAGTAAGCCACGACACCACGTCGTCGCGCGTCCTCGCTCAGCTGGCGCAACTTGTTCGTCGCGCCGCGGATCTTGAATGATCCTCCACGTTGCAGGTTCTCGCATTTGAAGAACAGCTGCCGCCCAGCGATCTCGTCCAGCAACTGCGAAGTCATCACCGGTGTCCGATGAACGCGGCTCGCGATGCGTTCCTGGGCCGCCGTTACATCAGAAGTGCCGATCGCCAAACCAGTCACGCGAGCGGGCCTGCATCTCGATCGCTCAACAACAACCCTCCACGATAGAACAAGTACATACTCACGATCTGAATCACGTGAAAAAGATCGTTATGGTTGAAGTACGGGTGCGGGGCGAGTCCAGCCTGCTGGATTCCCGCACCCACCGCCGCAACGGCCACGCCGGCCGCGATCCAAGGCGCGCTCGGAACCCCAAATCGGACCCGAGCAACCAACTGTTGAACCAGCAGCACCCCCAGCCCGACAGCGGACGCGACACTCGCGTATCGAAACTCCGGATGACCGCTCATCCACGCCAAGTAACCTAGCGTACCGATCGCGGCGCTCACGACCAAGGACGACCGCCAACGGCCACTCACACCGCTCACGATCGCCGTCATCAACGCAGCGAAGGCGAACCCGCCGATCGCAAACAAACTCGTCTTCCACAGAACCGGTTCCCAGGCCGGGTCCAGCGTGCTGCGAAAGCCGTGAACCGTCCCGCCGGCGAATGCGGCCAGCGCAACCGCCAGAAAACCCCCAGCCCACCATAGACCTGCCGTCACCTTGTCGATGCGGGCCCGACGCCATACGATTCTACCCCACGCGAACGAGACCACCCCGAGCACGAAATCGGTTAGTGTCGTCGCGGGCTCGGTGATCACGGCGGCAGTCTAGACCACCAAACGAACCCTCGCTAACCACCCTTTGAACGAAACGATAGGTTTAGGTCACTTGCTTCGCATCGCACTCGTACAACAGCACGCCTCTTCCGATCGCGACGAGAACATCGCGCGTGGACTCTTCGCGCTGACGGAAGCTGCTCAGCACGGTGCCGAGTTGGTTTGTTTCGCGGAGCTAGCGTTCGAGCGGTTTCATCCACAGAGTCCGGCTGACGGACCGGTCGTCGGCCTGGCACAACCGGTGCCGGGCCCTCTCACCGATGCCTTCACCGCAGCAGCGCGCGAGCAGGGTGTAGTCGTCGTCCTAAATCTCTTCGAGCGTGACGGTCAAAAGACTTTCGACACATCGCCGGTCATCGATGCCGACGGCACGTTGCTCGGAAGAACCCGGATGGTTCACATTACCGACTATCCGTGCTTTCATGAACAGGATTATTACGCGCCTGGCGACACCGGTGCCCCGGTCTACACAACGGCGGTTGGCTCGGTGGGGGTCGCGATCTGTTACGACCGCCACTACCCTGAGTACATGCGCGCGCTGGCGTTATCCGGCGCCGAGATCGTGGTCGTCCCGCAAGCTGGTGTCGAGGGCGAGTGGCCGGACGGTTTGTATGAGGCCGAGATGCGCGTGGCGGCCTTTCAGAATGGCTATTTCGTCGCCCTCTGCAACCGGGTAGGAGAAGAAGAGAACCTCGCCTTCAGTGGCGAGTCTTTCGTCTGCGCGCCCGACGGGACAGTGACTGCGCGTTCCCCTAGTGGGGAGGATTCTATTCTGTACGCTGATGTCGACCTGAATGCGGTGCACGAATCGCATGCGCGGCGTTTGTTCCTACGCGATCGACGGCCAAGCCTGTACCCCAAGTGGCTGGCCAGCGCGGACCCGGCCTGCAACTCGAGTGTATAGTCGAAGCCTATGAAAAGAAGCCTGACACCTCGCGTTTACTCGATTCTGATGGCGACCGTCTTGTCGTCCGCCGCGTGCTCCACGGTATCCGAGGTCTCGAACTTCGATAGTGGGCCCGTGCCTCCCGGCGGGCTCGAACGTCAGCCGTATCTCATCGCCGTAACCGATTCGTCGGCCATCGTCCGTTGGCGCACCTTTACGCCCTCGAAGCCAACCCTTCGATTCTGGAGCACCGGCGACACGATCCCCGTTCCTCTACCCGGCCCAAACACTGATCACACAGTTTTGCTCCGGGACCTGACCCCAGCGACTACATACACCTACCAGGTGAACACCGAGGAGCTGGGGTGGAACAATCCTGCGACGTTCCGGACCTTCGCTTCCCCGGGGGCAGAGGACCCGTTCACGTTCCTGGTGTTTGGGGATTCCGGCACGCGCAACGCTGGCCAGCTGGCCTTGGCGCAGCAACTCAACGGCGAGAACCCCGCGTTCATCACTCACACGGGTGATCTCGCCTACAAGTCAGGCACCGAAGCCGAGCTGAGCCAGAATCACTTCCGCGTCTACGCGCCACTCCTCAGCAGGGCCGCGTTATTTGTCACGCCCGGCGATCATGACCTAAGGACGAGGAATGGAGGGCCTTTCATTGCCGCCTTCAATCCACCGGCCGGCTGGGAATCGGGCGCCGCATTCTACTACACGTTCGATCACGGCAACGCTCGCTTCATCGCGCTCGATACCAAGGACTCGGATCGACACGAACGGCTGTATGGGAACCTGACCGACAAGTCTGGCAAGCAGTACCAATGGCTAGTCGATCAGCTCGAGGCCGCTCGAGCAGATCCTGATGTGAATTGGATTTTCCTTTTCTTCCACCACTCGCCGTACAGCGCGTCCACCGGTTGGGGTGGCCACGGTTCAGACGAGGACATCCAGCAGATCCTGGCCCCGTTGGCCGACGAGTACGGAGTGAACTTCATGTTCAGTGGCCACGATCACGACTACCAGCGGTCGCACTCACTGCGCGGCAACGAGATCGTCCAGGACGGCTACGGAACGGTGTACATCGTGAGCGGCGGAGGCGGCGGGAAACGCACGTTCCGCGGCACTGGAAGCGAGTGGTTCACCGCCTACTCCGATCAGGTT
>JBDHED010000023.1:0-18544 GCA_039591175.1 Gemmatimonadota bacterium | reverse complement strand
GACCTGCGCCTGTTCAACCGTGGCGACGAACGAGGTGCTGGCGCTGTATTGGAGGATCTGCCAAAACGGTTGACCCTCCCCAGCAGCGCCTCGTCTTCGGCGCCCCCAAAGGGGGCGTTGGTTGATCGACAGCCTTACGTCGGGAATCCTGAACGTTGTACGATTCGAATCGAGTCGAAAGTCAGCATCGCCGCCGGCCACAAACGACCCCCACCCGAAACGCGTACTGTAGTTGGCCGCCGACCGGAAGGCGCGCTGGAGAATCTCGTCTGGGTCAAATGAGTTGCGCCTCAAGAATGAGCGCCGACTCGACCAGTTGACGTCTACACCACCTCTTGTTTTGCGACTAAACGTATGATCGTGCGAGTAGCGGATTAGCTGTGAACGCTCATCGTCAAGGCGATTCCAAACCGACTCGTAGTGCAAGTCCCCCCGAAAACTGTGACGCATGTTGTAACGTGTATCGACTCGCAGAATCGTTCGCGACTCAGCGTACCAGTCGGCGCTTACAGCAGCATCGGCATAATCACTAATGACATAGTAGTAACCGAGATCACGGACGTTGCGTTCGCGACCACTGTTTAGAATCAGCGTGCTGATTCCGATCTGCGGCCGGAGAAACCCGGAGTGGCGCCCCCGAGTGGCCGGCTCGACGTACCACGGCAGGTAAAACACCGGAATATCCGAAAAATACAGCACCACCGGCGAGGCTACGATGACGTCTTCCTGCCGCAGCTTAATGTCGGTACTGCGAAATGAATAGTGCGGAACATCGAGATCGCAGGTGGTGAAGTACCCATCCTGAACCAAGTATGTCGAGTCGCCGATTTTTTCCATGTCATCGCCGGTCAAGATCCAGGGCACATAAGTCGTGACCCCAGCGCCCAACCGACCGCTGCGGCGATTGAGGTCGTACTTCAGATCCAGACCCTCTGTTACTGACTGACCCTCACTGAGTGCAGACGCACCAAACGTAGCAACCGTTTCGGACTCTCGATCGTAGAACAACGAGTCCGCCTTCAACTCGGAAGGTCCCCGGCTGACCGATGCCTCGCCAAACGCCTCCACCACACCCTCGCGACTGCGAAAGAGTATTCGGTCCGCCTTGAGCTCCGTCCCGGCCTGTTCGGTCGACGCCTCACCTTCAAGCAGTATCACCTCGCCTTCGGGATAGAACAGAAGCCGTTGTCCCTGATACTCGATCGGACCGCCGCTGGGTCCTGGTAGGCTATCGCCACCGGCGGCGCGGTTCATCAGGATCTCATACGTCTCGTCTGGCGATGGGATCGTCCCCGCCAGGCCGTCATCGGGCACCTCTTCCTGGCCCCGTACCAAGTCCGCCCAGCCCAGCACCAGTAGCACCACGATCAGGACGATCGAACGGCTACGCATCGGATGGCTCCAGCCGGTCGTTTTCGTCACTTGGCGACAGGGTGCCACTCGTCAGCGACTCAGCGGCGCGCCGTTCCTGGCGTCGTTCGATCAATGTCGCGAACACCAAGCTCAGCTCAAACAGCAGGTAAAGCGGGACGAGCATGAGGACCATCGAGAAGATGTCTGCCGGGGTCAACAGCGCAGCCAGGATCGCCATGCCAGCGATTGCGTGGCGACGATAACGGCGGATTGTCCTGGGTGACAATAATCCTACGTAAGTGAGAACGATCACAACGAGAGGAGTCTCAAAGACAGCCCCAAAAACCAGCGTTATCCGGATCGCGAAGCTGAAATAGTCGTTTATCGTGATCACCGGGATCAGGGCTTCCTCGGAAAACCCGAGGAAGAACCGAAGTGCCAGTGGTAGCACAATGAAGAACGCCAGGGCAGCGCCACCCACAAACAGCAACACGGAACCGATGAGTGCCGGAAAGAAGATGCGCCGCTCGTTCTCTAGCAAACCGGGCGCAACGAAACGCCAGAAATGGTAGAACAGCACCGGCAGCGCCAGTACGACGCCGACAAAAATCCCGACTTTGAGCGTGACCATGAAGGGTTCGGTGGGACTCAAGTACGCGAGCCGGCCGGCGTCCAGGAGTGGACGCACGGGACGCGTCAACAACTCGAGAACACCAAACTGAGTGGTGAGCCAAAAGCCCGCTACCGACAGGACCGCGAGCGTGCCTAGGCTCCACAGTATCCGGAGTCGCAGCTCCTCGAGGTGATCCAGGAACGACATCGTGCCCTCGGGGCTCGGCTTCGGGATCGTCACCCCTAGGCCTCTCCGGAGGCCTCCGTCAGCTCCTCGAGCTCGTCCATAAACTCGGTGAGGTTCTGGAACTTTCGGTAAACAGAGGCGAACCGGATGTAGGCCACCTGATCGATGTGTTGGAGCTCGGCCATCACCTGTTCACCCAACCACTCACTCTGGATCTCGGAGCGACCGGTCTGCTCGAGCCGCTCCTCTAGTCGTTCCTCGATCCGGTCAACCGCAGCCTCGATCGTCTCGAGGTTCACCGGTCGCTTTGTGCAGGCGGTGACCATGCCCATGAGCAGTTTCTGACGGTCGTATGCTTCGTGCCGGCCGTCGTGCTTCACGACCTGACGCGGAACGTGGTCGATCGACTCGTACGTCGTGAACCGCTTGCCGCACTTCAGGCATTCGCGACGGCGTCGGATCGCGCGTCCCCCTCTGCTGGATCGGGTGTCGACCACCCGGTCCTCCCCGGATCCGCAGAAGGGACAGCGCACGGGGGTGTCCTAGCTACCGAGCTCGCGCCGCGCGGCCTCGGCCTCGGAGGAGTTCGGGTAACGCTCTACGAGCTCGCGGTAGGCAGCCCGTCCGCGCTCGGTGTCACCTTGGGCACGGTAGGCGTCGCCGATCTTCCGGAGCGCGGGCGCCGCCTTGCTGCTCTCGGGGTACCGGTCGGGCACCTTCCGGAGTTCGGTCACAGCTTCGTCGTAACGCCGTTGGTCGTACGCAATGATCCCCACCCAGTATTGTGCATCCGACGCGCTGAGACCGGCAGGAAAGAGGCGCAAGTACTCGATGAAGCCCTCGCGTGCGAGGTTCAGGCGCCCCTGTTGATAGTCGGTGACCGCCTCGTTGTAGAGCCCGATTTCATCGACACCCCTGGAGTCCGTCGTATCCGCCGGCGTCATTACTTGAGGCTCGGCCCGGGGTTGGTATCGCTTGAGCTCATCCATCTGGCTCTCGGTGCCTCTTAGCGCTGCTTCAACGGCGTTCATTTCCTGACGGAGAGCTCCCAGATCAGCCTTGAAGTCGGCGCGAATCGCCTGCAGGAGGCGGGTGACGCTCTCCGCTAGCTGGTCCATCTGCGCCTGCACATCGTCCTGCCGCTGCTGAATACGCTGATGCTCGAACATCAGGTCATCGACGTCGCCCCGAGTAGCGCAACCCGTCAGACCAAGCACCATCACAACGCACCCGGCAACGGCCAACGCTGCGTACCTGGTTTTTCTCCGCACGACCATCCTTTAGTTCGACGCCGCGATAAACTCGTCGCGCCGGTTGTCCGCCCAAGCGGCCTCGTTAGAACCCGGCGTCATCGGGCGTTCTTCGCCGTAGCTAACGGTTGTCAGACGATCCGGATCGATGCCGAGATCGATCAGGTAGCGTCGAGCGGAGTCCGCGCGACGCTCACCGAGCGCGAGGTTGTACTCGATCGTGCCGCGCTCGTCGGCGTGACCCTCGATCCGCACATCGACCTCGGGGAATTGCCGCAGGGCTTCTGCCTTACCCTGAAGGGTTCCGCGCGCATCCTCCCTCAAGTCGGACCGATCAAAGTCGAAGAAGATCATCGCGCCGATCGCGTTCATCGCGGCCTCGCGAGCCATCTCGGCATCGTCGGTCGTGTCTTCGACGGTCTCTTCAATCGGGGGCGGGGTGCGATCGCGATCATCCGTATTGACCTGTTTCTGACTGCAACCAGTCGAAACGATTGTGAACACCAGTGCTCCTGCCGCAAGCAGCGTCAGCGTGCGTCCGGCCATCGGGGCTCCTCCTCGTGGGGCGCTCAGTTCCAACTTGCTCTCAGACGGCCGAGCCGCCTGCCATGACTGAGATGCTCGATTGTGATAGTAGGCCTTCGGGTTCCAAGATAGCCTGAACCCGGCGCACCTCCAATGGTGTCGCTTCTCCGCCACGAACCGATCATCGATCCCCGAGATGCGGCGACCAGCTCGGGCTATGATACCCGCCTCCGCGAGTTACTGGCCGAATGTGTTGGCCATTCCAATCCATGGTGTAGATATCCGATGGGCCGCTCCGCGTCGACGAGAATGCGAGGTGCAGACCGTCGGGAGACCAGGAAGGATCTTCGTTGTCGCCGGTCGAGGTTAGCACCGTTCGCCCATCGCCGTTGACGCCGATCGTCACGATCTGGAAGCGCCCGCTTATGCGCTCGACGTAGGCGATGCGGTCACCCTGGGGCGACCACTCTGGTGAGTGGGCCTCATTGCCGAACGTCAGCTGCTTCAGATTGGCGCCCTCGGCATCCACCACGAAGATCTGACTCCGGCCCCCGCGATCAGATTCGAAGACGATCCGGCGCCCGTTTTGCGACCAGCCAGGGGCGGTATCGATCCCGAGATTGTACGTCAGCCGTCTGAGACTGCGGCGACCGACGTCCAGCACATACAGCTCGGCGTTGCCGTCTTTGGTCAGCGTTAGAGCCATTCGCCTGCCGTCGGGTGACCAGGCGGGTGCGATGTTGAGCCCCTTACGGTCCGACAGCGGCCGCGCGCGTCCACCGCTCGATGCAGCGCAGTACAGGTCCGCGTTGCCGCGCACGAAAGTCGTAAAGCAGATCTCCGCCCCGTCGGCGCTCCAATCCGGAGTCATCGAGATCGTATCGAGACGGGTTACGCGGTACGGGTTCTGACCGTCGTAGTCGGTAACAAAGATCTCCTTGTCCCCACGTCGGCGGCTGGCGAACGCGATGCGCGTGTCGGCCACACCCCGCTCACCGGTCAGCTCGCGGATGATCTCGTTCGAGATCTCGTGCACAGCCATCCGAAAATTCGGTGACCCCAAATCCGGGAGCGCGAACGACAACGTCCGGATCTGTTGCTGGAAGGGCACGTTGTAAAGTTCGATGTCGGCCGCGAGCCCAGCGCCGGCCGGATTGAGCGACGCTCTGACTAAGTAGCGGGTGCCGAAGATCGACCACGCCTCGTAGTCGACCGACCCGGCGGTGCGAACAACGCCGGCTTGAGCGCGACCCGATATAACGTTGAAACGGAGCGAGAAATCGAGATCGAACGCCAACATATCGGCCACTGTTTGGGCAGCTGACGACACCGGCGTGACCTCATCGATCGCGATGTTGATCTTCTCGTCCACATATCCGCGGATCCCCACGCGCACATCCTGTTCTTGAGCCGCCAGCGAGGTGGACGCCGCGATCACCCCAAAAAGGACTAGAAACGAGCCCGCGAGGACCCGTGCTGGCCGCCCAACCGGTCGAATCCGGTTCACAAAAACCCCCTACGTGTCGGTTGGAACCTCGGGTTCAGGATGGGGATCAACCAAATGTAGTACCGCTGTCAGGTCGGCGGGTTCCGCTCTCAGCCGGAGGGACGAACTCCGGCGTCAAAGTCGAAGTAGACCCCTAGGTAGTCACCCGAATACTCAGCCGGCAGGGGCGGCATGGGATGGCTCGCTTCAACCGCCCGCCGAGCGGCGCGGTCAAAGAGAAAACTCCCGCTGGGCTCCGCCACCTCGACATCGCTGACCCGACCGGTCCGATCGATCCGGAAGTAGATAGTGGTTCTCAGCGCCCCATCGCCGGGCCTCCAATTCCGCTCGACCTTGCGCACCAGGGCCTCTAAGTACCAGGGAAACTCGAACGGCTGCCCCTCGAGCGTTACTGGAAGGCTAGGACCCCGCTCGACGGCCTCGGGTCGCTCTTCTCGTGGTTCTGGCTTGGGTGGCTCGGCCTCGGGTTCGGGCACCTTTTCCTTCGCCTCTGGTTCCTCGGGGGGCTCCTCCACGATGGGCTCGGGTTCGGGAGGCGTCCGCTGGGGTGGCAGCTCGGCAGCCTGAACCAGGTTCACCTGATAGACGGGCGGTAGATCGGGACGATTCGGACCACGAAGCGCAAGCAAGAATGCGCCAACCCCGAGCAGGAGATGAAACGCCGCAGATGTCAGCAGCGCGCGCCTCAACGCTCGACTGGTGGGGGCTCGGTTACCAAGCCGACGTTCTCGAATCCGGCGAGCTGAAGCTGTCCCATGACCTCCATCACCCGACCATAGGTGTTGCCCTCATCGGCTCGCAGATAAACACGGGCTAGACCGCGACTCTGCCGTACCTGCTCGAGCACATCGCCCAGCGCATCCGGGCGAACCTCGGTCCGATCGATGAAGACCCTGCCCTCAGCATCCACCGATATCAGGATCGCCTCCGATGACGGCAGAGCGGCGCTCTCGGTCTGGGGAACGCGCACTTCGATCCCGCCCTGCGAGATCGGAGCGATGATCATGAACATGATGAGCAGTACGATGGTGACGTCGACCAGCGATGTGACGTTGATGTCAGCCAGCAACCCGTGCTCGCGCTTGAGCGGCGACGCCACGCTACCCCCGTCGTTCGCGGAGGATCACGTTGATGAGCTCGGACGAGAAGTGACCCAGCTCATCTCCGATCTCCTTTATCTGGCTAACGAAATAGTTGTAACCGATGACCGCCGGGATGGCGACCGCCAGACCGGCAATCGTGGTAATCAACGCCTCGGCCACCCCTGGCGCGACCACGTTGATATTACCGGACCCCCGGAGCCCGATCGACAGAAAAGCGTCCATGATTCCCCACACGGTGCCGAGCAGACCAAAGAACGGCGCCACGCTGCCGGTAGTGGCCAAAAAAGGCAACCCCTCCTCGAGCGTTTCAACTTGCTGGGCGGCTTCTCGCTCGAGCGCCATGTGGATCGACTCTTTCTCGAGGATCGTGATTGTGGTGGCCCCCCTCGCTGGTGCCGTGACACCACCCGGGGCGGCTCCTATGGGATCCTCCCCACCCGGGCTCAACTCGCTGCGCTGACTCAAATGCTTCAGCTCGCGGACCCCGGCCTTGAACACCTCGGTCAACGGGTTAGCGGGGATCGCCAGCGCGGTCTGGTACGCCTCGGCCATCCCGGATCGTCGCTCGAAGGCATGGAAGAACTGCTGCCGCTTTCCCCGCAGCTTCCTGAAGACAAGCAGCTTGCGGAAGATGATGGCCCAGGAGATGAGCGAGAATCCGAGCAGCACCAGGAGGATCCCCTTTGCAAACCAGCCGGCCGTGACAACCATAGTCCAGACTGACGGCTCGGCCGGCAACGAGCGGGACCCCAGCTGAAGGAGCTCGATCACGACGAATCCGCCGCGCGCTGAGAGCTGATCTGTCGTTCGATGTATCTCATCGTCTGCTCCAGGCCATCTTTGAGGGGTACGGTCGGCCGCCACTCGAGCTCCCGCTCGGCTTTGGCGGTATCGAGAACGCTGCGCTCGAGTTCGCCGGCGCGAGCAGCCGCGAACGTTCGCTCGACTTCGCACCCGGCTCCGGCCATCAACAAATCCGCAAGCTCACCGACGCTGGTACCCCGACCGGTCCCGATGTTCCACGCTCGTGCTACGATCGTATCGGGCGCGGGCAGTGGCCGCGTGCTAGCCCGCCAGTTGGCGTCAACAACATCCGCAACGTGGACGTAGTCGCGTTCCTGTTTGCCGTCACCGAAAATCGTAATCGGCTGGCCCTCGAGAATCCGCGCGGCGAAGATCGCGATCACCCCAGCCTCCCCGTGTGGCTCTTGGCGCGGCCCGTATACGTTGCTGTACCTCAGCGCGGCATAGTCGAGCCCATGAACGTGGGCGTAATAATGCAGGTACTGCTCCCCAACCAACTTGGTCACCCCATAGGGTGATAATGGTCGAAGAGGATGATCTTCGGGTGTTGGGATGACAGTAGGCTCGCCGTACACGACACCGCCAGACGAGATATACACCACCCGCTGTGTCTCGTGGCGCCGGGCGCACTCGAGCACGTTGAGCAGGCCGAGAACGTTCGTGCGCGCGTCATGCGCCGGATCAGCGACTGACACCCTGACATCCATCTGGGCGGCATGGTGGTTGACCAGATCGAATCGGCCGCGCTCAAAGACGGAGTCGATTTCGTCGCTGTTCAGCCTCAAGTGGATAAACTCGGCCCCCTCCGGCACGCGGTCTTTTTTGCCGGTGGACAGGTCATCCAAGACCGTAACCTCACAACCCTCAGCCAAGTAGCGATCGGCGACATGGGAGCCGATAAAGCCGGCCCCTCCGGTGACGAGCACATGCTGGGGGTGGAATAGTTCGCTCATAGAAGTGGGCGCCTCAATATAAGGTTGATCCAGCTTGTCCCGAATTATCGGGCGGTCTATATTTTTGTTTTCCTTCTCGGATAGCGTCTAATCTCGTCGATCGCGTCAGGATAATACCATGGCAAAGGTATGCTACGTCTGCGGCAAGGGACCCCGCTCGGGAAACACCGTCAGCCACGCTCACAACAAGCGGCGTCGCCGATTCCTCCCCAATCTACAGAGCGTACGGGTGCGAGATAATGGTGGCGTCAAGCGTGTCCGCGTTTGCGCCAGCTGCATCCGAGCCAACAAGGTTCGTAAGGCGGTTTAGCCAAGGAGGTCTACAGTGACAAAGACATGGAGTCTCCTCACGATCATTGGATTGCTGCTGGTCCTGGTCTCCTTCTTTGCGGACCAAATCGGCGTGGGGCGGAGTCCAGGCTTTGGATGGGGACAGGGAGCCGGTGTCGTCTTGGGGTTGGTGCTCATCCTGGTTTCACCTTACATGAAGCGTCGGAGAGCTCGACTCCCCGATTCGACGGACACCGCTGCGCCACAGGGCTAGGACCCCACATTCAGCGCGCCTGCCAGGCTGGGTCTTCGAGTAGCAGGTTATGGCTGAATAAGGCCTGTCCAGCAACACCGTCTAGAGCCAGCGCGTTAGCCACTTGCCGGGCCTCAGCCGGATTCAATCGATCGAGACGCACGCCGATCCACAGCTTGGCTCGTGCCAGGCTCGGAGGATACTCGCGGACGATACCCAGTACGTCCTCGGGTCGATCTCTGTAGGCCATCGGTACGACCTCGGCGACTAGTCCGCGCTCAAGCCATGCGCCCCAATCCTGTCCAAACGACCGATCGGCCTCGGCTGGGACCGGCAAAACCGCAGCCGACAGGGCCGCTTCGGGCCTCGCCAGCGCCAGGTCATCGTGAATGAGTCCGACGAGGTAGGTAAGGACTGCACTGCCCGATTCGGGCGTCCAACCGCTGGGGTATCGGATGTAATCCAGATGTACGCCTTGCACCGGATAGCGTAGCGCCAGCTCCAACACGAATCGACGCAGCTCGGTCCGGACCTCCATCTGGGCGGGATCAAGAAACCACCCTTCACCGATCAGTCCGGCACGGTCGAGTTCGCTTCGACTCAGCTCACGGATCGAACGCCCCGAACGATCCGCGACGAACCATTCCGGTCGACGACGATACACATGGGAAGGGTCCGGCGGCGCGTCTGGAGCCGACCAGGCCAGCATCGCGTTGACCCACGCGTGCACCTCGAGACCGCGAGAGTGTGCAGACCCAACAGCCTCCCCGAAAGGGTCTTCCCAACCCGGCTGTGACGGACTCCGCGCCGGTTGTGGAAAGACGCGACTTGGGTAATACGCATCCCATCGACCCGAGACCTGCAGATAGACTCGCCGACACCCAACGCGTTCGACCGCAGCCAGCGCCTCTAGCCAAGCGGCGCGGCTACCAAGGGCGTTTCGAACCACCCATACGGCGCAAGGTGTGGAAAGCGACGCGGCGCCGCTCTGAGCAAGCGCCGGTGCCGTCCCTGCCAGAATGGCGCTCAGAAAAGCGACCCCTGCCACGCCGTTCCAGTGGACGATGCTCCGAGATTTGGGTAAATTATATGTTTGTGACAACTTCATAGCTTTTTGGAGTCAAGTGTGGCCAATTTTGACCTAGAAAATCTACGGGAGCGGTACTCAACCCGGAACATGCGCGTGCTGCTGGCCCGCATGCTGAAGGACCGCCCCGAGTACAAACAACAGACGATCGTCACCTACGAGGTACGCGATACCGGTGGAACGCGACTCCAGGTCTGTGCCGGTCGTGACGAATTGCGCCAGGTTTTCCTGAGCCCCCACTGCAAGGACGCACGGACGGTCCGAACGCCCGACCCAGAGCCACAGGACGAGCAGTCGGACGCCGCCTAGAAGCGGCTATCCGTCCGGCTTCCTGACCGGCTCCAGGGTTCGTTTCTCCACCCGTCCCGTCCGGAATACCTCGAGTGCCGTCTCGAAAACCCAAAGTGGCGGCACTCCGACTAGTCGATAGCCGTTGACAAAGAACGTGGGCGTACCAGTGACCGCCAATGACAGACCGAGGGCGATGTCGCGCTCGACGACCTCGATATGCTTGCTGTTCGAGAGCGCGCTTGCAAAACGGTCAGTATCCAGCTTTAACGAGTCCGCATAACCGATCAAGTCAACGTCGGTGAGCCGATCTTGATGCGCAAACAGTAGATCGTGGTAGCGCCAAAACGCGCCCTGCTCTTGGGCCTCGACGGCTGCCTGAGCAGCTCGCCCCGCATATGCATGATCCGGTAGAGGATAATGCCGATACTCGAGCCGTACCTGATCACCGTAGTGCGCGAACAGTGAGTCGATAACCGGTTTCGCACGCCCGCAGAACGGACACTGGAAATCGCTGAACTCGACGATCTCGAGCACCGCGCCGACGTTACCGCGGACAGCGGGTGGAGAGGACGACTGCGACCAGGCTGGGTTGGCGAGGGTTGCCAGGCCTAGTACCGCCACCAAGATCGATCCTGTGCTCACTGCGAGCGACACGACCCTCGGCCGCCTGGTGGAGGCACCGATATCGTCGTCAGATGGGTCTATGAGGGTCAGTTATTCGGCAGCGATCGTTTCACCGCGGGGTGGCGGTGCAGCACCGCCGTCGGGGCCGATCAACTCGATGTACGCGATCTCAGCTCCGTCACCGTGACGAAAGTCACCCTTCAGGATTCGCGTATAGCCGCCCTGGCGGTCGGGGTACAACCCGGCCCAGTAGTCGAAGAGACCCTGCAGGACCTTTTTGTCTTGAATGTACCGTGCAGCTTGACGGCGGGCGTGAAGATCCCCGCGTTTGCCCAGTGTGACCAGCTTCTCGGCTACGGGCCTTACCCCCTTCGCGCGAGCGAGGGTGGTTTCGACCCGTCCGTGCCGGAACAGACTGGTAACCAGGTTTCGAGTCATCGCCAACCGGTGGGCGGCGTCACGACCAAGTTGCTTGCCTTTCTTCCGATGCTTCATCTCACCTCGCGGTAAGCGACTAAGCTGTCGCTAGTTCCCCTCGCCGGCCTCTTCGTCGCCATCTTCGTCGAACTCGATGTCCGGCAGCCGTCTCAGCTCCTCGACGTCCTGCAGCACGTAGCCCGATTCCGGTGACCCGGTCACCTTCATATCGAAGTGCAGCCCGTGGCGTTGCAGGATGTCCGAGATCTCGTCTAGCGACTTCTTGCCAAAATTCCGAAACTGCAGCATCTCCGGCTCGCTGCGCTGAACCAAGTCGCCGAGGGTTCGGATGTTCGAGGCCTTGAGGCAGTTGCTCGAGCGAACCGACAGCTCAAGTTCCTCAACCGGTCGGGCGAAGAGCTCCTTGAACCGATTGTGCTTCTCCTCGAGCTCGCCCTCGAGCTCCTGTTGCGGTTCGTCAAACGACAGGAAGTACTCGAAGTGGGTCCGCAGGATCTCAGCTGCCTGCGCTACCGCGTCCTCGGGATCCAGCGCACCGTCGGTCGTAACGTGGAGCGTCAATCGATCATAGTCGGTGCGTCGGCCAACGCGTGTGTTCTCAACCTCGAAGTTGGCCCTTACAACCGGGCTGAATATCGAATCGATCGGGACAAACCCAATTTCCTGGCGCCGTTCGCTGTCGTCCTGATCGGCGGGGACGTAACCGCGACCGCGCCGAACAAAAACCTCCATTTCGAACTTCTTATTCTGGTCAAGCGTCAGCAGTTCCAGATCCGGATTCAGGATCTCAACCTGTGGATTCTTCTCAAACGCCTCGGCGGTGACCACGCCACGCTTGCTCCTACTCAGTCTTAGCGTGCTCTCCTCGACATCATCCGCCAGCGAAACCACGAGCCGCTTGAGGTTCATTACGAGCTCGGCGGTGTCGTTTACACTGCCCGGAATCGTGGAGAATTCATGCAATACGTTGTCGATCTTCACGCCTGAGACGGCGGCTCCTTCCAGCGAGGATAACAACACCCGGCGCATCGCATTGCCGAGCGTAAGGCCAAACCCGCGCTCGAGCGGCTGGATTGTGAACTCCCCAAAAGTTTCGGTCAAGGACGTAGTGTCCTTCTCAACACGTCTCGGCAGTACGAAGTTCTCTAAAGCCATCAGGTCCTCCTGCAATCGATACATGCGATGTTGTTACTTGGAATAAAGCTCAACGATCAACTGTTCCTCGGCTGCGATCGGGATCGTCTCCCGGGTCGGCAGCTCGAGCATACGGCCCGCCATCGACTTGAAGTCAACCTCTAGCCACGGAAGTGTGCCTTCCTTCCCCCGGCTCTCGATGGCCCCGAGAATCAAAGGCATCTCGCGGCTTCTCTCCTTTACACGGATCTCATCGCCGGGTGACACCTGGAATGACGGGATATCGACAATACGATCATTGACCTGGATGTGACGGTGCCTTACCAGCTGTCGGGCGGCCTTCCGCGACGGCGCGAGTCCCAATCGATAAACCACGTTGTCAAGTCGCCGCTCGAGCATGACTAACAAGTTCTCACCGGTAACACCTGGCCGCGCGGCTGATTTCTGGAAGTAGTTCCGAAACTGCGTTTCCAGCACTCCATAGATACGCCGCACCTTTTGTTTCTCACGGAGCTGCACCGAGTATTCGGATTGCTTGCGTCGCCGGGCGGCCTGACGACCATGGATGCCGGGCGGATAACCGCGACGCTCGATGGCACACTTCTCCGTATAGCACCGCGTGCCCTTGAGAAACAGTTTCTGACTCTCACGCCTACAAAGCTTACAGACTGGTCCCGCGTAACGCGCCATCAAGTCGCTCCTTTATGTCTATACACGACGTCGTTTGGGCGGCCGACACCCGTTATGAGGAATCGGTGTAACGTCTTTTATGGAACGGATTTGCAGCCCTGCTGCCTGTAACGCTTGAATCGCCGACTCGCGGCCCGACCCGGGCCCTCGCACGCGAACGTGGACTCGCTTGACCCCCTGATTCAGCGCTTCCTTGGCGCATTCCTCGGCTGCGATTTGGGCTGCAAACGGGGTCGACTTCTTCGATCCCTTGAAACCACTCTTACCCGCCGATCCCCACGTAACCACGTTGCCCTGCATATCGCTGATCGAGATCAGCGTGTTATTGAACGTGGCCTGTATGTGGGCCATACCCTCGGCCTCGATTACACGTGCTTTCTTTTTCTTTCTTGGTTTGGCCATTCTTCCTCGCTCTGGTCGTTACTTCTTGGCGATTGCCTTCTTCTTGCCTGGAATCGCCCGTCGTGGACCCTTCTTTGTACGTGCGTTGGTATGCGTGCGCTGACCACGGACTGGCAGGCCGCGACGATGCCGCAAACCGCGGTAACAACCGATGTCCATCAGACGCTTGATATTCATGTTTACTTCTTGTCTGAGACTGCCCTCGACCTTGAAGTCCTTCTCGATAACCTGACGCAACTTGTTGACGTCAGCATCGGATAACTCATGGACGCGAACATCCGGGTCCACTCCAGCCTTTCTGAGAATGCTATCTGCAGAGGGCCGGCCGATACCGTAGATGTACGTGAGGGCGATCTCCACCCGCTTTTCACGCGGCAAATCGATTCCAGCTATACGTGCCATATCACGCTATCCCTGCCGTTGCTTGTGACGGGGGTTTTTGCAGATCACCCGCACCACCCCACGCCGGCGAACGACTTTGCAGTGCTCGCAGATCGGTTTCACCGAACTCCTAACCTTCATGCGAATCCTCTCTTCCTCAGGCGGCCCGCGTTAGCACTTCAGGCCCGTTATCGGTGATCGCCACGGTATGCTCAAAGTGAGCCGATAGCGTTCCGTCAGCCGTCACGATCGTCCACTCGTCGTCCAGCGTTCGTACAGGACTAGCACCGGTGTTCACCATCGGTTCTATCGCAAGCACCAACCCCGGCTCGAGGACCAGGCCGCGTCCCGGAGTGCCAAAATTTGGCACCTGGGGGTCCTCGTGCAGGTGCTGACCAATCCCGTGCCCAACCAGGTCACGAACAACCGAATAACCTGCCTCTTCGGCCACCTTCTGGACCGCGGCCGATATGTCGCCAACAGACCCGCCCGCCCGTGCCGCCTCGATTCCCGCCTCAAGAGCCTGTCGCGTGACACGTAGTAGAGCCTCAGTACCGTTGGCGACGTCGCCGACGGCAAACGTGCGCGCTGCGTCAGCGTGGTAGCCGTCGAGCAACACGCCAACATCGATCCCGACGATATCGCCAACCTGCAGTGTGCGCGATTCGGAAGGAATACCGTGAACAACCTCCTCGTTCACGCTCGCGCAGATCGCAGCCGGGAAACCACCATAACCCTTGAACGCCGGCCGTGCTCCACGGTGACCAGCGATAATCGACTCGGCTAGCGTGTCTAGCTCGGCAGTCGTTACGCCGGGCTCAATTGCGGTCTCCATGGCCGCCAGCACTTCCGCTACGATGCGTCCGCTAGCCCGCATCCGTTCGATCTCACGAGTGCTCTTCAGCGTCACCACAGACCCGCTTACCGTTCGGCCTCGACCCGAACGAGACGATCGTGAATCGCGGATGCGACCGTCTCGATCACGTTGTCTCCATCGATCATCGCCACACCCGCGAGGGATGCGTCGGCATTCTGTTGGTAGTACTCGATGACCGGCTGAGTCTCTTCCGAGTAGACGGCCAACCGGCGGCGTACCGTTTCCGGTCGATCGTCGGGGCGCTGCGTGAGATCGCCTCCGCAGGCGTCACAACGCCCTTCCTGCCGTGGCGGGCCAAAACTTAGATGATACAGCTTTTCACACGATTCGCAAACCCTGCGCCCCGACAATCGGCGAACGATCTCCTGCTCGGGAACCTCGATCACCAACACCTGGTCGATGGCTGCCCCGCGATTCTCCAGAAGCCGGCCCAATCCCTGAGCCTGTTCGACAGTGCGCGGGAATCCATCAAAAATCGCCCCGTCGGCACACGTGTCACGATCTAACTCTTCGTCCACCAGGTCCAGCATCACGTCATCCGGCACGAGGTCCCCGGCCTTCATATAGGCTTCCGCTTTTTGGCCAAGCGAGGTGCCTGCAGCCAATGCGGCCCGCAGTAGGTCTCCGGTCGCGATGCGGCAAAGACCTTCGTCTCGAGCGATCCTAACCGACTGGGTTCCTTTTCCCGCCCCAGGCGGACCCATCAAGATCAGATAGCGACTCATCAGCGGTACCGAGGGCCGCGGATCTTCCGTCCCTTGGACATGAACCCCTCATAATGGCGAAGTAACAAATGAGACTGGATCTGCTGCACCGTGTCGAGCGAGACACCGACCACAATCAATAAACCCGTCCCGCCGATGAACTGAGGTATTGACTGAAATGGCCCCCACGAGAAGATCAGCAGCGGCACAATCGCAATGCCCGCCAAAAAGAACGAGCCTGGAAGCGTGACTCGCGTCAACACTCGGTCGATGTACTCGGCGGTTCTCGCGCCAGGTCGAGTTCCGGGTATGAACCCGCCTTGTTTCTTCATGTTCTCGGCCAAGTCGATGGGATTGAAGATGATCGCCGTGTAGAAATACGTGAAGAAAACAATCAACCCCGCGAACAACACGATGTACCAAACCGACCCAAACTGGAACGCAGCTGCAAATCTCTGGATGAGTGTCGAGTTCGGGACCAGTGTCGCCGCCATGGGTGGGAAGAACATGATCGATTGCGCGAAGATGATCGGCATCACGCCGGCCGAGTTCACTCGCAACGGCAAGTGCGTCTTTTGACCTTGGCGGATCCGGTTTCTGCCCACCACCTTGCGTGGGATCTGAATCGGAATCCTCCGCACCGCCATCGTCATCACGACAGTAGCTGCCACGATCCCGACCATTATTGCGGTAAAGGCCAAGATCGTGAAGATCCCGATAACCTCCGTCCGCCAGAGCGTCCAGATTTGAGCTGACGCCTGAGGGAACGCCTCGATGATCGAGAACGTGATGATAAGGCTCATTCCGTTGCCGATGCCGTGCTCGGTGATCTGCTCGCCAAGCCACATGATGAACACTGCACCGGTCGTCAGGACCAGAATCGTCAGCAGCTTGAATCGCCAGCCCGGGAATACCACGGCATCCGGGCTGAGGTTCTCGATGAACACCGAGTAACCGTACGCCTGGACGGCAGATAGACCAACCGTCGCGTAGCGGGTGTACTGGGTGATCTTCTTGCGCCCTTCCTCACCTTCCTTTTGCAGTTTCTCAAAGTACGGAAAGACCGCCGTCAGTAATTGGAAGATGATCGACGCAGAGATGTAGGGCATGATCCCAAGCGCAAACACCGTCGCCCGCTGGAGCGCACCACCAGTAAACAGATCGAGTAGTCCGAACAGGTTGTTCTGACCACCGATCGCGAGCGTGAGTGCCTCGCGGTTGACACCCGGCACCGTGATGTGCGCACCAACGCGCAGAAGCACGAGGATCCCCAGCGTGAAGAGGATCTTGCGCCTGAGCTCCGGGATCTTGAAGAGGTTTGGAATCTGGTTTGCCACTTGAGCTACTTCTTCCGACCAGTGGTTTCAGCCGTCCCACCCGCAGCCTCGATTGCGTCTCGTGCAGCGGTACTGAACGCGTTGGCGGTTACCTTCACGGCCCGATCGAGCTTGCCACGAGCTAGGATTTTGACCGGTCCGCCGTCGGCATCGATCAGTCCCAGCGCAGCTAGTCGCTCGCGGGTGAAATCGGTTTCAGCCTCAAACCGGGCGAGATCAGCCAGATTCACGGTCTGAACGTCGGTCTTGAATCGGGTGCGGTTGAATCCCCGTTTGGGAACCCTGCGCTGCAGCGGCATCTGTCCACCCTCGAACCAGGCCGGCACACGACCCGTGCGGGCGCGCTGACCCTTGGTCCCGCGACCACACGTGGTACCCTGGCCGGCGGCGTTACCGCGACCGACTCGCTTCCTGGGCCGGTGAGCGCCAGCAGGCGGCTTGAGTTCGTGGATCTTCATGCTTCCTCGACTTGTACTAAATGCTGCACCTTAGCGATCATGCCACGGATCGCTGGGGAATCGTTCTGTTCGACGCTGCGCTGATGTCCCTTGAGGCCGAGCGCCCGCAACGTCGCCTGAATACGCTGTGGGGATCCAATGCCGCTCTTGGTCTGCCTTATGATCAGTCTCCTGGATTTCTTGGCGGTCATCGATTAATGCTCCGCGTCCGGTATCATCGTTGGGGCTGGCTCCGAAGCCAACACCTCACTGCCGACCGTGGTGTCTTCCGACACTTTGCGACCTAGTAGCTCGGCCACCGAGATCCCCCGCTCCTCGGCGACATCGGCAACCGTGCGCAGCCGATCCAAACCGTTCATTGTCGCCTTGACCATGTTGTGGGGGTTGTTTGAACCGAGCGACTTGGTCAGGATGTCGGCGATTCCAGCGCACTCGAGCACCGATCGCACGGGACCACCAGCGATAACACCCGTTCCTGGTGAGGCCGGCTTCAAGAGCACTCGGCCGGCCCCGAACTCGCCCTTTATCTCGTGCGGGATTGTGCTGCCGAGCGTCGCGACCCGGTGCATGCTCTTCTTGGCCGCCTCAAACCCCTTGCGGATCGCGTCGGCGACCTCATTCGCCTTGCCCATGCCGATACCGACCTGACCCTCGCCATCGCCGACCGCCACCAAAGCGGTAAAGGAGAACCGCCGGCCGCCCTTCACGACCTTTGATACGCGATTGATATCGATCACGTTCTCGACGAACTCGCTACGATCACCGCGCCCCCCGCGGCCACGCTTATCTCTACGACCATTCGACACTCAGCTACCTCCCACCCTCGCTCAAAACTCGAGACCGCCTTCACGGGCGCCCTCGGCGAGCGCCTTGACACGTCCGTGATATAAGTATCCTGCTCGATCAAACACTACCTGGCCGACGCCCTTCTCGCGCGCCACCTCGGCCAGCCTTTTCCCCGTCTCCTTGGCCTGGTCAACCTTGGTCCCCTTGGAGTCAACGCTTTGCGAACTCAACCCGAGCAAAGTGACACCATTCGTATCATCTACGATTTGAGCGCTAATGTTCCTGAGGCTCCGGGTAACAACCAGTCTTGGCCGCTCCGCGGTGCCCGACAGACGACGCCGGATGCTCCGGTGACGTTTCCGTCGTACGATCTGTCGTCTCTGTGCTGTAGATCTGCTCATTCTCGGTTATCCCTTATCCACTAGACGGCCGTCTTTCCGGCTTTTCTACGAATGTGTTCACCCTCGTGTTTTATACCCTTGCCCTTGTACGGCTCGGCAGGTCGAAATGCCCGCAGC
>JBDHED010000022.1:0-18611 GCA_039591175.1 Gemmatimonadota bacterium | reverse complement strand
TCGACCGCGCGCTGACGCGGATCGCTCACGAGATCGTAGAGGAAACCGGCGGTGTGGGAGATCTGGCGATCGTCGGCATTCAGCGTCGCGGTGTACAGCTTGCGGAGCACATCGTGGCCGAGATCGAGCGCACTGAGGGGTCGCCACCGCTGAAGGGTGTGATGGACATCACCCTCTACCGCGACGACCTGAAGGCGATTGGCGATCAAGCCGTCGTCGAGCGGACCGAGATCCCATTCAAGGTGGAAGGCAAGGTCATCGTGCTCGTCGACGATGTCCTTTACACGGGACGGACTGTTCGAGCCGCGCTCAACGAGATCATGGATTTTGGTCGCCCCCGTCGCGTTATGCTCGCCGTTTTGGTCGATCGTGGTCACCGCGAGATCCCGATTCGAGCAGACTTTGTTGGGAAGAACGTGCCAACGTCCCAGAGCCAGCAGATCAAGGTCAAGGTCCAGGAGCTCGATGGGACGCGAGCCGTTGACTTGGTGGAAAGGGAAGAGGCCGAGAGCTGACGTTTTGCCGCAAGGACCTGCTCGGCCTGGCCGGCCTGACGGCCGAGGAGATCACAGACCTTCTCGATCGTGGTGAGCGCGTGCTGGACTCGGCCGCACCCACTGCTGGCGCCGCCACCGGTTTGTCCGTAGCCAACCTCATTTTCGAACCCTCGACCCGGACTCGTTCTTCATTCGAGTTGGCTGAGCAGCGGCTGAAGATCGAATGGCTGACTGTCGGGGAGGGTTCGAGCATCGCGAAGGGCGAGACCTTGGTCGATACGGCGCGAACGCTGGCCGCGATGGGCGTAAACACCTTCGTGTTGCGGCACTCGGAGGTCGGTACGCCGGATCAGCTCGCTTCCGCTATGCCGAATGCGCACGTCGTCAATGCCGGCGACGGGACCGGTGAGCACCCCACGCAAGCGCTGCCCGACTTGCTGACCCTGCGGCGGTACTGGGGCTCCGTAGAAGGGCGGCAGGTGCTGATCGTAGGCGATATCGTTCATAGCCGCGTGGCGCGGTCGAATTATCACGGCTTTATGGCGCTTGGAGGATCGGTCGCGTTCTGTGGACCGGAGTCGTTTCTCCCGTCACCCGATGAGTTTCCCGAAGTGACGCTCAGCTCGGATTTGGACGCCGCGCTCGAGGATTGCGATGCCGTTATGATGCTTCGCATTCAGTGC
The DNA here is from genome assembly GCA_039591175.1 of Gemmatimonadota bacterium. Lineage (GTDB taxonomy): Bacteria > Gemmatimonadota > Gemmatimonadetes > JACCXV01 > JAHWKZ01 > CAMYLR01. The sequence goes on along the minus strand of JBDHED010000022.1, from coordinate 17,431 downwards.
GAGCGGTTGGCGGACCGCGAGATTTGCCCAGATGGGGAGACTTTCCGGAAACAATATGGGCTGACCGTCGATCGGTTGACGCGTCTAAGAAGCGACGTTCCGGTGCTGCACCCCGGGCCCTTCAATCGCGATGTCGAGATCGATGGTGTTGTCGCCGACTCGGACCGGGCCCTGATATGGCCCCAAGTGACAGCGGGCGTGGCGATCCGGATGGGGCTACTGGCCCGGTTGTCCGAGGTCCGCCGCGAACTCGGTCTAGCGTCGCCTTGAGCGATGGGCGGGGAAGTATCGTGTTGCGCGGCGGGCGGGTGCTCGACCCGAGCTCGGGGCGCGACGAGCTGGCCGACGTTCGAGTCGCCGACGGCACCGTGATCGCGATCGAGAAGCGCGTCGAGCCCGCGGCCGGTGATCACGTGATCGATCTTGCCGGCATGTTGGTGACGCCGGGCCTGGTCGATCCGCACGTTCACCTACGTGAACCCGGCGGGGAAGCGAAAGAGACGATTGCCACTGGTGCGTCCGCCGCCGTGGCGGGTGGCTTCACGACGATTTGCCCGATGCCGAACACCCAACCGGTGATCGATACGCCGGAGCGTGTCCGTGACGTGGTCGAGCGAGGACGATCGGCGGGGATGGCGCGGGTTTTGCCGATCGGGGCCGCGACCGTGGCGTCGGCTGGCGAAACGCCGACAGATGCACAGTCGCTGGCGGCAGCGGGTGCGATCGCTATCTCGGACGACGGCCAGCCGATCGCTACCGCCGAAATCTTGGCTCGCGTGCTGGGTGACGCTGCACGCGCCGGGGTAGTGGTCGCCGACCACTGCGAAGATCTCAGTCTGTCTCGAGGCGGTGCCATTCTCGCTGGCGAGGTGGCCGATCGGCTCGGGGTCGGCGGTATCCCGCCCGAGGCCGAGACCGCGGCTGTGGAGCGCGACCTCGAGGTCTTGGCCCGAGTCGGCGGGCGGCTCCACCTGTGCCATCTTTCGACCGCCGAATCGGTACGGCTGGTCCGCGAGGCCAAACGGGCTGGGCTCCCGGTTACCGCTGAAGCGTGCCCGCACCACCTGACGTTGACCGTGGACTGCACCGAGAGGCAGGGAGCGATCGCAAAGATGAACCCACCGCTGGCTGAATCCGGGGATCGCTCAGCGCTGGTCGGAGCGTTGTTGGATGGCACGATCGATTGCGTCGCCACGGATCACGCGCCGCACACGAAAGCGGAGAAGGCGCGCCCCCTGAGCGAAGCGCCGTTTGGTGTGATCGGTCTCGAAACAGCGTTCGGTGTCGTCTACACGGAGCTGGTCGAGAGAGGCGATGTCAGCCTGAGAACGCTGCTCGCCCGGATGACGGTGGATCCGGCGCGCGTTTTCGGTATCGAACGTGGCCGGCTCGAAGTCGGAGCACCCGCCGACGTGGCGGTGTTTGATCTGGATCAGGAGTGGGAGGTCGAGCCAGAGCGATTCCGGTCCAAGGCTCGTAACACGCCGTGGGCTGGAGCGTCGCTTCGCGGTCGACCCACGTTGACGATTGTCGCCGGTGAGATCGTGTTCGATGGTCGCTGATTTGTTCGAGCCGTATCGGAAGCGTGTGTTTTGCGCCGATCTCGATTCCGGTGAGCGGGTCGATGAGGTCTTTTGTGTCACTCGCGTGAGCCGAAAGGTTGGGCGCGGTGGCCCGTTCCTGTCGCTCGAGTTCGCCGATCGATCAGGCCGGATACCTGGCGTTGCTTGGGACAACGCTGACGCGCTCGCGACGACGCTGGTCGAGGGTGCCTTCGCACGCGTCCGCGGGGTTGTGACCGACTACCGCGGTCAACCCCAGATTCAGGTCGAGGCTGCGGAGCCCGCTCCACAGGTGGATCCCGGAGAGTACCTGCCGCGCGCCCCTGTTTCCGGGAGCGAGTCGGTAATCGGTATCCGTCGGCTGGCGGAGTCGATCACCGAGCCTTTCCTCAGACAGCTGGTCGTAGGGCTGCTCGACGATCCACAGTTTGTCGAGCGCTTTTCGGTCGCACCGGCGGCGAAGGTCAATCACCACGCCTACGTGGGTGGCTTGGCTGAGCACACCCGCTCGGTCATGGAACTGTGCGAGCTAGCCGCGGGACACTACTCCGATCTCGATCGCGATTTGTTGCTGGCTGGCGCCTTTCTGCACGATCTCGGCAAGATCGACGAGTTGGCCGTCGAGCCCGGGTTCCCGTACACAGAGGCCGGCTCTTTACTCGGTCATATCGCGCTGGGGTACGCATACATCCGTGAGCGGATCGCAGCCATCGATGGGTTCCCGGTGGATCTGGCGACGGACGTTGCGCATCTCGTGTTGAGCCACCAAGGCGAGCTCGAGTGGGGGAGCCCAGTCAAACCGCAGACGCTAGAGGCGATCGTGCTTCATCATCTCGACAACCTCGATTCGAAGGTCACCGCGGCTCGTGCGCATCTCGACGAGGCTACCTCTAGCCGCACGGGTTACGTCCGTTCGCTTCAACGCTCGCTCTTTCGCCGGCCTCGGGACGCGTAGCAACGCTAGGCCGCGGGGTTCCCCGCCGGCTTATATTCACGCCTCATGAGAAGTGCAGCTCACGCGTTGTGGGTCCTGCTGATTATCGTGCCGACCGCGGTCTGCTCACCGCAGGAGCCCGAGAATCCACTGCTGACCGAGCTCGAGGCGAATCGACAGCGTTGGATGGATCTCGGTTTATCGGATTACGATCTGACCTTGCTCAGGGGCTGCTTTTGCCCTATCGAGTCGATCGGACCGGTCACCGTACGTGTAAGGAACGGTGAGATCGTGTCCCAGACGTACACCGAAACCGGGATGGGGGTATCCGAACAACACGCGATTTTCTTTCCCGACGTTGAAGGTCTGTTCGACGTAATCCTGGAGTCGATCCAGTCCGATGCAGATCATATGACGGTCTCGTACGATTCAAACACCGGTGCACCGGCTGAGATCTTTATCGACAGCATCGAGGCCGCCGTCGACGACGAGCTCACGATCACGGTTGTCGAGTTGTCCGATGATTGATCTGATCTGTCGCAAGACTTGATCGACCTGTGGCAAGGCGGTCGCCTTGCTGGAAGAGCATGGAATTGGGTATCGGTACCGGGAGTACACCGAAGAGCCGTTGAGCGCGGCGGAGATCCGCGAGGTGATCAAAAAGCTGAAACTGACGCCGGTTGAGGTATTACGAAAGCGTGATCCGGCGTACCGCCGCCTGGGGCTGACGGGGGAGGAATCAAACCGCGAGCTCGTGCGGCTCATGGCCGCGAACCCGACGCTGCTGGAGCGTCCGATCGGGGTCGTGGGGAAACGGGCGGTCGTCGGGCGACCACCCGAGAGACTGCTTGAGATTGTGTAACGTATCAGACTTATAGTCAATCACTTCTACAGGATGGGAAGAATGGGGAAGGGAGACAAGACAGACCAAGATTGGCGCCAGAGGCTGACCCCCGAGCAGTACCACGTCACACGCGAGAAGGGCACCGAGCGAGCGTTCACCGGTGAGTACAACGACCACAAGCGAGACGGTGTCTACGCCTGCGTCTGTTGCGGGACACGGTTGTTCGACTCCGGCGACAAGTATGACTCCGGCAGCGGGTGGCCGAGCTTCACGCGACCCAACGAGGAAAACGTCTCGACGGCGCCTGACGACAGCTTGTTCATGCGCCGGACCGAGGTTTTGTGTGCCAACTGTGAAGCCCACTTGGGACATGTGTTCGATGATGGTCCGCAGCCGAGTGGACAACGCTACTGCATCAATTCTGCGGCGCTCGACTTCAAGCCCCGGGCGGACGAAGAAGAGTAGTGTCACCAGATCGCTTCGACATCGTGATCGTTGGCAGCGGACCCGGTGGGTACGTGGCCGCGATCCGCGCTGGGCAGCTCGGTCTCAAGACGGCGCTAATAGAGAAAGACCCATTCCAGGGCGGCACCTGTTTGCATCGGGGTTGTATCCCGACCAAGGCGCTGCTGGAGAATGCGAGCCGCTACCGGGATCTCCTCGAGGCGTCAGATTTCGGCTTGTCGATCGGCGAAGTCGAGATCGATTGGTCTCGGATTCAAGCCCGGAAGGACGGCGTCGTCCGACAGCTTTCCCGCGGCGTCGCTGGCTTGCTCAAGAAACAGAAGGTGGAGGTGATCACGGGTTGGGGGCGGGTCATGAGCCCGCGTACGGTGGGGATCTACGAGAAGTCCGATTACGGGAGGATCGGCCTCGACAGGGGACCGGTTCGAACGATATCAGCCGATCATATCGTGTTGGCTACGGGTTCGGTACCGCGTGAGATCGGATCGGTGCCGTTTGACGGTCGGCGCATCATCAGCTCGGATCATGTCCTCGAGCTCGAGACGCTTCCGGAGTCGATGGTCATCGTCGGCGCCGGGGCGGTGGGCGTTGAGTTCGCCTCGATCTTCCACCGTTTTGGAACCCGGGTCACGCTGATCGAGGCGCTGCCCCGATTGTTGCCGATCGAGGATCACGACATATCGATCGAGCTGGCTCGCTCGTTTGGCCGCCAGGGGATAGATGCCCGGACGGACACCCCGCTCACCGGCGCCAGCCCGGTGGACGGTGGCGTCGAGGTAACGCTGGGAAACGAGGCGTTGACAGCCGACCTCGTCCTGATCGCGATCGGGAGAGCGCCGGTGACGGAGGGTGTTGGACTCGAGAACCTCCGAGTCGAAACGAGCAATGGGTATATCGTCGTCGATGAGTATTGCGAGACCGAGGAACCGGGCGTCTACGCCATCGGTGATGTCAACCCGACGCCGTGGTTGGCGCATGTGGCGTCGATGGAAGGTGTGATGGTCGTCGAGCGGATAGCCGGGCATGACGTGCAGCCCGTGCCCTACGGCGAGACACCGAACTGCACCTATTGCGAGCCGGAGGTGGCCAGCGTCGGACTCACCGAGCAGGAAGCGATCGATCAGGGCTACGCGGTTAGCGTCGGCAGCTTCCCGTTTCTCGCCAGCGGACGAGCTCAGATCGCCGGCCACACCACGGGCTTCGTCAAGATCGTCGCCGAAGATCGGTACGACGAAGTCCTGGGCGTTCATATCATCGGCCACAAAGCGACCGAGCTGATCGCGGAAGCTTCCGCCGTTCTTCGGTTGGAGGGCACCGTGGCCGAGCTCATTCACACGATCCACGCTCATCCGACGCTCTCCGAGAGCGTTCACGAAGCCGCTCACGCCGTGTACGGAGAGGCGATCCACTACTGATTTATGCCAGACTCAGCGGAGACCTACTCGATTCAATTCGAGACCACAAAGGGTTCGTTCACGGTCGAGGTTCGTCGCGAGCTCGCGCCGGCAGGGGTTGATCGGCTGCACGAACTCGTTGTCGCGCGGTTCTTTGACGGGGTGCGGTTCTTCCGGGTCATCGATGGTTTTATGGCTCAGTTCGGGATCGCGGCCGACCCGAAGGTCGGCGATAGGTGGCGAACGGCCCGAATTCCCGACGACCCGGTAGTTACTAGCAACAGTCGTGGCTCGATAACCTTTGCCACCGCGGGACCAGGCACGCGTACGACACAGCTGTTCATCAATTACCGTGACAATTCGCAGCTCGATGAGCTCGGCTTTGCGCCCCTCGGCAAAGTCGTTTCCGGGATGGATGTCGTTGATCAACTGTACGCGGGCTACGGCGAAGGGGCGCCGCGAGGAAGCGGCCCTCGGCAGGATCGAGTCCATGCCGAGGGCAACGCCTATTTGGAGCGAGAGTTTCCCAAGCTCGACTACATCCTCAGCGCGCGAATCCTGGATCCTACCGAGGCTTGACCGCTTGATTCGCGATCCGCGCGACCGCTGCACCGATGTTATCCAGTGACTCGGTGTCGGCCGGGATCTCGTGTCGCCACGCCAAATACGCCGACTCGTTGAATGCGACCCGCACGACACCCTCGGTTCCGTCGCTCTTTTCCTGCCAGATAAGCAGCTTGGCGGGTAGATCGATGGCCGCAGTCGGCGTGGCGTCGATCAACGGCGTTCCAGCCTCCGCCCGCCCGAAGATCAGCACCGTGCTTGGCGCTAACTCGAGGCCGGCTTCACGTGCAGCCTTAGCATGATCCACCCGCGTGATAATCGTTAAGCCTTCGTCGGTCACTGCAGCCTCGGCGCGGGTCACCGTCTTCTCAAACGAGTTGGCGCTGAGCAGCACACGGAGGCCGACATCGTCACCGAAAGCGGTGGGGCTCGCCGACGCGACGGCGGTCGAATCTTCCGCTGATGGCGGGGCTTCACGCATTCCGTCACCTGCGTTGGAACAGCCACCGACGACGATCGGCGCCGCAACTATGAAACACCGAAGCGCTCTTCGCATCGAACCTCCTCCTCAATTAACGATCTGTCGCATGGCATGTTTGATGAGAACTGAATGATATCTCGCGGGTTTGGGTTCGTGCCACCTGTTATCAGGCCCTGGATGGGTTATCTTGGCGCCCGCCGGCTGACAAACGTAAGCCCCCAGACTGACGGAGACCCGCATGGCGGCGCGTGGCGTTCTCATGGTCGAACCGATCGGGTTTGCATCAAATCCCGAGACGCAACGGGATAACGCATTCCAGCTCGCCACGACCGAAGGCTGGCTCGAGAGCGTTGAGACCAGCGCCAGGGCGGAGTTTCGCGGGTTCCGAGACGCCCTGTTGGAACGAAACGTAGAAGTGGTCACTTTTGCGGCGCAACGGGAAGGCTCTCCGGACGCGACTTTTCCCAACAACTGGTTCAGCACACATCGAGATGGGCGCGTCGTCGTCTACCCCCTGAAGGCCGAGAATCGCCGGCGCGAAAGAAGACCGGAGATCGTGGCCTATTTGAACGACCGATACGGTGAAATCATCGATCTCTCATCAGCGGAGGAGCAAGGTCAGTTTCTCGAGGGAACAGGGAGTCTCGTGATCGACGATCGTGAGCGACTCGTTTACGCCAGCGAGTCGTCGCGCACGCATAATGACTTGGTGCACGAGTGGTGCCGGCTATTCGACGTCACGCCGGTTTTGTTTACGAGTCATGATAGGGATGGAAGCGTCGTGTATCACACCAACGTCGTGCTGAGTCTCGGCTCGGATTTCGCGGTTGTATGCCTTGAAGCGGTGGATCCGTCGAGCCGGGATGACGTGCGCGCGCGACTCGAGCAGTCGGGGCGTGAGTTGATCGAAATCACACTCGGCCAGATGCACGAGTTCTGCGGGAACGTGCTGGAGCTCGAGAACGCTAGCGGGGATCGATTGGTGGTTGGCTCCAGCCGTGCGGGTCGGGCGTTTACGGATGAGCAACGATCCGCGATTCAGAAATCCGCCGATTTCGTTTCGGTTTCGTTGGATACGATCGAAAAGCACGGTGGCGGCAGCGCTCGCTGCATGCTGGCTGAACTCAACTGACCAGGAGCGTAGATGGAATTCTTTCAACGTATGGTCGACGTACTTGGGGGCATCGTTTGGGAGTCGGGGATCCCGGTTCAAGGTGAGAAGATACCGTTCGTCGTCATCGCACTTCTCGGTGTTGGGATCTACCTGACGATCTATCTGGGGTTTCTGCAAGTTCGGCGACTTGGTCACGGGTTCGCGGTGACCAGCGGTCGGTACGACGATCCGAACGAGCCCGGTGACGTATCCCACTTCCAGGCACTCACGACCGCGCTATCGGCCACCGTTGGGATAGGCAACATCGCCGGCGTGGCGATCGCGATCCACTTCGGTGGCCCGGGAGCGGTCTTCTGGATGTGGGTTACGGCGTTCCTGGGCATGGCGACGAAGTACACCGAGGTGACCCTAGCCCAGCAGTTCCGGTCGGTCACGGCACCGGATCTGGACGCCCACAAGTGGGAGGGCACCGTTGCCGGTGGCCCGATGTACTACATCGAGCGCGGGCTGGGCTCGAAGTGGAAGCCGCTGGCGGTGTTCTTTGCGTTCATTCTGGGGATCACGGCGTTCTTCACTGGCAACGCGATTCAGGCCAACACGGTTGCCGATACGATGCTCACGACGTACGGGATCCCCGTATGGATCACGGGTTTTGTGACTGCAGGGGTCGTCGCGTTGGTGATCTTGGGCGGGATCACTCGGATTGGAAAAGTGACCGGGATCATGGCTCCGATGATGGCCGCGATTTACGTGACCGGAGCGCTATTCATCCTGCTCACCAACGCGGGAGCGATACTGCCGAGCATCAAGCTGATTCTGACCGAGGCGTTCAACCCGACAGCCGGGGTTGCCGGGACCGGAGTGGGTGCATTCCTGGTCACGATGATGTGGGGTGTCCGCCGGGGTCTGTTCAGTAACGAAGCCGGTCAAGGGTCGGCCCCGATCGCTCACGCCGCCGCCAAGACCGATGAGCCGGTATCAGAAGGTGTGGTCGCACTCCTCGAACCGTTTATCGATACGATCGTGATCTGCTCGATGACCGCGTTGGTTATCATCACGACCGGGGTTTGGAACGAGGCTGTGCCTACCGAGATCACGCTCTCGGGAGGAGATCTGTCGTACGTAGCCCAGAACGAAGATGGTGGCTTCGAGAGCGTCGGTTCGCCGGCCGAGATTCAGGTCGAGGACGGTGAGCCGATCGCGACGACGGGGCAAGCGATGATCGCGTGGCACGAAGTGGCGGTATTGGAGCTCTTCACCGATCCAGAAATGACCCGTCCGTTTACGGGGCGCGTCGAGCCCGGCTCGGCAACCGCAACCGCCGAGGATGGCTCGACGTATTCGTCGCTTTATGGGCCGGCGGTTGAGAGCGCGGCCCCGCTCACCCAGCTTGGGTTCGAGCGCGGGCTCCCCGGATCTTGGGGTGGCCTGATCGTGCTCGTAAGCGTGTTGCTTTTCGCGATCTCGACAGCGATAAGCTGGAGCTACTACGGCGATCGCTGTGCTTTCTACCTGTTTGGATCTAAGGCCGTCTTGCCGTACAAGATGGCCTTCGTGACGATGCACTTCGTGGGTGCCGTCGCCCCGCTTGCCGCCATCTGGGCGATGGGCGACGTTTTCCTGGGAATTGTGATTCTCCCGAACTTGCTCGGGATCTTCTTGCTATCACCCCGTGTCCGTGCGGCGACGCGCAGCTATTTCGAGCGCAAACCGTGGCGCGAGAATTACGAAGTGCACAAACGTCTACGCGAAGAGAAGAAGGCGAAGTGATGATTCGAGGCCTCGCGACAAGCTTGCTCGTGGTAATGATGATCGGGGCCGCCTGCCCGCGAACGGGAGAGCAGCGTCGCCCCGGAGCCGATGATTGGCAGGAGGAGGTTTTTCTCCGAGCCGGGGATAGCGCCGAGGTCGACGACGGCAGTCTGCTGGTGGCGATGCCGGTCTACGAGCCCGGCGATCGAGTCGCGTTCGTCACGATCGAGTTGAAAAACGCGAGCGGCGAGGAGGCACGCGACCGCATCAAGGTCGTTCGTCAGACGGACCTGTCTAAGGCGATCCGACTCGCCCCCTACGTTGTTCGCGTGATCGGGTTCCCAGGCGCGGACTCGGCTCGATTCCTGGTGTACCGGGAGTAGAGCCGCCACGTGCCTGACTCGAGCGCTGTTGCCAGCGGAACTCCGGAGATTGTCATTCCCGATGATCTCACCATCGAGCGAACCCAGCACCTAGATCTCTACTGGTACATGCTTCTCAACCGCCGGTTGGAGGAGCGGCTCGTCAACCTTTACCGACAAGGTCGGGTGGTTGGCGGCGTCTATCGCTCGTTGGGCCAGGAGGCGGAGTCGGTCGGCACCGCCTACGCACTCGACGATGGTGATTTTCTATCACCACTGATACGCAATCTGGGATCGATCCTCGTCAAAGGCGTGGAACCGGTCGACATCCTGAAACAGTACATGGCCAAAGGAACCGGACCCTCGGGCGGTAAGGACCTCAACGTCCACTTTGGAGACCTGGAGCACGACTTTATCGGGCCGGTCTCGATGCTCGGCGACATGATCTCGGTGATCGCCGGCGTCACGTTGGCTGCTCGCATCCGAAACGAAAATCGCGTGTGCATGACGTACATCGGTGATGGCGGCTTCTCAACTGGCGCCGCACACGAAGGGTGGAATCTGATATGCGCACAGCGGCTTCCGGTGGTCCTGATCGCCGAGGACAACTGCTACGCGTACTCGACCCCGACACCGGTGCAGATGGGCAACCGCGACATGGTCGATCGGGCACCAGGGTACGGTTGTGCGGGAGAACAAGTCGATGGCAACGATGTGCTGCAATCGTACGCTGCCGCGCGTCGTGCCGTCGATCGAGCTCGCGGCGGTGGCGGACCGACATTGATCGAAGTCAAGACGTACCGGCGTAAGGGTCACGCCGAACACGACGACCAGCGGTACGTGCCCGAAGGGGAGATCGAGCAGTGGGAGACCCTCGATCCGATCGATCGATACCACCGCTATCTACTGTCTGCTGGCATCGTGACGATCGAGCAGGTCGAAATGATCGAGGCCAAGGTCGGGGCTCGGTTGGATGCGGCGGTGGCCGAGGCCGAAGCCGCCCCGATGCCCGATCCGAAAAGTGTCTTGGAAGGCGTTTGGTCAACACCTCGGTGGCCGCATCCGCACCCCAACTTTCACGATTTCACGCAGGAGATCGGGCATTGAGCCGGCTCGTGAACCTGGCCGCTATGGCGGGTCTGCTTGCTGCCGCGTGCACGGTGACCGTTGGGGAGAGCGGTGTATCGAACATGCCCGGTGAAGAGATCTGGAAGACCGAGGTCGAGCTTCGTGTCGGTGAGGTAGCTCACGTCGATGGGCGGGGACTCGAAGTGACGCTGGTCGGTGTCGGTACAGATGAGGCCACGCTGTCACTGGTGTCGCGCGATGAGGCGGGCGAACACCCGGTGAGCCTCGCCGGTGTTGAAGCCGAAGTTAGACCCTACCGGGTAAAACTCGTCTCCATGCAAGGCGACGACGGTGTCGTAATCGAGGTCCGTCGCGAGTGGGGTCAGTGGCGTCCATGAGCGCACCCGAGCGTGGTGGCGAGACGACGTACTTGGAAGCGATTCGCCAGGGCTTGTGGGAAGAGATGCAGGCTGACCAGTCGGTCTTCATGCTCGGTGAGGACATCGGCGCGTACGGTGGCGCGTTCAAGGTCACTGATGGATTCCTGGACCGCTTTGGCGAGCAGCGGGTCGTCGACACTCCTATTTCCGAAGGCGCCATCATCGGGGCTGCGGTCGGTGCGGCGTTGATGGGGATGCGCCCGGTGGCCGAGATGCAGTTCATCGACTTCATGAGCTGCGGGTTCGACATGCTGACTAACGTGGCGGCCAAGAACCGTTATCGGTGGGGTGCTGCGGTTCCGATCGTCGTTCGCGGTCCGGCTGGGGGCGGCGTTCGCGGAGGACCCTTTCACTCGGGCCAAGCCGAGTCGTACTACGCGCATACAGCAGGGCTCAAGGTCGTCTGCCCGGCGACCGCATACGATGCCAAGGGGTTGATCAAAGCGGCGATCCGCGACGACGACCCTGTCATCTATCAAGAGCATAAGTATCTCTATCGGAGGATCAAGGAGGATCTTCCGGACGAAGATTTCGTGGTCCCGCTCGGAAGTGCGCGGATCGCTCGTCCAGGGCGCGATCTGAGCATCGTGACGTACGCGGCGATGGTTCATGTTGCGCTGGAGGCGGCTGAAGAGCTGGCCGCGGACGGGGCCCAGGTCGAAGTGGTCGACCTCCGCACCTTGGTGCCGTTCGACGAGGAGACGGTGCTGACGAGCGTAGCACGCACCGGGAAGGTGATCGTGCTTCACGAGGCGCCGCGGACGGGTGGTTTTGGCGCTGAAATCGCGGCCACGATCGCGGAGAAAGCGTTCGAATATTTGGAGGCGCCAATCGTTCGAGTGACCGCTCCCGATACGCCGGTTCCTTACAGTCCGCCGTTGGAAGACTACTATCTGCCCGGGAAGAACGACTTGCTCGAGATCACAAGGAGGCTTCTTGACTACTGACGTCGGCGGCCCAACGACACAAACTGGACGCGCCGTATGGGGCTCCAAAATCGCGTTTATTCTGGCCGCCGCCGGAAGCGCGGTCGGCCTCGGAAATATCTGGGGGTTTCCTACCGTCGCCGGACAGAACGGCGGCGCGGCATTCCTGCTCGTCTACCTGGGTGGCGTGGCGCTCATCGGCGCGCCGGTGATGCTGGCCGAGCTGATCCTCGGGCGGCGAACACTGCGCAACCCGGTGGGAGCGTTCAAGGCGTTGGCGCCCCGTTCAGCGTGGGTGATGGTCGGCGGGTTGGGCGTCCTGACCGGCGTCGTGATCCTGAGCTTTTACACCGTCATCGCGGGTTGGACGCTGGCGTACATCTTGAAGACGATCACCGGGACGTTCGGCGCTGGCGTCGATACGGCCGCGATCTTCGCCGACGTAGCCGGTAATCCAGTGGCAGCCATCGGCTGGCACATGGCGTTCATGGTGCTGACAATCGCCGTCGTATTTGGCGGTGTACGTGATGGCATCGAACGCTGGACGAAAGTGCTCATGCCGTTGCTGGCGGTGTTGCTCGTGTTGTTGGCGATCCGAGCGGTCACCCTTCCGGGAGCCGGCGCCGGGCTCGAGTTTTACTTCAAGCCCGACTTCAGCAAGGTCACCGGCGGGGTCGTGCTGGCCGCTATCGGCCAGGCGTTCTTCAGCCTGAGCCTCGGCATGGGGGCGATGATCACCTACGGCTCCTACGTGTCTAAAAAAGACGATCTGGTATCGTCGGCGGCTTGGGTGACGGCGTTCGACACGTCGATCGCCATCCTGGCTGGTCTTATCATTTTTCCGACGCTCTTTTACGCCGGGCTCGAGCCGGGTGTCGGCGGGGCGGGAATGGTCTTTGTCGTCCTGACATCGCTATTTGGATCGATCCCGCCAGAGCCCTACGGCGGGGTGATCTTTGGAACGGGTTTCTTCCTGTTGCTCGCGATCGCGGCGCTGACGTCGAGTGTTTCGCTGCTCGAGGTCACCGTGGCCTGGATGGTCGACGAGCGCAAAGTGCCACGTCACCGGGCGGCGATCATGCTGGGTGGTCTCGCGTTTCTGATCGGGATCCCGAGCGCGCTGGCTAACGGTGCCGTGGGGTGGCTCTCTTCGCTCCCAGGTGTCGGGCTCGATTTCTTGACCTTCTTGTTCACGATCTTCGGTCAGTACGCGTTGGTCATCGGGGCGCTCTTTATAAGCCTATTCGTCGGTTGGGTGTGGGGCATAAGTGCCGCCGGCGAAGAAGTGCGCGTCAACGATGGCAAGTTCCCGCTCGGCCGCACATGGGCGTTCTTGATACGGTTCGTATGTCCGGTTGCGATCGTGTTGATTTTGGGCCAGCTCATCTACTCGTTGATCGGGTGAAACGGCGTCTGCGCGGCGTCTGGCTCGTCGCGCCGCTGTTCCTGTCGTTGGCGTGCAGGACGACTTCGGCGGCGGGTCCGGTGGTCCGCCAAGTGGACATCGACAGCGACGGTCGGACCGATCGGTTCGAGGTGGTGGCTTCTGATGGCAGCCTCGAGCGTCTGACGGAGGCACCACGTCCGGGATCGGATCCAGATCGCGTGCTCGTTGTCGCGATCGATGCCGTACCGTACGAGATCTTTGCCGATCTCCAGCGCGAGGGGTTGTTCAAACCATTCTTCCCCGCCTCGCGAATGGTGGCACCGTTTCCGTCACTCACCAACATCAGCTTCACCGCCCTCCTCAAGACCCACCCATCGGCCGCCTACGAAGATCGGTTCTACGATCCGGTCGACAATCGGATCGGTGGCGGGATGATGGATCGGTTGACGAATCGGTACAAGGGTTTTGCCGGCTTTCATTCGCTGTTCGATTGGGAGGAGCCACACCTTTGGGGAGGTGTGGCATACTTCGTACCGGAGCGAGTTTCGTGGGCCGAGCTAATGGAGTTCGAACGCCAGCTCAATTCGCGCGACACGCCCGAGATCGTTTTGTACTTGGGCTCACCCGACCCGCTGGGCCATATGCGTGGCCGGCAGGCGTTGAAGGAGTACCTGCGGCATGTCGATCGGTTACTTGACGCGTACTTGACGGAGGGTGGTGGCGCGCGCCGAGTCGTGCTGTTCTCGGATCACGGTATGAGCGACGCTCCGAGTCGGTTGTTCGATCTCGATGAGGCGCTCGAAGATGGCGGTTTCAATCTGCGGGATAGAATCGAGAGCCCAAAGGACGTCGTGGCGCCAGCCTATGGCTTGGTGGGTTCGATTCAGCTCTACACCTGGTGCGGCAGTGAGGAGGCGGTGGCGCGGGCGGTCGCCAAACAGCCGGGAGCTGATTTCGCGGTGTGGCTGGGCGATGATTCGATGCGTGCGGTGGATCGCTCTGGAGACGTTGAGCTCAAGGACCGCCCAAGCGACGAGTACCCGAACCTCGTAGAGCGCGTGCGTCAGGCGCTCACCAACCACACCCAGCGCCCGGCGAGCGTGTTGGTGAGCCTGGACGACGGCTATCACTACGGCAGTCGCTTTTTTGACGGGATCGTCAAGCTCCAGGGCACGCACGGATCGGCCCGCTACACCTCGTCGGTCGGTTTCTTCGCCTCGAACGTCGACCCGACGCCCGAATGGCTGCCCGCCGAGGAAGTTTATCCGTATCTCGGGTTGGCCCGACCACCTGAGAGCGAAGCCCCGGCCGCGACCCGCTGCTATAGCGGACCTTATGGGGCCGAGGAGGTTGTAGATTGGGGAGGCTCGCCATCGGCGATTTCGTCGATTACCGTAGAAGACGAGCCATATGACTGAGAAGCACGCTGAGGAGCTAGCCGAATGCCGATAGATGTCATAATGCCCCAGATGGGGGAATCGATCGCCGAGGGGACCCTGACGACTTGGTATAAGAAGGAGGGGGACCGCGTCGAGCGTGACGAGAACCTGTTCGAGATCTCGACCGACAAGGTCGATGCCGAGATCCCGTCTCCGGCCGAGGGGACGTTAGGCAAGATCCTGGTCAACGAGGGTGAGACGGTCGAGGTGGGGACGGTCGTGGCGACGATCCTGCAAGCGGGCGAAGTGGCAGGTGTCGAAGCCGAGCCCGAAGTCGCACCGGAGCCGGAGCCCGAGGTGACGCCAGAGCCAGCCACGTTCGAGCCGTTGCCACCGTCGTCGCCTGAGCCGCCACCCCCACCCGTCGCCGAGCCGATGCCGGCTGGGGCGGCGACCGTTTTGTCACAGCCGCCGGAACGACCTGCTGGCGATGGCCGATTGGTGTCCAAGGAGGAGCTGCGCCGGACGCGGTCCTCGCCATTGGTGCGCAACATCGCCGCCGAGCACGGGATCGATCTGACTCAAGTGACCGGCACGGGCCTCTCTGGGCGCGTCACAAAGCGCGACATACTGGCATTCGCAGAGGGCGTGGAAGCTGCGCCTGCTCCGCCGCCCGCCGTCGTGCCCGAAGCGGCTGTCGAGCCAGTGGCACCGCAGCAACCGGTGACCCCGGCCGCGCCCGTAGCACCCCCGTCTCGCCCGCCGATCGGCGTGACCGCCGACGTCATTCCGGGCCAACCGTTCAGCGCCACCGACCGCGTCGAGATCGTACCGATGTCGATCATGAGGCAGAAGATCGCCGAGCACATGATCGACTCCCGGCGTACGTCGGCACACGTCACATCATTTTTCGAGTTCGACATGACACGGGTCGCCGAGATCAGGGCCCGCAACAAGGAGCGTTTCCTCGAGGATTCTGGCGTCAAGCTGACCTACATGCCGTTCATCATCAGCGCGCTCATCGCGGGGGTAAAGGAGTGGCCGATTGTGAACGCCTCGGTGTGGGGTGACAAGATTGTTCTCAAGAAGGACGTCAACGTCGGGATCGCTGTGGCGCTGCCGCAGGAGGGCAGCTTTGGTCTTCTCGTTCCTGTCATCCGACACGCCGACGAGCTGTCGCTGGTGGGGTTGGCGCGGGCGGCGAACGATCTGGCCGATCGCGCCCGCACCAAGCGGTTGAGCCCCGAAGAGGTTCAGGGTGGCACGATCACGATCACCAACCCAGGCGTCTTTGGTTCGTTGTCGGGGACACCGATCATCAATCAGCCGCAGGTCGCGATCCTCGGTGTCGGAACGATCGAGAAGCGCGTCAAGGTTATCGGTCCGGGCGACTCGATCGGAGTCAGGACGTGCGCCTACTTCTCGCTCTCGTACGATCACCGGGTGGTCGACGGCGCTACCGCTGATCACTTCATGACCGTGATGAAGGACAAGCTCGAGAACTTCAGCGACCCGTCGCTGAAGGAATGAGCCCTAGCTCTCCTACCGCCCGCTAGACCGAGCGCGGGGTGGAAGCCCACCTCCTCCAGTGGCTACAGCTGGCTACCCGCTGGCTGCACGTCATCGCCGGAGCAGCTTGGATCGGCACATCGTTTTACTTCAACTGGCTGAACGACAGCCTCCGGCCGTCGTCCGAGACACAATCCGGCGTGTCAGGCGAGCTGTGGTCGGTGCACGGTGGCGGTTTCTACAAGGTCTCCAAGTATGACGTCGCCCCGGAGCAACTTCCCGACAAGCTCCACTGGTTCAAGTGGGAAGCGTACTTCACCTGGATCACCGGCTTCTTGCTGCTGGGCATGGTCTACTACATGGGATCGGGCGCGTTCCTCGTCGATCCGAGGGTCTCGGCGATCGGGCCTGGTGCGGCGACGGTGGTCGGCCTGGTGACGCTGTTTGGTGGCTGGGTGGTGTACGATGCGCTGTGCCGATCGCCGCTCGGCAGGCGGTCAGTCTTGCTGGCGGCGGTGTTGTTCGCGTTCGCGGTCTTGGTCGCCTACGCGTTGTCGAAGACGCTGAGCTCTCGGGCTGCGTACATGCACGTCGGCGCGATGCTCGGCACGTGGATGGCAGCCAACGTGTCCAGCGTGATCATCCCGTCGCAGCGCGCGATGGTGCGAGCGATGGCCGACGGCATCGCTCCCGACGCCGAGAAGGGAAAGCAAGCCGCGCTCCGGTCGCTGCACAACAACTACCTCACGTTACCGGTCCTGTACATCATGGTTAGCAACCACTACCCGGTGACGTACGCTCACCCTCGCGGCTGGTTGATCCTGGCCGCGATGTTCTTGATCGGCGTAGTCGCTCGGCACTACTACAACTTGCGACATCGGGGCCGGCACGTGGCATGGCTGCTGCCGGCAGCGGCACTCGGGATCATGGGACTCGCGATCACGACCGCGCCCGACACGTCGGTGCGCGATCTGTCTTCGATTGGAGGGCGTGGCGAGCGGGCCGCGTACCCGGTTGTTCGAGCGATCTTGGAGCAGCGATGTGTGGCCTGTCACTCTGCCAATCCGACCCATCCGACGGTCGCCGGTGTGGCACCGTTAGGGGTCGAGCTGGATACCGCTCAGCAAGCCGTCACGCACGCCGAACGGATCGCGCGCGCCGTCGAAAGCGGCATCATGCCGCTTGGCAATCTGACGGGAATGACTCAGGAGGAACGTGATCTGGTGGTTCGCTGGGTGAACGAGGGTGCG
>JBDHED010000021.1:0-18756 GCA_039591175.1 Gemmatimonadota bacterium | reverse complement strand
TGGTTTCGGTGCTCGAGTTCGTATTCTCAGCGTATCGTTCTGGTGACATCGCCTTCGCTCTCGGTGGATCGGTGTATCGCGCTGACGTCGATGACATGATCGAGTGGGCGCCCGACTTTCGGTTCATTTGGAGCCCCCAGAACTTCGACGTCGAGCGTCGGGGAGGAGAGGTTTGGCTGAGTGCGACAATCGCTGAGATGAACATGACGGCGGACCTCAGCTACTCCAACGCTCGCGTGCGGTACGATTCCGCCGAGGGGCGAGCCGACGTGCAGGTCGTATATCGGCCGCAACACAGCGCTCACTCCCGGGTAGTGTGGACACCTGGGGATTGGCGACTGCGGGCCGAGTCGCGCTACACCGGCGCCCGTACGACCGCTCCGACAGAAGCTAATCAACTGCCCGGATTCTGGACCTTCGACGTTGCTGCGGCGTGGCTCTGGCGAGTCGGCTCGCTGGACGCGGAAACGGAGCTGGCGATCGACCGCGTGGGCGGAGAGACGCAAGCCCTTATCTTCGGCTTTCCCGAGCCCGGGCGACGGTTCCGGGTGCAACTCAGGATCAGGCCCCAAAACAACGATCGAGGATTATGAAGACAACAATTAGGAAAACGATGATGGCCGTGATCCTGGCCGGCTTCGTCGCTTGCGACGGCAGCAGCAGCTTTGGCCCCGACATCCCGGGTGACGCGGAGGTCGGCGTGGTGTTGAACAGCATCGACCGAACGCTGACGGTGTTCGAGGTCGCCCGGCCCGACAACATGTTTACGATCGGGGTCGGGTTTGATGGGTCTCCAGTCGGGTTTGCCGTCCGTGGTTCGATCGTCGTCGTCCCGATGGGGTTGCTCCCGGAGGTCGTGATCGTCGACCTCGATGAGCGGTTTGTCGTGCGACGCGCCGAGCTCCCCCAAAACTCGGGGGCGACCGGAGTAGCGTTTATCGATGACGACACGGTGCTGGTCGGCAACCCGAACCTCGACTCGGTATCGCCGGTCAACGTTCGGACGGGTAATGTCGGAGCGCAGATCCTGGTGGGTTTGTTTCCCGAGTTCATCGTGTCCGACGGTCAGCGGGCGTACGTGATCAATGCCGAGCTGGGCGATGATTTCGTTCCTGTGCGGTCGGGGACTATTTCGGTGATCGACATTCTGTCGCTCCAAGTGATCGAGACGATCGAGCTCTCGGGAGAGAACTCCGCTGGTGCGGCACTGGCGCCCGACGGGCGGCTGTTCGTCGTTAATCGCGGTCGGTTTGGTGATCGTGACGGATCGTTGTCGGTCGTGTCGACCGCGGCGCTCGATGAGACCGAGCATCATCTCGGTTTCGACGAGTTTCCATCGGGAGTCGGGTTCAGTCCAGGAGGTCAGGTATTGGTTGTGTCGACTGAGTATGGCATCGCGGTTTGGGATCCTGACGCACGGGAGTTCATTCGTGATCCGTTCAATCCGGTAGCGCCTGGCGGGAATCGTTCGTCCGCCGGAGTCGGGTTCGACAGCAACGGCACCCCCTACACGCTGGAGCTCGAGTGTTCTGAGCCAGCCGACGTTTTCCGTCTCTCAGAGGACCTCGTCCTCGAGCGGACTATCCGGGTCGGGACGTGTCCGTTCGATATCGCGTTTACGACGCTCGAAGAGTAGCCCACATGTTCAGGCCATCAGCCGGGGTCTTTCTGATAGCCGTACTCCTCGCTTCTGCGAGTCGAGCAGCGGCCCAGGAGCAACCCGAGCCCACGCCCGCCGACACGGTGGCGCCTTCCGATTCGTTGGCTCCAGCCGATTCGGTCGATGTTGTTGGTTGGACCTACCCCGAGCCGATCACCGATCCGCGCATCACTCTGCTCGGCGATACGCTGAGTACCGCCGATACGCTAAAGCCGAAGTTCACCGAGCTGCCGGAAGTTTTCCCCGACAGCCTGGTCGACCCCTATACGTTGGAGCGGCCCGGAGCGTGGCCGGCATGGGTTCTGACCGGAGATCAACTCCTTGGCCGCGGGGCGTTTAGTCTGCTCGACGTCATCGAGAGCGAGGGGTTCACCCTGGCCCAGGATATGGGGGGGAGCGGGCTCAGCACGTTTGTCGGCTCGTCGTTTGGGTCGCACACCAATATCGAGGTGGTGATCGATGGAGTGCCGGTGGGTGAGCCGTTATCCGTGAGCTGGGATCTGCGGCGCATTGCGCTCGAGGGGATCGCGAAAGTGGCCTGGTATCCGGGTCCGCAGGGTGCAGCGTGGGGAAGCACCGCGACCGGTGGGGTGCTTGCGATCACCACCCGCAGGAGTCTGACACGAACCTCCCGGTCGATGCTCGCGTTCACCTCCGGTTCGTTCAAGGTCGAGACGTTCAGCGGCAACTTCGGCCGATCGATCGCCGGGCGCGGCGACGTGTTCCTGGGTGCCAACTTCGATGCTACCGATGGTTTTTTGAGGATCGGGAACTTCACTCGAAACCAGTTTGTCACCAAGCTCGGTTGGCGAATCGGCTCAAAACACCGGCTCGAGGTGTCACGGCTGAGCGATGGGTTCTCCGGGGACGCCAACCGTAACAATCTTTCGGGTTCTCAGGATCAAGACGGCAGCGTCGTGCACTTGTTCTACACCGGCAGTTTGGGCGACGTCGGTACCCGTCTGCATTACTCACGATCACGTCAAGAGTTTCGCGAGAACTTCGATTTCCGGGACGCGGGGGGGTTGGTGGGCAAGGGAGAGCGAGAAGGGTTCCGTGGCACGGTCGATTTCCGGCGCGGTCCGCTCTTGGTCTGGGGGGTGGGTGCGCGGGACGAGCTCGACGCAGAGTCACTGCATCCGTCGTTCCTACGGGTCGATGAGAGCAGTGTCTTCGAGCCGGTTGAGGACGATCCCGACGCAGCACTCGTAGAAAACCCACGGCGACAGACCGAGTGGGGTGGCGGTGTGGGGTGGGGTGAGCCCAGCGATCCGTACGCCGTCAATGCGGCGGTGCGCCGGATTTCGTTTGGTGATGCAGCCGAAAGCGGCGTGGCGTGGCAGTTCGAGGCGCTAGGTCGACCTCATCCCGAGTTCACCGTTCGGTTGGCGGGCGGCAGATCCGTACGACCGGCCAGTTTCGCCGGTCAGGCGCTGCTCGAGGCATTTGCAGCCGAGGGGATAGAGATCCACCCTGGCAAGGCGGCGCGACCCCAGCAGCTCGAGGCGTGGAGCAGCGTGCGGGGTGAGGTGGTGTGGAACCGGGGGGCGTGGAAGGCGACAGGGCGCGTGTTTACGACTAGCGGTGACGAGGCGTTCTTGTGGCTGCCGCCGACAGCGTGGTTGTACTTCGACCGAGCGGACTTTGACAACTCCCGACTAGCGGAGATCGGGTTCAACACATTCGACGTCGTCGACTTGTCGATGAAGGGGTTCGAGGGCGAGGTGGCGGGGCCCTTGCCGTGGGGGTTGCGCGGACGGGTTGTCGCGCGGCGACTGGATGCGACCGAAGACGAGTCCGGCGATCGCATCCCATACGTGCCTGAATCCCAGTTCTTGGGACAGGTGCGATACGCGCGACGGCTCTTTCCCAGCCGTGATCTGCTGTTGGAGGCTCGGGTAACTGGGAGGTTCAATGGCGAGCGGACAACGCTGACCGGCGAGACCCTGTCTTCGTATTTCGTTACCGACCTGCTGGTTCAGGGAACGATCATCAATTTCACGATCTTTGTCTCCCTCAAGAACATGACCAATGAGGTGTTCCTAACCGAGGAGGCGTTTTCCCTCCCGGGTCGCGAGGGGTTTTTCGGGATCAACTGGCGCTTCCGTAACTAACCCCGCAGAAGGGGCAGCTACCCGGCTGGGGGCCGGCTCGGTAGCTTGAGGCGATCTCACCAGTCGACACGCAACGCAACACGAGGATAGGCATACCGATGCGAGCGCTTTTTGTAATCACCGTGGCGATGATCTGCGTCCTGCCGGTCGCCTGTGGCGGCGGTAGCGGCGAGGGAACTGACAGCCCCGCTGTGGCCGATACAGCGGCCTACACCGATTCTACCGCCGAGTTGCTCGAGCAAGGCATGGAGCAGGACGAAGTGCGGAATCTGCTCGGTGAGCCGCGCACCCGGGTCACCATGGAGGGCGGTCAGGAGCGGTGGACCTATTACAGCTATGATCCGCAAGGACAGATCGTCGCTCGGACGATGATCATCTTCGGTGACGATGCGACGGTGGCCGAGGTGTTTCACGGTCAACGGTAGGCGTCACCGCAGCACACCATGGTACGCACGATCTTCGCCTGGACGATTGGTGTAGCGTACACGCTCTTCTGGTCGTCGCTCGGGATCATCACCTGGCCGTTTAGCCCTGGCGGCGAGTTGTATCTGTCGCTTGCCCGCATTTGGTCGCGATGGATCTTGGGTACCCTCCGGATTCCGCTGAGCGTCGAGTCGAAGTCGAGGCTCGAACTGGATCAGCCGTACATCTTCATGTCCAATCATCGGTCGATCTTCGACATCTTCGCGTTGTTTCTAGCGACCGAGCATTCGTTGAGGATGGTCGCCAAGCGGGTCTTGTTCTTTATTCCCATCTTTGGGTGGGCGCTATGGATGTGTCGCTTTATCCCGATCGATCGCAGCGATCGAGATAAGGCGATCAAGAGCCTCGAGAATGCGGCCCGCAAGATTCGGGAGGGGATCAGCGTATTGGTTTTCCCGGAGGGCACGCGCGGTCCCGGCGAGCCCTTGCTCCCGTTCAAGAAGGGCAGCTTCATGATGGCGCTCAAGGCCGGCGTACCGGTCGTCCCGGTAGTGGTCCTGGGCACCGAAGACGTCATGGAGGCTCGATCGCTACGCGTAGGACACGGTGCGATCACGGTGCGGTTGGGCGCCCCGATACCGACCGCCGATCGCGGCACCGACGCGCGGGACGATCTGATGCGCGAAGTTCGCGTTGCGATGGAGGCTTTGATGGCTGAACCCGTTGCTCGGCCAGCCAGCGGAAAGTAAGTTCGTAACCGACTCGAGATCGTAAATCGCGCTCGTTCTTCCTTTTAAATCGACGTCCTGTGAGGCGCGGAAAGGGAGTTCCATGATCGATACAACCAAGTGCATCGTGCGTCTCCGCCAAGCGGAGACTTTTTTTTGGGCGTGAATGCTTCTCGGCTTCCGGCTCGATTGACGCTCGAGGACGGTTGGACCGCCCTCGGCACGGCGGTTGGCGCGGCCGGAACGGCGACCGGTGAGTGCGTGTTCAACACCTGTCTCTCGGGCTACGAGGAGGTGTTGACGGATCCCTCCTACACCGGTCAGCTGGTCGTCATGACGTACCCGCTGATCGGGAACTACGGTATCACCGTCGAGGACGGGGAGTCGGACTCGCCCCAGGTGGCAGGGTTTGTGATGCGAGAGTGTGTCCGGGAGCCGTCCAACTGGCGAGCTGTGGAGACACTGCCCGAGCATCTCGAGCGCAACGGCGTCGTCGCGATCGACGGGATCGATACGCGGGCGCTGACGCGCCACCTGCGGGACCGCGGTGCGTTGAGGGGGATCATCTCGACCGAGTTGCTGGAGGTCGAACCGGCGGTGGCCCGAGCAGCGTCGATCGCGACGATGGAGGGCCAGGATCTGACCGCAGCGGTGTCGTGCAAGACGGCGGTGGTCGAGGGTGAAGGAGAGCTACTGGTCGCCGCGCTCGACCTAGGCCTTAAGCAAAACATCGTTCGCCGGCTGAATGACGCTGGTTGCCGAGTAGTTCGGTTGCCGGTCGATGCGACCCCGGAAGCGGTATTGGAACTCGAGCCCGACGGGCTGTTTGTCTCCAACGGTCCTGGTGATCCCGCGGCGGTCGGGCGAGCGATTGCAACGCTCGAGTCGCTAGCGTCACGCGCACCCGAGGTGCCGACCTTCGGCATTTGCCTGGGACATCAGCTGTTGGCGCTGGCTCACGGTGGTGAGACGTACAAGCTCAAGTTCGGTCATCATGGTGGGAATCATCCGGTCCAGAAGCTGTTGACCGGTCGGATCGATATCACGTCACATAACCACGGGTTCGCAGTCGTGGAAGCGCGGGATGGACGGAAGCGCGTGGTTGCCGGGGCACCCCAGCTCGAGGTGACCCACGTCAACTTGTACGACGATACAGTCGAGGGTTTTAGACACGTCGACCGGCCGTTGTTCGCGGTGCAATACCACCCCGAGGCGGCGCCCGGGCCGCACGACGCTTTCCACCATCTGGATGCGTTCGTCACCGCGATGCGGACGGCGAAAACAGGGCTAACCGATGCCGCGCCGCGATGACCTCGAGACGATTCTGCTGATCGGGTCGGGCCCGATCGTGATCGGTCAGGCCTGCGAGTTCGACTACTCGGGCACCCAGGCGTGCCGGGCGCTAGCCGACGAAGGATACCGGATCGTGCTTGTCAACTCGAACCCAGCAACGATCATGACCGACCCGGCCTCGGCCGACCAAGTGTATCTGGAGCCGTTGACGGTAGAGACGCTCCGGCGGGTTATCGATCGCGAGCGACCCGAGGCGCTGTTGCCGACGCTTGGTGGTCAAACCGCGCTCAACCTGGCCCGCGAGCTGGCACTAAACGGTGTGCTGGAGGAGTTCGGCGTCGAGTTGATCGGGGCACGGCTCGAAGCGATCGAGCGGGCTGAAGATCGCGAGCGGTTCCAAATGCTCATGCTCGAGCACGAGATCGCCGTGCCGCGCGGCGGGATCGCGCGCAATCTCCAGGAAGCGATCCAGGTCGTGCGTATTACCGGCTTTCCGGTCATCGTGCGCCCAGCCTACACGTTGGGTGGAGCCGGAGGCGGAGTAGCGAAGACCGAGGAGGAGTTCACCAAGCTGGCCGAGCGTGGCCTACGTGCGAGTCCGATCGACGAGATTCTGATCGAGGAGAGCGTGCTCGGGTGGAAGGAGTTCGAGCTCGAGGTGATGCGCGACCGAGCCGACAACTGCGTGGTCGTTTGCTCGATCGAGAACCTGGATCCGATGGGCGTGCACACTGGCGACTCTATAACGGTCGCGCCGCAGCAGACGCTCACCGACCGTGAGTATCAGACGATGCGTGACATCGCGTTCGATGTGATCCGCGCCGTCGGCGTGGAGACTGGCGGATCGAACATTCAGTTCGCCGTCGATCCAGCCACCGGTCGCCAAGTTGTGATTGAGATGAACCCGCGGGTTTCGCGTTCGAGTGCGCTGGCCTCCAAAGCGACGGGCTTTCCGATCGCCAAGATCGCGGCGCGTTTGGCGGTCGGGTACACGCTCGGCGAGATCACCAACGACATCACGGGCACGACACCGGCTTCGTTCGAACCATCGATCGACTATGTGGTAGCCAAGATCCCGCGCTTTGACTTCGCCAAGTTCCCAAACGCTGATAGTCGGCTCACGACGGCGATGAAGTCGGTCGGTGAGACGATGGCGATCGGCCGCACCTTTGGCGAGGCGTTACAGAAGGGGTTGCGCGGGTTGGAGATTGGTGTCAACGGGGTGTTCGACGCTCGCTGGGCGAAAACCACCGACGCCGAGTTGGCCAGGGCGCTCGAGACGCCGGGCGCCGAGCGGGTGTTTCAGGTTGCCGAAGCGCTACGTCGAGGGTGGGCGATCGACCGGCTACGGACGCTGACCGGCATCGACCCGTGGTTCTTGTATCAGTTGAAGCAGATGGCGGAACTCGATGTCGGACTTGAGACTAGGCTGAACGATATCGGCGCAGATCGGTGGGGGGAGCTCAAGTCCGCGGGCTTCTCGGACGCGCGTTTGGCCGAACGGTTGGGAGTGACCGAGTCCGAGGTTCGGAGCACGCGCGAGGCGGTTGGTGTCGTACCCGCCTTCAAGGTCGTCGACACCTGTGCGGGTGAGTTCGAGGCGCAGACGCCGTACTACTACTCGACGTACGACCCCGAGAGTGAGGTGCGGTCGTTGGACGGTCCCAAAACGATGATCCTCGGTGGGGGGCCAAATCGCATCGGTCAGGGGATCGAGTTCGACTACTGCTGTGTGCAGGCCGCGTTCGCGCTGCGCGAGGTGGGCCATGCGGTGATCATGGTCAACTGCAACCCGGAGACGGTGTCGACCGATTACGACATCAGCGATCGATTGTACTTCGAGCCGCTGACACTTGAAGACGTGAGCGCGATCGTCGAGTGCGAGCGACCGGACGGAGTGCTCGTTCAGTATGGGGGACAGACACCTCTCAAGCTGACTGGCCAACTTCACACCGCCGGTGTGCCGATCATCGGTACTCCGCCCGATTCGATCGACCGTTGCGAGGATCGCGATCGGTTTGCGCGACTTCTCGAAGAGGTCGGGCTCAAACAACCCCGGTCGGGGATCGCCCGCTCGGCCTCGGAGGTGCGGACCGAAGCGGAGCGCGTCGGATTCCCGGTCCTGCTCCGTCCGTCGTACGTGCTCGGCGGTCGAGGAATGGTCGTGGTGCGCGACGCCGGAGCGCTCGAGCATTACTTAGCGAACGCGCTGATCGGAGATGATGGTCCGCTCTTGATCGACGAGTTCCTCGAAGCGGCTACGGAGTTCGATGTCGACGCGATCGCGGACGGCGAACGGGTCATCGTCGGCGGTTTGATGCAGCATATCGAGGAAGCGGGCGTCCACTCCGGCGATTCGAAGTGCATTCTGCCGCCGCACGATCTCGACCCGGGTATCGATCGCGAGATGCGCGAGCAAACGCGGCGCTTGGGGCTCGAGCTCGGCGTCAAAGGGCTAATGAACGTGCAGTTTGCGGTTCGTGACGATGGGGTCTACGTGCTCGAGGTCAACCCGCGGGCGTCGCGCACGATCCCGTTTGTCAGCAAGACGGTTGGTGTACCCCTGGCCCGGCTGGGCGCCAAGGTCATGGTCGGCGCCTCGTTGGCAGAGCTGGGGTTATTCGAAGACCCGATCCCGGCCGCCGTAGCGGTCAAAGCACCAGTCTTCCCGTTCAACCGTTTCCCGGGTGCCGATCCGGTGCTCGGCCCGGAGATGTTGTCAACCGGGGAGGTCATCGGCCTGGCCGACGACGCGCCGACGGCGTACCTCAAGGCGCTTCTCGGAGCGGGGATCGATCTGGAGACGGCGCTCAGTCGGGGGGTCCTCTTCTCGCTCAACGATCGTGATAAGAGCGCCGGTGCGGAGATCGCTCGTCGATTGGCGGCTCGGGACGTGACTATCCATGCCACGCGTGGAACCCGGGAGTACTTCGCTCGGGCGGGCGTCGAAAGCGAACTGGTGCTCAAGGTCGGCGAGGGAGAACCCGATGCGGTGGGCGCCATTCGGAGCGGGATGTTCGGGTTGATCGTAAACACGCCGCTGGGGCGAGACTCCCCCTACGATGAGTTCGCTCTGCGGCGGGTAGCGCTGGTCCACGGGGTGCCGTGCGTGACCACGATTGCGGCCGCTGGGTTCGGGGTCGAGGCCCTGGAGAGAGCCCAACCGCATCCCGATGTCCAGAGCCTCCAGGGGTGGATGGCCCAAGCGGTGAGTTGACAAGCGCTTGCAGCGACGTATCTTGGTCCGCGCTTCCCAGGTCGATGACTGGATTCGGAGCCAACGACGGCGCGAGGACAGGAGAGAAACGATGACCAAAGCCGACCTCGTCGAGCAGATCGCTGAGGCGACCGGGCTCACCAAGAAGGACACTGCCGTCGTGGTTGACGGCTTTCTCGAAGCGGTCAAACAGGCCTTGGCCCGCGAGCAGAACATCGAGATCCGTGGTTTCGGGTCGTTCAAGGTCAAGCAGCGTAAGGCCAGGAAAGCCCGCAACCCAAGGACCGGCGAAGCGGTTCACGTCCCCGGACGGACGGTGCCGACCTTCAAGCCGTCCAAGGAGTTGAAGGAACTCGTCATGCAGGGCGGAAGCGCAGCTGCTTCTGGGGGCCCGTCAGTCTACTAGGTAGCACTCGGGCTCACGGCCCGGTCAGCTTCGATTCCCCCACCGACTGCGCCCGTAGCTCAGCTGGATAGAGCGACGGCCTCCGGAGCCGTAGGTCAGAGGTTCGAATCCTCTCGGGCGCACCACAAAGTCCACAGAAACCACATTTGACCAGATTCCCAGGCTCCTGTACTCTTGAAGCAGAGCCAGGGGTCCTCGCTTCCTCCGCGGCGCCTTCCTACGACGTCGTGAAGGACCCAGATCGCCAAGCTCCTGTAGGGCGGAGCCCCCGAGGGAGGTACGCTATGAAGCTCCTCATTCTAGCTCCTTGCGCATTGTTGATTTCGACGCTGGCGTGTCAGAGCGGATCTAGTCAAGCCGGAGTTGCGACCTCGGGCGAAGAAGTCGCCACGCCGGAGACCGCAGCCAGTGTGGCCGCGAGTCAAGCCGAAAATCAAGCCCAGGCAGCGAATCTACCCTGGGTCAACGTACCGGAACGCCGGCCTTGGGAAACCACTAAGGAGGTCAAGCTCCATGAAGACCCTGCGGAGAGGTACCGCAGGATCGCCGTGGAGGACAACCGCGTGGCCCAGGAAACCTGGCGGGCAGGAGCCGAGGACCGGCTGCGCGCTGAAGCCGAGCGGGTGGCACCAGAGACCGAGCCTGCACCTGGGAGATCCGCTCAGAAGGAGTAATCGCGGGGAGTATCCAACCTGGAAAAAGAGGGGTCGTCACTGACGACCCCTCTTGTGTTTGCGGGGGTCCCCAATCGGTCCGGTGTCGTAAGACCGCACGATTCTGAAAGCCCCACTCAATTGACCTCCCGATCTTGAGTGTGGGTCGGGATGATCCCAGCCCACGCGTCACATTCAAAAAGGGAGGTATCGAGCATGCATCGTGGATTGGTTGTTCTCACGTGTCTGGTGTTGGGGGCATGTAGCGAGGCTAACGGACCCATGTCGCCAACCCAACGCGACGTCACGCCCGCGCGCGCCATCGCCGCGCAGGCCAAGGGCGGCGCCCACTTCTTGACCCTGGATGGTTTCAACCGCCGGTTGAGTTTTACCGCCAATCAGTACGCGGATGGCAGCGTCGACGGGCAGTGGCAGCTGGTGGCCGGCTCGGCCATCGTGCACGGCACTATCACGTGCCTCTGGGTGGACGGCGCGGACGCCCGGGTCGGAGGAACAGTAGACGACGCCAAGTTCACGTTCTTTCAAGAAGGAACGGATATCGCCTGGGCGGCCGCCGATGGGGGCGAGGGTGCCAACGCATCGGGAGACGCGACCACGAATCTTCGGGCGTTTCGCAACGCGCCTCCGGGCAGTGCGGCTGCGTTCTGTGATACCGGCGAGGCGCCGCCGGGGCTTGTTCTCGACGAGATCACGCGCGGAAATGTGCAGGTCAGGACGTTCTAGACGCGTCTACGAAGACGTCGAAGCAGACCCGAAAGCTCGTCACGACCAGAAGGCGACAGACAATGCCGGGCTCGTGACGGGGGAAGGCCGAACTGCTCTCCAAACGCGGTCGTCAGGTGGGCGTGGGAAGAGAACCCGACCCGCAGAGCGAGGGGAGTAAGGTCGATGCCGGAGTCGAGAGACTCGAGCGCGATCAACAAACGATGGTTGTTCAGATAGCGGTGAATCGAGAAGCCTGTGTGGCGACGGAAGATGCTCGCCAGGTGAAATCGTGAGTAACCAACTGATCGCGCGATCCTCTCGAGCGAGAGCCGTTCAGCAAAGCGCTCGTTGACGAGGAGCTTTACCGCCTCGACGACTTGATCGTGGGCGGACTGAGCGCGCGCTGAGCGGCAGCACTCGGGTCGGGTCGTCGAATCCGCACGCAGCGATTCGGCGACCAGCTCGAGCGCAATTTCGGCGATGTCCAACTGCGCCTCGTCGGGAACCTGGCGAGCAAGGGTCGCCAGCCCGTGGACTCGCAACAAGTGTTTCGGTCGCAGAACCGCCAACCGACCGCGCAGCGAGCTCAGGTCGACCCGCACCCCCTCGGCACCGATGGTGGCCACGATCTTCGCGATCATCGGTTCGTCCACTCGGACTACGGTGCCCCGATCCCCGCCGGGCATCGGATGACTCGTCTGGAAAGCCTCCGAAGGCTGAAAGAAAAGCACCGCTCCCGGTGTCGCTGTCACTCGTTGGCGGCCCAGCGCCTTGCGAAAAACCCCCTGGCGCGGGAACGCGAATCCGTATGCGGGGGCTGAACTCTCTGAGACATCGTCCGTTCCAGGACAGTGCCAGTCGAGAACGGAGATCCCGCCGTCGGTGTAAAGACGATCAAATTGAGCCAAATCAGACCCCTCGGGAGTAGATTCAATCCTCGAAAACCGAACTCCTGGGTATGAGGTTGGGTCGAACCTCGAATCGAAAGGTAGGTACCCATGCCCAAATCATTGGGGTGGATTCCTTTCCTGTTGATTGTCGCCGTTGCCGGTTTGGCGGATTCCGATGTGCAAGGCAACTACTTCACGACCAGCGATGGCGTGCGACTGCACTATCTGGATGAGGGTGAGGGGCCGACGGTCGTATTCATCCCAGGTTGGATGAATCCGGCAACCATTTGGGAGCCGCAGATCCGGCATTTCTCAAAGGATTATCGCGTAGTCGCGCTCGATCCGCGGTCACAAGGCGAGTCGGAACAGGTCACCGAGGGTCACTATCCGGAACGGCGCTCGCGGGACATAAAGGAGCTGATAGAACACCTCGAAGTTCCGTCCGTGGTCCTGGTCGGTTTTTCCATGGGCGGGCCAGAGGTGCTGAGCTACGTCGACCAGTTTGGTACCAACTCACTCGACGGGATCGTTCTGGTGGACAACCACATCGGCTCGGACTTCGATGCTGGACGAACGCAACAAGTGTTTGGGATGATCCAAGCGTTTAACGCGGATCGCGAACAGATGCTCGAGAACTTCTTGCCGTATGCGTTCAAGAAGCCCCAACCCGAGGAGTACATGGCGAAGATAAAGGCCGCCACGATGAGCATACCATCGAACACTGCCGTTGCTCTGCTCGCGGCTTACCAGGGAAGGGACTGGCGCCCGGTACTGGCGAAAGTGGACAAACCACTGCTCTATGCCATTACGCCAGGTAAGGAAGAGCAAGGCCAGATGGTCGAGAAAGAGATTCCGTCGGCGCGCGTCGAGAGGTTTCCCGAGGCCGGACACGTGATTTTCGCTGACGAAACCGAGCGTTTCAACTCAATCCTCGAGGAGTTTCTTGAAGCCTCGTTCGGACGCTGATCTCCCTTCGGGAACGGTCACGTTTCTCTTTACCGACATCGAGGCTAGCACTCGTTTGTGGGAGGAGGATGCTGACCGCATGAAGACGAGCCTCGAGCGCCACGACGAGATCATCCTCGCTGCGGTTCATGCCCACGGTGGCCACGTCTTCAACACCGTTGGTGACGGGTTTTGGGCCGTGTTCGGGCGGGCGCCGGAAGCGGCTGAAGCGGCGTTGGTGATTCAGCGTGATCTCGACCAGGAAGCCCAACGCGCCGGGAGTCGACTGCGGGTTCGCGTGGCGATCCACACCGGTGAGGCGGACCAACGCGAGGGGGTCTACTCGGGGGCTGCGGTCAACCGAGTCACCCGTCTCGTACCGGTTGCCCACGGTGGCCAGACGGTCCTCTCCCGCACCGCATGCGATCTGGTGAGTGGCTCGCCACCCGACGACGTGGCGCTACGCGACCTCGGGTACCACCGACTCCACGATCTCGAATCCCCCGAACAGATATACCAGCTGGATCACCCGTCGCTCCGGGCGGACTTCCCGCCACTGAGATCGCTGGAAACGCTGCCCCACAACCTGCCGCTGCAGCTGACGAGCTTTGTGGGGAGGGAAGCCGAGATCGGGGAAGTTCGAGAACTGTTGGCCGACCACCGTATCGTGACACTGACCGGGGCAGGAGGCCAAGGCAAGACTCGCCTCGCTCTGCAACTCGCGGCTCAGGTGTCAAAAACGTTCCCGGACGGAGTCTGGTTCGTTGAACTCGCCAGGCTCGGCGATCCTATGCGTGTTGCGCAGACGGTGGCCAGCGCGCTCGGCTTGCGCGAGGTACCAGGGCGCGACGTGGCGGACACGCTGATGGAGCACCTGGATTCACAAGCCGTGCTGATCGTGTTAGACAATTGTGAGCACTTGATCGATGCGAGTGCGCACTGGGTCGAATCCGCGTTGCGGGCAGCCCCGAGACTGAAAGTGCTCGCCACCAGCCGAGAGACGCTAGGTATTCCAGGAGAAGTCGTATTTGTGGTTCCTCCGCTGGCGGCGCCGGACATCGAGGCCGATCCAAAGGACGCGTCTCCATCGGATCTGAGCGCTTACGAGGCGGTCCAGCTGTTCGTGGACCGCGCGGGACTCGTGCAATCGGATTTCGCCATCGATCAGGGCAACGCTCAAGCGATAGGTCAGATCTGTGCCCGACTGGATGGCATCCCACACGCGATCGAGCTGGCCGCCGCGCGCGTTGCGGTACTCTCTCCGGATCAGGTCGCCGAACGCCTCGACGATTGTTTTCAGCTTCTGGGGGTCGGCAGTCGTACGGCGTCGCCTCGCCATCAGACGCTGCGAGCGGTTATCGACTGGAGCCATGAGTTACTGGAGCAGCAAGAGCAGGTGCTCCTGCGTCGATTGGCGGTTTTCGTCGGCGGCTGGACGCTTGACGCTGCCGAGGAGATCTGGGGTGAGTCGGGAACGCTCGATCTTCTGTCGCGACTGGTGGATAAGTCTCTCGTCGTCGCGGAGCCTCGTGACGATTCGGGAATGCGTTACCGGTTGCTCGAGACGACTCGACAGTATGCGCGTGAAAAGCTCGCTGCGGAGGGGGAGGCAGAGATGATCGAGCGGCGACACCGTGACTGGGTGCTCGCGCTCGTTGAAGGGTTGGTGCTTGGGTTGGGTTCGGAGGTCACACCGAGGCTGGAGGTGGTAGCGGCCGAGAAGTACAACGTGCGGGCGGCATTGGGGTGGAGTCTGGCGCGAGATGAAACCGAGCCGGCGCTTCGCATCGTGGCTTCGATGAAGCACTCCTGGAAGTCTGAGGGTTTGCTGACCGAGGGGATCGAGTGGTGCGAGCGGGGGCTTGCCGCTGGCTCGGAAGCGAGCATCGCGAGGAGCCAGGCACTGAGCGTCTTGAGCGCGCTGGCATTCTTTCACGGTGATAAAGAGCGCGCTCGTTCGGCGGCTAACGAAGCGTTGGCGGTCGCGCGGGACGTGAGTGACAAACGAAGCCTGGTGCTCGCGCTCTCAGCGGTTGGGAGGAACGCGTCGCTGAGTGAGCGTGATTACGAAATCGGAACTGTCGCTGCGGAAGAGGGATTGAAGCTGGCTCGGGAGCTCGGCGACCGGGACTCGGAGCTGGTTTTGCTCGTGAACCAGGGAGAAACGGATCGATACTGGGGACACTTGGACCGGGCAGAAGCGATGTACGAGGAGGCGCGGCTGCGGTGTCAGGAATACGGGAATCGATACCGGGACGTGGATATCCTCTTCAATCTGGGTCAGACCACGCACGCGATGGGGAACACGGATGAAGCGGAGAGACGGTATCGACAAACAGCCCACGTTGCCGCCGAGCTCCACCACCCGGCGGGCCGTCTGCAAGCGCTCATCGGCATGGCGGAGGTTTACGCCACCAGGGGCGATCACGATCGAGCGGCGCGGCTGCTGGGCGCCAGTGAGGCCGGCCTAGCGGCGCAAGGTCGAACGCTCGATCCCCCCGATCGCCTGCTCTACGATCGTTCGGTCACCGCGGCGCGGGAGGCTCTTGGCGAGCGAGACTTTGCCGCGGCTTGGGTGGAGGGGAGCGAGTTGACGCTTGACGAGGCAGCCGCCGAGGCGTTTGGAGACACGGTTCCTCAGTAGTCGTCGTCCTCGTCCTCGCTGTCGTCTTCGTCTTCGTGGTCGTAGTCGTCGTCGTGACCGTCGTGATGTTTCTTGCCATCATGCTTCTTGAACTCGACCAGGAACACTTCGCCGGCTTCATCGGTCGTGTTCTCAGGCGAGTGGACGACCGCATCCGCCCACTCCACCTGGTTGGCTTCAGTCGAGTAGTCGGCTGATGTACCGTCAGGGGCGTGCATCCGCCAGGTGGTCGTCGTTAGCTGGATGGCGACACCTTCGGGATGCTCATGCATCACCGACGTCTCACCCGGTCCATAGTGGATCCGCAAAACGCGCACGTCGTCGTTCTCGAACGCCACCGTGTAATGGCTTGGATCGACCTCGGTCGGATCTTGTGCGAGTGCTACTGAAGCCGATATGGCTACAAGCAGGATCGAAAGGAGGGCTCGGACAAGCACTGCTCACCTCCGTCTGGGGCCCAGAGTAACGAATTGTCGGGACCAGGAGACAATAGGTTATGATGGGTTACCCCGCAATCGAGCGATACGACGCTCACGTTCGCCCGGATGGCGGAGTTCCATTCACCCAGGACAGGGGATAGAATCCGATGATGGCCGAGGCCTCAATCGCTACGATCCTGTTCACCGGCATCGTCGGCTCTACCGAGCGCGCCGCACAACTGGGTGACCAGCGCTGGCGCGAGCTGCTTGCTCAGCACCACGAGATCGTGCGCGCCGCGCTAACCCGTTTCGGTGGCGAGGAGATCGCGACAGCGGGGGATGGATTCCTGGCCCTGTTTGACCGGCCTACGCTGGCTATTGGTTGTTCAGCGACTACGCCCTTTGGCGTGGTCAATTGCAGGAAAGGAAACCTCGAAAGCCGCGCGTCTCGGAGCCTGGCTGTGATCTCCTCACAGGTTTGGATCGAGATCCGCCTCGCCAACTGGACTTGCCGATCCATAAACCCTCCGGAGAGGCGCAGCAGGTAGTCCCAGGCTACATTTGGCCTTGCGCTGGCGAGTCGATTAGTAGGAACCTTCCCGGTGGTATAGCAGGTGAAACTCACAGTTCTCGTTTTCAGCTTGGTGCTGATGCTGACCATGTTGGCAACGTGCAAGAGTGTCCAGCTGCCGGATCTCGAGACCGTCCACGTGGCTCCGCCCGGGGCCTGTGTCGGGTGCGGGTTCTTGGGCGGGATGGATTCCTGGAACGACGCCAGCAAGGGCGTGCGGGGGCTGGCGCTCGAGTTGCGTGACGCCGATCGAGGCGTGTACGCCGAGACGTTCGAGAACCGGCGCATCCCACTAGCGCTGGCATTTGTAGAGCGTGTGTTGGATGCGAACCAAGACGGCCAGGTGGACGGTGACGAAACGCGGCGCGTGCGTCTAGTCGTGTACGGCCAGAGCCTCGGCGGTTGGGCGGCTGTCGAGTTCGCGCGGATGCTCGCTACTCGACCGGTTCCAATCGATTTCCTGCTTCAGATCGACAGCGTGGGTTTTGACGATGATGAGGTACCGGCCAACGTTCGTCGGGCGGCCAATTTCTACCAGGACGACGGTTGGATCATAGCGGGGGAGAACCCGATCCGAGCGACGGATCCGAGCCAGACCCGCGTCATCGGCAACTGGAGATTCGCCTACGATCGGCCGCCTGGTTCAGCGATTGACATCGGAGATCTACCGTGGTGGAAGAAAGCATTTCGAGTGGCCCATGCCCGGATGGATCGTGACCCCAGGGTGTGGGCGGCGGCAGGAACCTTGATTGAGGACGCCTGCCGGCTCAGTGCAAGCGGGCGCGTGAAAAGCTAAGCTGGTTTCAGCGTGGATGCGGAACGTAATCGAATACTGAGTCAGGGCATGATCGCCGGGGTCATCGGGTACGCGACGGTGGCAGTCTGCTTTGGTGTGCTCAATCTGATCGCCGGACGCCACCTGCTTCACACCGCGGCGGTGTTGGGCCACCGGCTGCTCGGTACTCTGGATGGTGGCAATGTTGTCACGATCGAGGCCGCACCGATCTTCGTCTACAATGGTCTGCACCTGGTTCTCTTTCTGTTCGTCGGGCTGATCGCGTCGTGGGTCGTGTTCAAGCTCGAGAAGTATCCCCAGCTCTGGTATCTGGTCCTGTTCTTAGCGCTGTTCGTGTTTTTTCACACCATCGGAGTGGTACTCGCTTTTGTGGAACCGGTGACCGATGCTGTCCCGATGTGGACAGCTTTGCTGGTGAGTCTGGCGGCGGTGCTCATGATGGGAGGCTACCTATGGCTGGCTCACCCTCGCCTCCGACGGGAAGTCCAGCGGTTGGGCGACTTCGAGGATCCGGTCGGACCCCTCTGAATCAATCTGGCAGGTCATTCAATACTCGTTGAACCCTGCGTTTGTAGTCTCGGAACGCCTGCCTGCCCTCTCGTGTGAGACGAATCATGCTGTGTGGTTTCTTGTCCCGAAACTCCTTCTCGATTCGAACATAGCCAGCCGTCTCGAGCTTGCGGAGATGGGTCGACAGGTTGCCCCACGTCAACCCGGTGAGGTGTACCAAGAACACGTAGTCCGCTCGGCCCACGACGTATAGATGGGTTAGCACCATGAGACGCGCGGGCGCGTGGACGATCTGGTCGATATTGGCGAGTGGGTGGAGATCTGCGGCGTCGATCTTTCGTGCTCTTTCAGGTCTTGAGCCACCACGCCAAGACTTTGATGCATAGAGGTCTAGCGCTAGACCCTCAAGTCATGTATTAAGTACGGGCACATGCAAACCGCCAGCTTCGGACCGGAGGAGATAATGACGAGCATCCCGGTAATGATCGGCGTTTCAATCGCCGCACTTGCCGTTGTTTACGCATTTGTTCTGAACCATCGGCAAGTACGAGAAGGGCAAGCGATCAAGGAGTGGGTGTTGGCTAATGCACCCGAGGCGTGGGAAGGCCTGGGGTCGTTGCACCGACGCTGGCTCTCGCCCGAGGTCGGTCTTACGGTTTTGCTGCGAAAGAAAGCGATCGAAGATCCGGCCTTCGAACAACAGTTTGGACGGATGCGGGAGTATGGCCGCAAGAAGCTCCAAGCGCTGATCGTGGGGACGA
>JBDHED010000020.1:0-18998 GCA_039591175.1 Gemmatimonadota bacterium | reverse complement strand
GGTCGCCTCCTCGCGCGCCATCGAAAGGACCTTGCGTACTCGATCGGTGAAATTGCTATTCATCGGTATCCTGTCCTTCCTCCGCCAGCATTTCTCGCACCAAGGAAGCCCGCTCAATCTCGCGCTCCCGCTTGTCGAGCTTGCGGCCAGCGCGTTTCTCCAGATGGGCTATCTGGGTCCACAATAATAGCTGATTGAGCGTGGATACCCCGATCCGAGGTAGCAGTTTCATGCTCACGCCTAGACGTACGGCGGACAGCAGATTCATCATCTCGTCGAACGAAAGCGAGCGGGCGCAAGTCATCAGACCGTACGCTCGCCACACCTTGTCCTCGATTTCGTCAAGCGCATCCCGAACGAGCACCTGGCGCGCGTTCTCCTCGTATTCGATCACCTGACGGGTGATCTGGCCCAGGTGATCAACCAACTCGTCCTCGCTCTTGCCAAGCGTCGTTTGGTTGGAGATCTGGAAGTAGTTCCCGATAACGTCAGACCCTTCGCCATAGAGTCCGCGGAACGTCAGGCCGATTTGAGCCAAACCCTGAAGCACCTTGGCGATCTCGCGTGTTAGAACCAATGCCGGCAAATGAGCCAACACCGAAGCCCGCAAACCGGTCCCAGTGTTTGTCGGACAGCTGGTCAGAAAACCGAATCGATGATGATAGGCGAAGCGCAACCGGCTGCGCAGCGTCTCATCGGTTCGGCTCGCGATTTGCCATGAGGTTTCGATCTGCAGACCTGGCGTCAGCGCCTGTATACGCACATGGTCCTCTTCATTGATCAAGAGGGCCAAACGGCCCCCGTCCCCCACCAGCAGACCGCTAGCCTCCCGGAACTTCACCATCTCACGGCTGACCAAGTGTCGTTCGAGAAGCACGGTCAGATCGGTCTCGGGCAAATCCGCCAACCGTACGAACTGGCGGACATCGTTAGTCGTGGACTCGAATGCCTCAACGATCTCCTCCATGACCAGCTCTTGCTGGCTCCCACTTATCGTCTCCCGGAACGGATATCGCTCCAGGTTGCGCGCCAAACGGATGCGCGTCGACAGGATTACACCCGCGTGCGGGCCGTCTCCCGTGATCCAGGCCAGCCCACCCTCAACAGGCTGCAACAGATCATCATTGGGCAGGTTCACTCTTGTCCACCCACGACGTCTTCAACTCCTGGTTGTGCATCTGCTGAAACTGTGATGGCCTGGTCTGACTCCAACTCCACGATCGCGTCACGCAACTCGGCGGCTCGCTCGTACTCCTCGTTGTCGACTGCTTGTCGGAGCTCGCGCCGCAGTGATGCCAATTGGGCTTCTGGGCCGGACGGCAGTTGTACGCCTTCGTCCTCACAGATGCCGACATGCTCGTTGGAGCCATGGATTCGCCTCAGCAGCGCGCTCATTTCTTGCTCAAAGGTAGAGTAGCATCGAGAGCACCCGAGCCTGCCGGTCTTTCGGAATTGCCGAAACGTACATCCGCACCGGGGGCAAGCTGCGTTCGTGTTGGTCGCACTGGTGAAGATCGGCGCACCCATCTCGGACAAGAAGTCCGACAACGGGGCTTGAGATCCCGGCAGCGGGGTCTTGAGTCCCCGCTCCTCTGCGCACGACTGACACAGATGCAGGGTCTCGGTCTCGTCGTTCACTATCTGGGTGAAGTGAACGCTGGCCGGGTTCTCGTGGCAATCTTCACACAGCATAACTTCAATCCTGGTCAAAAAGATTCACTACCAGCACCTAGAAGGTAATTACACTGCCACACCGAGTAAAACGCGCCTCTATGTGGCGATGTTCAAACCCCCGTTGGGTCCGACCACCCCTCGGGAGCCACACCAGCGGTGACCGGCGCCACGACTCCGTCGTCCAAACGCAAGAGACGGTCCGTCCTACCGGCAAGACGCTCATCGTGGGTCGCGACCACAAACGCCACCCGTTTCTCTCGCGCCAGGCTGAACATCAGGTCGTGCAGGTGCTCGCTGTTGGCGCGATCCAGGTTGCCTGATGGCTCGTCGGCCAAGATCACCATGGGCTCGTGAACCAGCGCCCTCGCGAACGCGACTCGCTGCTGCTCCCCACCGGATAGAGCACTTGGCCGGTGGGTGAGGCGCTCGCCCAAACCAACTTCTTCTAGCACCGCGCGAGCCTTACTTCGTGCGGTGTCGTCATCGACCCCTTGGATGCGAAGCGGCAGGGTTACGTTCTCCAGCGCTGAGAACTCCATCAGTAGATGATGAAACTGGAAAACGAAGCCCAACAGCTTGCTGCGAACTTTGGACAACTCGCTGTCAGACAGCTGGCTCAGGTGCTGGCCGGCCAGCACAACCCGCCCTCGAGTCGGTCGATCGAGGCCCCCCAAGAGGTGCAGAAGAGTGCTCTTGCCGGCTCCAGAAGCGCCAACAACCCCCACCGTCTCGCCGGGTTGCACCTCCAAATCTACGCCCCGCAACACTACCAACGGGCCTCCACCGCCCGGATACTCCTTGTGCAAGCGATGCCCAACCAACACTGGACCTTCGGCCTCGTAGTAATGTCGATCACTCATATCGAATAGCATCGACCGGGGCCATGCGTGCAGCCTGCGAAGCCGGGTACCACGTCGCGGCAAGACTGATCAACAAGCTGGCACCCACGATCAGCGCCACCCCGAACGGTTCCACCTCCACCGGCAAGGTGTCGATGAAGTAGACGTCGCCAGGCAGTGAAATGAATCGATAGCGAGCCAGCAGAAACGCGGCAACGAGCCCGACCAGGGTGCCAAAACCCGTACCGACGACACCGATCAGGGCACCTTGGTAGACGAAAACTCTTCGAACGGATCGACCCTCTAGCCCCATCGAGCGCAAGATCCCGATCTCTTTCGTCTTGTCCATCACGATCATCGTCAGCGTGCTGATGATGTTGAACGCAGCCACCAGCACGATGAGAACCAATATAATGAACATGGCTCTCTTCTCTAGTTTCAATGCCGCGAAAAGGGGTTGATTCAGCTCGATCCAAGTTGTCACGTAGAACGGGCCGTCGAGCTGGTCGACGACCCGTTCACCGACGTCACTCGCCTCCCAAATATCAGCCACCCTGGCCGCCACGCCGTAAGCGATATCCCCCGACTGGAGATACTGCTGCATCGACTCGAGAGAGGCATAAACGAACTTCGAATCGTACTCGAACAGGCCGCTCTTGAACGTCCCCGCGAGGATGAATTTCTGGAGCTTGGGTATCGTGCCGTGGAGCGGCGAAACGGCTGCCACCTCAGGTGTAGTCAAGGTCAACGTGTCGCCCGGAAAGGCGCCCAACCGATCGGCCAACAGATAGCCGACGACAACCTTCGGGTAAGGCTCGTCCGGAGACTGACGCAGTTCATAGCGGCCCGACAAGATCTGGTTCTTGGTGTCGGCAACTTGAGACTCGAGGTCCGGATCCACGCCCCGGATCACCGCGCCCTCGTTGCGGCCCCGACCGTGGCCAATGATCCCTTCCGTATAAATGAATGGAGCCGCACCCACCACACCCGGCGTAGCGGCGATTCCCTCCAGCGCGTCCTGATACTCTGTCAGCGGCTCGGAGTTGTACTTCTGCACGATGAGGTGTGGCGTGTTGGTGAGGATCTTGTCTCTCAGATCGCGCTGCAAACCACTCATCACGCTCATCACTATGACCAACGCCGCGACCCCGACGAACACGCCTCCGATCGCGATCAGACCGATCACCGAGATCACTCCCGATCGGCGCTTGGACGTCAAATAACGCAGCGCAATTTGCCACTCAAGACTCACGATTCACCCTCGTCTTCAACCCGACCCTCCTCGGGTCGCAGCGCCGGGAATAGAATCACATCCCTGATCGCCGGTTGGTCGGTCAAGCACATCACTAGGCGGTCCATGCCAATTCTCGTACCGGCGGTCGGCGTCATACCATACTCAAGGGCTCTCAAGAAATCTTCGTCCACGACGTTCGGCGCCTCCAAGTCACCGGCCGCGGCGAGTTCGGCTTGATCCTCGAACCGGCGCCGCTGGTCGCGGGGATCATTGAGCTCACTGAAAGCATTTGCCCATTCGCGACCGAACAGGTAGGCCTCGAATCGTTCGACCAAGCGGGGATCGCGTGGGTGAGCCTTGGCCAGGGGCGAAGTCAGCCGCGGGTGAGCGATCACGAACACCGGCCCTTCGAGAGTCGGCTCAACGAGATGATCGAACAGCGCTTCCAAGATCTTGCCCTCTCGCTCTTGCTCCGAGATCTCGATTTCGTGTCGCGCTGCCTCCCTGACCAGAGCTGGCCGTGACAAATCGTCGACCGCCACACCGCGCTCGGCCAATGCGTCCAAGAAACCGAGCCGAGGCCACGGTGGTGTAACATTCGCGGTGCGACCTTGGTACGTGATCTCGGCACCACCGGTCACTTCTTCTACCAAACCCGCCAAGAGCTCCTCGGCCAGCACCATGAAATCCTCGTAGTCAGCGTACGCCTGGTAGAACTCGAGCATCGTGAACTCGGGGCTGTGGAACCGATCAATGCCTTCGTTGCGAAAGTCCTTGGCTACCTCGTAGACACGCTCCAGGCCGCCAACGATGCACCGTTTTAGATACAACTCATCGGCAATACGCAAATACAACGGAACGCCCAGCGCTTGGTGATGGGTCACGAATGGGCGCGCCGTTGCACCACCGTAGACCGGCTGTAGAACAGGTGTCTCGACCTCCAGAAAATTGCGGCTTTCGAGCTCGTTTCTGAGATATCGGATGATCTGTGACCGACGCTCAAAGACTCCCCTGGCCTCCGGCCGGACGGCAAGGTCGGCGTAGCGCTGCCGATAACGAAATTCGCGATCGACCACGCGGTGGTACGTACGGTCTCCGTCCTCCGATTCCACGAGCTTCCCAAACGGCAGCGGCCGTAGAGCCTTCGCGAGCAGCACCGCCTCGCGTACCCGTACCGTGATCTCCCCTGTCCGCGTACGAAACAAATCACCAGCAACTCCGACGAAGTCCCCTATGTCGAGGTGATCAACCAGATCATACCCGTCGCCAAGCTCGTCTTGCCGAAGATATGCTTGGATGCGCCCCGACCGGTCGGCCAAATGGAAGAACGTCGTCTTCCCGTGCCGACGAACGGTCACGACTCGACCCGCGATTCGGCATTCGATGTCCTCCTCCTCGTCCTCGAAGGCCTCGACCAGATCCGCGGCCGAATCAGTCACCTCCCAGGACGACGGGTAAGGATCGATCCCGGTTTGCTCGAGCTCCATCAACTTCGACAGTCGAACCGATAGAGGATCGGTCTCTCCGTCAGACATCAGTTATTAGTACCGGCGGTTTGTTTCAGATACGCCTCCATGAACCCGATCAGATGTTGCCCCTGGAGCACGGCCTCGACATCCGACATCTCAAACCCTGTTCGGTGGTCCTTGACCATCGTGTACGGATGCAGCACGTACGACCTGATCTGACTACCGAACGCGATCTCCTTCTTCTCCGCCTCCAACTCCTCGCGTGACTTCTCCCGCTCGGCTTTGAGGTATTGATGCAGCCTCGACCTCAACAGGCGCATGGCGGTCTCGCGGTTCCTATGTTGACTGCGCTCAGCTTGACTCTGAACGACGATACCTGTCGGGAGATGGGTAATCCGTACGGCACTGTCCGTCTTGTTCACATGCTGCCCCCCCGCACCGCTGGCGCGGTAGGTGTCGACTTTCAAGTCCTTGTCTATGACCTCCACGTTGATCTCGTCCGCCACATCCGGATAGACAAACACCGAAGCGAAGGAGGTGTGCCGCCGGGCAGCAGAATCAAATGGGCTGATGCGCACGAGCCGATGCACGCCTTTCTCGGCTTTGAGGTACCCGTAGGCGTGGTCACCCTTGACCTCGATCGTGACGCGGTCGATCCCCGCCTCTTCGCCTTCCTGAATATCGATGATCTGATACGCGTAGCCGTTGCTCTCGAACCATCGCGTGTACATGCGCATGAGCATCGACGCCCAATCCTGGCTCTCAGTGCCACCGGCACCAGGATGAATGGTGAGGATTGCGTCGCGAGAATCGTCCGCATCGCTCAGCATTCCCCTCAGTTCGAGGCGAGCCACTCGGTCGGCGATACCGCCTTCTAGCGCGCCAAACTCATCCCAAAGAGCAGCCTCTTCCTCACCCTCGAGCAGCGACAGCATCTCACCGGCCTCGTCAATCTCGACTCGGAGCGCATCGTACTCTCCGACCCAGGACTGGTGCTGCTTGATCTCGGCTAGTATCGCCCGCGCGCGCTCGTTATCGACCCAGAAATCCGGCGCCGCGGACTCCGTCTCGAGCGTGGCTATCCGCTCTCGCTTGGAAGGCAGGTCAAAGATAGCTCCCGAGGAGCTCGAGCCGCTCCCCTAGTTGCGACAATCGGCGGCGGTGGTCTCGTACGTCACTCATATAACCTAGTAAGATAGCGCATCATGTTTGCCTTTGCTCAGTCGTGATGCTACCAGCAGCTGAGGTCTGATGCTCGCTCACGTCACCCCGGCGATCGACCACGTACAGTGATCCCTTGAATGACTTGGCGTAGTGCTTCATCTCGGTCGCCAATTCGCTCACTTTCGCGGGGTGGGTGAACTGACGCCGCACGTTGGTGACACAACCGATCGACAACGTCATCAACGGTATCTCGCGAACTCGCCCCTGCCGGTCCTCCGCGATATAGAAGCCGCGCTGTCGATCCTCGTCGGGATACTGCAACGGCATCAGTGTATCGAACGTCTCGATGACTGCGTTGGAGACCCGAGCCAAGTCCTCAAACGGCACGGTGTAGATAAAGTCGTCCCCACCTATGTGGCCCACGAAACCACTCGACGAGAGCCGCCGCACAGTGTCCCGAAGGATCAGGGAGAGGATCCAGATCACCTTGTCACCGCGCGGGTACGAGTAGACGTCGTTGAACTCCTTGAACGAGTCGATGTCGGCGTAGCACACCGCGAACCGCTCACCGCCAGCGATCCTGCGCTCGATCTCATGCTGAATGATCTTCGTGCCGGGCAACATCGTCGACGGGTGGACCGCGACATCCCGCGCAACCCGCTTTAGCACCATCCTGAGCCGTAGCCGCTGTTCACGGCCGGAGTGGGTGCCGCTCAAGAACTCATCGGCCCCACTTCGGAAGCCGTTAGCGATCTGCTCGACTTGGTGCTCGCGCGACATGAAGACAATCGGCACCACCGAGTTGAACGGATCCGCTTTGAGTCGCTCGCACAACTCCGAGGCGGCCCCGAAGTTGTCATCGGCGTCCAGAACGACGAGATCCACGATCCCCCGATCGAGCGCCTGTCGGACTTCGACGGCGGTCTCGAGCGGGACGATGTCGCCGCCTTCTTCCTCGACAAACCGCTCCAGCGACTCGGGCGTGCGCGACGCATGCGACAGATAGAGCACCCTGAGGCTCATGACTTCTC
The DNA here is from genome assembly GCA_039591175.1 of Gemmatimonadota bacterium. Lineage (GTDB taxonomy): Bacteria > Gemmatimonadota > Gemmatimonadetes > JACCXV01 > JAHWKZ01 > CAMYLR01. The sequence goes on along the minus strand of JBDHED010000020.1, from coordinate 11,587 downwards.
CAAGCTGTGGAGTTGTTGGAGAGGACGCAACCGTGGCCCCAGAATCACGATCCGGGATCAGTTGCTGATTCGGATTCCTGCCAGCGCAGTGCGGGATAGGCCGGGGCGAGCACCAGCCGGTCGGCGGGCGACTACGTACTCGGCCGCGGTCAGGTTTTGTATCCCTGCGAACAGCGTTGCCCGCGGCGACAGAGTGTACTCGCTGCCCACGCTCCAGACGGTGTAATCATCCGTCCCCTGCTCCGGGGCGATCGAACCACGTCCGGCCTGCGTTCGTGCGATGCCAACATGATCGGCCGTCAGCTCAATCATCCACAACGGGTGAGCAATGCCGACCGTCGCATGCAGTTGATGGCGTGGTACGTAGGGCAACTCGTCGCCTTTTTCAACCGCGCCCCAAGGCGGGAAGGAACTCTCGAAGCTGGTTCCAAATTCAGTCGAAGTATAGGTGTAAGCCAACCGGATCGGGGCTGACCATCGCCGGTCGGACCCAAACGACTGATCACTGCTTAGCGCCAACTCGAGGCCGGACACGCGCGCCGCACCCCCGTTGAACAGTTCCCCCTCACCCGTGTCATCACCGACTGCCAACGTGGCTTGGCCGAGGATGTTCTCGTAGTCATTGTAGAACACAGTTGCTTCGGCTTCGACGCTAGAGCCCGTCAGGCGCAATCCAAGCTCGTAGTTGAGGCTTCTCTCGGCTTCCGTGTCGTCGTCGGCTCCGGGTCCCGGCGGGCCGAATCCACGGTGCACACCACCGAAGAGATCGATACCCGAGCCAAGCTCGTACCCGATCCCGAGGCCGGGAATCCACGCGTCCACGTGCGTCTCCCTCACCCTTTCCGGCACAACCCGCGTAGGATCGTCTACCCCGTAATCAGTGCGCGTGAAGTCTATGGACTCGTAACGGACGCCGGGGGTCAGGCTCCACCGTCCGATCTCGACTCGATCCTGCAAAAACACGGCTCGCGCGGTCGCCTCACTAACTCGATTGGATTGGCTACCCGGCGATCCAGCACTTGTGCGAGCCATCTCGCCCGCCAACATCTGGAAGCCATCCTCGTGTTGGAAGCGATCTTCCTCATCTTTGTGGTATCGGACCCCGACCTCGATCTCATGTTCGCTAACGCCAACCGCAGTCACCAACCCGATCACGGACTGCACCCCAGTCGACGCGTAGTCTCGGTTGTTGGCTCGCACCGTCAACGCGTCCACGTCGCTATCGCTACCGCGTATCACCGCGAACGCGTCCAAGTGACGATCGGGATCGCTCAGGATATCAGCGATCGCTACGCCATTGACTCTCTCCAGCTTGTACCAATTCCTCCCGAAATCGTTGTGGTATACAACCGTGTTCACATCCGATCCGGCCGGAAACCGTATCGCGTGTCGTAACTGGAACTGTCGGTGATCGGCGCGCATGACGTCCTCACTCGAGGCCCGATACCGGCGAAACGGTTGGCTCCGAAAATCCGCCTCTGTCAGGCCGAGGTACGTTTCGTTCGAGGTTTCGTCATAGGCTCCGAGCTTTAGCTCCAGCTGCTGGTACAAGCGAGCTTCACGGTCGGTGTTGATCCGCAGCTTCAACCGGTAGTCGTGAAGATCGAAGCCCGTGTCGCCACCCCCGTCGAGCTCTTTGAACCCGCCGGTCCGAATCTGATACGTCTCCGCCAACCAACCGAAGTGATCGCGTGCGTCACCGATCCCGACCCACGCTTTCCCTGTTTCGTCGGCTCCAGCCTCGAAGTCGCCAAACCAACCCAGCCGATCGGGGATCGGCGTGGATACAAAATTGATCGCCCCTCCGATGGTGTGTGGTCCGTACTTGACTTGGCTCGAGCCCTTGCGGATCTCGATGGCATTCATCCGACCGGCCACCGGCGCGTAGTAGGCGGCTGGCGCAGCGTACGGGGCGGGAGCGATCAACACGCCATCCTCCATGAGGGTGATCTTCGAGCTGCGCTCGGAGCCGGTGCCGCGGATCCCGATATTGGGTCGCAACCCGTAGCCTTCTTCTTCTTGGATGTTGACCCCTGGAACCGCGCGCAGGAAGGCGTTTACATCGTCATAGAGCAGTTTGCGACGATTGAGCTCCTCCGGCCCCAGGTAGTGTGCCGAGCCGTGAATGCGACCAAGACCGTCCTTGCCACCCACCACGCTAAAGCGGTTGAGCACGACGTCGATCGGGGGCGCGCGCAGCGCACCAGCGCCCAGCGCAACCTCGGTTGCCCGCTGTTCACCAGCCGCGAGCTCTACGGTCAACCGCTGGGTTTGCCAGCCAAACGCCCTGATCTCGACCTGTAATTGGCCGGCCGGCAGTCGATCCAACACCGCCCAACCGGCGCTGTCCGATACCGCTCTCCGATCGATGGTCAGGACCTCGACCCGTGCGCCGGCGATTGGATCCCCGGTCTCGGAGATGATTCGGGTCTTGAGCTGGCCCGTGCTCTGGGCGAAGGCGCCGGGCCCCACCAGCAGCAGGCTTGCGCCGAGCGCACAAAGCGCCGCACCCAGCCGTTGAGATCGATTCTCAATCATCGCCTTCACGATATCCCCAAAAGCGGACCTGTCAAGTCCGTTTTTTGGTAACGATTATCGAATGGGGACAGTTGGTGCTACGGCCCGACTAGACGCAGGCGACTCTGCTGCTCGATCTCGATCGATCGACGCGCAACCAAACCGTCTTCAACCGTAACCCGCGTGATCTCCGCCTCGGCGTTGGTTTCCACTCGGATTATCTGCCCTCGTTGGTGAGCAAAGTACATCCGCCCTCGGACCCGAATTCGCTCCTCGGCCGAGACAGCGCTCGGGTCCCCGCCGTTCTCCGGGGCGGTGGGCAGATAGACGTCGCCGTCGAAGGCGATGATCGCGATCGGTTCACCGTCCTCCTCGGTTAGGTCCTCGAGGACGTAGTTGGACGTCGTGACGACCGGTTCGGCTTCCGGCGAGAGCACCTTGACCTGCTGAGTCCAACTGTCACCGATCTTGAGCGCCCGTTCGGGAAAAACCGGCTGCGTCTGCTCCAAGTAGGTACGGAAATCCATATCGTGAAACAGGGTCTTCGCGGTCTCGAGGTTGGTGACGTCGATGATCCTACCCTGAGGGCTGATCTCGAGGTTGATCGTGAAGTCGCCGGGTTCTGCCTCCACCCCGTCTTCGACCCTGGCCGGCAGATGATAGGTCCATGCGAGCAGATAGTTTCCGCTCGGGGTTAAGTCTGTCGCGACTTCGTCGACCCGCAGATTCCGTTCGTATGTTTTCGTAGTCTTGTCTGCGGTGAGCGTATCGGGGTACGTCGCGGTACCGTTGGCGGTGTACTCATAGTAGAGAGTGTCGCCTACTTGGTATTGGAGTCGCAGCGCCACCTGGGGCTCCTCGGGTGCCTCTCGACAGCCGGTCAGGCACGAAGCGGTCACCAGCAGCGCTAGCAGCTGCCTCTTTCTATCCGGGCTTAGGGAGTTCATGGCGCTTCGGCGAGACTCGCCAGGATGACGCCCTTGGACAACGGATCGACGCTCCCGACAGCAACCGTGGCTCGCTCGAAGAACTCGTAATCGTCCTCCCAGCCACTGTCGAAAGCGACCGTCGGAACCGGCGGTTCTGATTCCACGGGCTCGCTGCGTGCCCCCCACCACACGCCGATCAATAGCACGATCGAAGCCGCCATACCGAGGGCGGGAACCATCCAACGCGTCGCTCGTCGTGGGGTCCGAGTGACGATCGGCCACCGGGCCCAAAAGGCGTCCCAGTACCCGACCGGCGGCCGTGGCGGATCGGCACCATACCAGCGGAGAGAGCTCAACAACGCGCCGCACTCCTCATGCTGCATCCGACAGGCCTCACACCTCCACAGATGCACCTCGGCTCGCCGCGCGCGGACGGGATCGAGCCGTCCGTCGAGTAGCTCGTACAGCGTCTCCTGATCGAGGTGTTGGGTTTGACGCATGCGTCGTGATTCCTCCATTTCAGACTCCACTACCTAGACGCAAACACCGAGCCGACGTTCAAGCGAATCATCGTGACCCGTGCTCGGCAAGGCACCTCAGCGGTGCTTGGAGAGTATGCGGCGCAATTTCTCACGCCCGTAAAACAAATTGGACCGAACCGTCGCCGTCGGGCAGCCGCACTTCCGGGCCACCTCCTCGGTCGACAAGCCCTCGATGTCGTGAAGTACCACGATCTCCCGCTGCCGCGGCGGCAACACGGCGATCGCCCGCTCCAGTTTCAGCAGGAACTCTCGGTGCTCGACCCGCTGGTCGGGTGATTCGAACCGATGGTCGGCAAAGCCTTCCTCGAACCCCTCGGGTGATTGAGACTCGACCGCGGCCGACCGCTGCCGGCGGCGGAGATGGTCCAGAGCGGTGTTGACCATGATCCTCCGGGCCCACGGGAAGAACGCCTCCGGTCGCGATAGCCCAGCGAGGTTTTGATACACCTTCACAAAGCCCTCTTGCAACACGTCGTTGGCATCTTCGTGCGATCCCGTGTACCTGCGGGCCAACGCGTAGAAAGCGTCTTGATATGCCGATATGAGATCGCGAAAGGCACGCGCGTCATGACCCGCGGCTCGAGCGACCAAATCGGCCAAGCGTTCGTCCACGGCCGCGGCTGTTGAAGTTCTTGTGATCGAGGTCGTCGAATCCGTCATAGCGCCTTTCCGCGCGTACCCTGCTCCTCAACACCTAGGATCCAAGCGGCCACCCGGCCGATTGGAAGATCGTCGCCGGGTGTCCAATACGCGCGATCTTCAAACACCTCAGACGAGGTATCGGCTGGTTGGCCCTCAATCTCACTGATGATCAACCGCGCTCGCTCCCGCCATCGCTCGAGGTTGGCTGGCCGTAGGTCAACCCAGCCTGCATCAGCCCAGCGCTCGATACTCTCCGGTGTCAGCTCCTCACGGGCCTCTTCGAAATACACCGGAATCTTCATCTCGGGTCCCCTGATCAACCGGCCGCTCGGCAAACGGATCGGAAGCCCGATCGATAGAATGTGCGATCTCAGTTTCGTATCCTGGGTGACGATCTCAGCGCACGCGACGCTCATTTCTTCTGGATCGCTGTTCGCCACCGCCTCGAGACTGCCCCGAGCCCGCCTCAGCAGAGCGGCCTCGTAAAGCAGCTTTGACAGCCGCGGCGGACCCAGCATCTCGAACGCCACCGACTCGAAACCGGTATCGGCTTCCAGCTCCCGCATCTGTTCGAGCGCTCGGTGGCGCATGACGCCAGCTCGATAGGTCGGTCCAAGCGTCGAACCGTCGAGCGCGGCCACCACCTCGCGGCCCGTGGTGCCGCCCTTGATCTCAGCGATGACGTCAGCGGCGATCTCCTCCGGCGTGACGAATTCCATCTGCCCGAGTGCGGTCACCGTCTCGAACTCCTCGCAGGAGAAGACTCCGTTTTCCCCGGTATCGATAAACACCGACTCGAGCAGCGCCTGACCCCCCTCACTGCCTTGAACGGGAGCCCAGCCAGCCGCATCGTCGGCTATCGCCTCACTCACCTCGACGGCACGATCTGTCTCGCAGTCGTAGAGCGGGATCGGTCGTCCACCCACGGTGACCGGACCAGCCCCGATTTGTTTCCAGGCGATCGCCGCGCTCGGCTTGATCTCCTTCACGATTGGGGCGTCGGGCGTACGAGCCAATAGGTAGAGCAACATCGAGTGAGCACCGGCGATCGACGACTTTGTCAGCAGAACGCGGCTTGGTTTCTCCTCGGAGTGGGTGTACGGGATGTTCAACCCCATGCCCCCCGAACCGGTGGTGCCGACTTTCAGATAGAAAGACGCCCCGGCTGCCTTGAGCGACGCCCTGAGAACCTGGACGTGTCGGATCAACTGCGGAAGCGAGAGCGTCGTCAGATGCTGTTCGATGACGTCAGACAGCTCCTGGACGCCAGCCGTGCCGGCGTCGACGCGGGCCACGACGTTTTGCACTCGGCGAACGCTGTAAAAAACATCCTGATACGCGAATGCGGTTGCGGTGTTGATGCAGTCAATGACCACGTGGGGCCGTGAGTCAGTTAACAACCGATACAGATACGCCTCGGACAGGATCTCGCTACTGAGCTCCTTCATGGTGTCGTCAATGATCGAACGGCGCGTGGATCTGTCCACGAGCAGCTCGATGCGGTTCTCGTCCTTCAGCGAATCACGTACGAACACATTGCCCCAGGCGGGCTCGAACCCAACGCGGTCGGACGCGAATCGCTCTCTAAGTGCCACCACAGCTTCCTCGGCCTCGTTGCGCCGTAGCGAATGGATCACAACCGTCTCTGGTGCCTCCGGGATCAGGGACCTGGCGATCGCTCTACCAACCAACCCCCATCCGCCGAGGATGAGCACCCTGCGATCCTTAAGATCCATTCTGCCCCGTCATGAGGTTCTCCTCATCACGACCCACACCAACCAACGCCATCAGTTCCTCCACCTCTGATCGCCCCAACCAACGCCACTGACCCGCTGCCAGATCCGATGCCTCCAGGAACGCGTACCGAGTGCGCACCAGTCGCTCGACGTGACCTCCACAAGCAACGACCATACGTCGCACCTCACGCTTGCGTCCCTCCGACAACTCCAGCTCGATCGTCGACTGATCGGCCGTCGCCGAACGACTCCGGTCGAGGCGCCGGAACCGGTAGGGCCCAGTTATGCCATCGTCCAATTCGAGTCCTCGCTCCGATCCTGCAGCCAGCCGATCCATGTCGAACCCTCCCGACACGTCGACTCGATAGACACGCTTGACGCCCCACCGCGGATGAGTCAATCGGTGTGCCAACTCACCGTTGGTGGTGAACAGCAAAACGCCTTCCGTGTCGCGATCCAATCGACCGACGTAGATGAGTCGACCACGATCCGGTTCGGGGATGAAACCGTATACTGTTTTGCCGCCCCCGGGATCTCGGCGGGTAGTTAGCACCCCAGCCGGCTTGTTGAACAACAAACACTTCGGCACAGATCGCGTGCCGTTCCCAAACTCGGTCTCGACGATCTCGCCTCGATACGTGACCCGGTCCGAAGGCCCGACGACAGTCCCTGGCTGTGTCACGACACGACCGTTCACAGCCACCAGCCCGGCCGCGATCAGGTCCTCACACTTGCGGCGCGACGCGATCCCGGCTTGGGCGAGATAACGCTGCAGGCGAACTGTCACTCACCTTCCTCGGCGACCGCGTCCACCTCGGATTCGAACTCCAACTCCTCCTGGCGCTCACGATCGGCGAAGAGAACCTCCAGCTCTTCCGGCTTGGGGAGGGCATCGAGGCCCGGCAAACCGAAGTACTCGAGAAAGTGGCCCGTAGTGCGGTAGAGGAGTGGCCGACCCAGCCCCTCTCCCCGACCGGCAACCTGAATCAGACCGCGTTCCAGGAGCGTCCTCAGAACGGCGTCGACCGACACGCCGCGGATCGACTCGAGCTCGACTCTAGCGACTGGCTGTTTGTAGGCGATGATCGCCAGCGTCTCGAGCGCGGGGCGAGACAGCCGCGGACGCGGTGCCGCCGCACGGAGCCGCTCGATCCAGGCCGCATAATCCGACCGGGTGACGATTTGAAACCCATCAGCGATGCGTTTAATGCCAAACGCCCTGCGCTGCAGAGCGTAGTCCGCCTCCAAGTCGCGGACGATGTCTTCGATCATCGTCGGCGTCGTCTCCTCGATCAAGCCCGCCAGCTGTCCAGAGGTGAGCGGCTCATCAGCAGCGAACAACAGCGCTTCGACGATGTGCTTAGTATCGAGAACCGCCCCGGTGGGAACAGCGCTTGCATCCGTCATTTCTTGAATCCCTCACCTACGAAGACGTTGATATCGCCGAACCGTTCGGCCTGCCGCAGGCGGATCTCGCCCTCACGAGCCATCTCCAGCAAAGCTACAAAAGTCACGATCCAATGCGACCGGGGTTCACCCACCACGAATAGCTCGCGGAACGAACTCCGACCATCTTGCCTCAGTCGACCCCGAATGAAATCGACCTTTTCCTCGATCGTGACCGCGAGCGGCTCCAAGTGGTGGACCCGGTCCCGGGCGGCCTGCTCCATGACGTTGGCAAAAGCCCGCAACAGATCGCCGAGTGTGGCTCGATCGGCGGGTTCCTCCTCGGCCCGCGCCTCGTCCTCCGCCAACCATTCTCGGTATCCCCTGCTGAACAACAGACGACGCGACGATTCATGGTCGCGGAGGTGTTCGGCTATCTCCTTGAACTGCTGGTACTCGATGATCTTCAGCACCAGCTCCCGCCGCGGATCCTCCAGCTCCTCGTCGTCCAAATCCGGCTGTGGGAGCAGCATCTGAGCCTTTATCCGCATCAACGTCGCCGCCATCAGCAAGAACTCGCCAGCACTCTCTAGCTTTTCTCGCGTCATCGCCTCGACGTACTCGAGAAACTGTTCAGTAATAAGTGCTATCGGGATGTCGTATATGTCCACCTCGTTCTTCTTGACGAGATAGACCAAAAGGTCGAGTGGGCCCTCGAAGTCGAGGGTCTCGAGCTTTACGCTGTGACCGGTCGATTCGACGTCTGCCATAGGCCGATCGCCTCGCGTACCTCGCGCATCGTTTCTCGGGCCACCTTCTGGGCTGCCTCACGGCCCACGGCCAGTATTTCGGCTAATTGATTCGGATCGGATCGCAATTCGGCTGCTCGCTCCCGCATCGGTGCGAACGTCTCACTCAACACATCGGCCATGAGCATCTTGTCTTCGTAGCAGCCGATCTCGGCACTTCGGCACTGTTGTTCGACCCGATCGATCGTGGACGAATCGGAAAAGTACCCGTGCCACGCGAACACGTTACACACCTCGGGCCGGCCGGGGTCCTCGCGACGCTTACGTTGTGGGTCGGTGAACGCCGTTGCCATTCGCTCCCGAATCTGCTCCGGTGGGTCGAGGATTCCGATGTGGTTGCCCTTGGTCTTGGACATCTTGCTCTGGCCGTCCAGACCGAGCACCCGCGGGGTCTCGGTCAGCAGGACCTGCGGCTCAGGAAATGTCTCGCCGAATGCGTTATTGAAACGCCGAGCCAGCATGCGGGCCAGCTCGAGGTGCTGCGACTGGTCTTCCCCCACCGGAACGCGATCGGCCTTGTACAGCAGAATGTCTGCCGACTGAAGTACAGGGTACATGAGGAGCCCGGCGTTGACCGATTCTCCGCCGCCGGCAGTCTTATCCTTGAACTGGGTCATCCGCTGTAGTTGTCCAAGCGGAGCGAGCGATGTGAGGATCCAAGCCAACTCGGTGTGCTCGGGAACTTCAGACTGGATGAATATGTGGCACTTGTCGGGATCCAGACCGGCGGCGATCAGCGAGACCAACATGTCCTCGGTCAGCTTTCGGAGCTCCCGAGGATCGAACGGGCTGGCGATGGCGTGGTAGTCTACGATCGGGTAGAAGCACTCGTACTCGTCTTGCAACCGGACCCAGTTCCGAACCGCACCCAGGTAGTTCCCGATATGCAGCTCGCCTGTCGGCTGGATGCCACTGAGGACGCGGGGCTTTGCGGCCGTGGGTCCACTCGACGGACTCACCCGATCCCCAGCGCGAGGCGCACCATCGTCCATGTCCATATGCGGGTAACGCCGAACACGATGCCCCCAACCGGAGTGAACATCAGAAGCAGGATGACGATGATCAGTCCGTAGCGACCCGTTGACTGGTACGAGTAGGCCATCGGACGCGGCAAGAAGTTGGCTACTACGTGCGAGCCGTCCAACGGGGGCACAGGCAGCATATTGAACACCGCCAGGATGAAATTGATAAAGATCCCGTACTCGCAAAGCAACTGTATCCCCGGCGAGATCGCCCCGCCAGAGACAACCCGAGTGACAAACAGACCAGCAGCAAACGCGAACGCCAGCAGAATGTTGGACGCGGGGCCCGCCAACGATACGGTAATATCTCCCCACTTGCGGTCGCGGAAGTTCTCCAGCGTGACCGGTACCGGCTTGGCCCAACCAAACAGTATGCTCGAACCACTCAATAACAGGAACAACGGCACCAGAATCGAGCCAAAGAGATCGATGTGCGGGACCGGGTTCAAGGTCAGCCGCCCTAGCATCCGTGCCGTGGGATCACCCCACCGCTCAGCGACGTACCCGTGAGCGTACTCATGCACGATCACCGAGAAGAGCAGAACCGGCAGCAGGAAAACAAGCGATTGGTTCATGACATCGGAGAGTTAAGGTGTGATGGGCCCAGAGAGTCGCACGCGCGGCAACTGCGAGTGCCTTAACCTATGCTTGCCTGGAGCGAGGTGTCAAAACGGCTGCTCAGGGCCCCGTTGCCGAACCGCCCACAGCGGTCTATCTTCCTGACCCACTTTGGATTACGTTTTCAAATTATTATTTCTGCGAGGGACCATGCCGAACGTGAAGTCTGCCGCTAAACGCGCTCGTACAAACGATCGGCGTCGCCTGCAAAACCGCGATGCCCGGTCGCGTCTTCGTACCGCCATCAAAAGGGTCCGTCAGGCCGGCTCCGGCGAAGACGGCAGATCGGCTCTTCGAGACGCGGAGAGCCTGCTCGACCGTTTGACTGGTCGGGGAATCATCCACAAGAACGCCGCCGCCCGGCACAAATCTCGTCTGAGCGCACACGTAGCCAAGCTCGAAGCGCGCTAACCGTCCGCTTCGGCGTTGAGCGTGTCGCGCACAATCTCGGCGATTCCGCGCCGTATTTCGACGCTCCCCGAGGCGAGCCCACCAGGGTAGCCACGCTGGGCCAAAGGCTCGATATCCGTCACCGCACAACCCGGATTCTGAACCCCTGAACCATATGCATCCAGCGCCATCAGCCGGTCGACCTCCTCGCGCGACAATCGATTGACGTTCCCGAGCAAGTGGGCGACCAACAGCGATCTCGCCGCCTGTTCGAGAGACTCCATAACGTTGATCGACACCGCCAAGGTGCTGCCGTAGGCAACCGCTCCGTGGTTGGCGAGCAGAAGCGCATCGTGGGCTCTCACGTACGGTGACAGCTGCTCAGCCAGCTCATCGGTGGACGGGGTCCCGTACGGAACGATCGGTACCCAACCCAGCGTGGCGATTATTTCCGGAATGACGCACTCGTTGAGAGATTGACCCGCGATGGCAAAGCCGGTCGCGATAGGTGGATGGGCGTGGACGATCGCTGCGACGTCGCTGCGCAACTCGTAGATCCTCAGATGCATCTTCAGCTCGCTGGATGGTCGACCGGTCCCCGCTAACCGCTGACCGGCCATGTCGGTGACCACCAGCGACTCAGGTGCGAGAAAGCCCTTGCTAACCCCGGACGGGGTGGCCAACACCCTCGTCTTCTGAGATGTTGCCCTCCGCGCCACCGACTAATCCGCGCCCATACAGCCGGCGTCCAACCTCGACGATCTCGGCTCTCGTCCGTTCCAGGAGCTCAGCTGGATTCACCATTATCCCTTTACCACCCCAACCGGTTTGAGCTCAGCCACGCGGCGGCTGACGCCAGCCGCTTCCATCACCTCGACTACGTCCGCGACGTCCTTGTACGCATGCGGCATCTCCTCAGCCACCGTTCGCATCCCGGTCGCCCTGACCACGACTCCTGCAGCCTCCATTTCGCCGATCAAATCACGCCCGCGAGAG
>JBDHED010000019.1:0-22973 GCA_039591175.1 Gemmatimonadota bacterium | reverse complement strand
CACGCCCACTAGCTGGTCGTAACTGAAGCCCACCTGTAAGGAGAGGCTCAACGGGGCTGATGCACCCGCGTGGCACTGAGCGCAGATCGCCGTAAAGATGTTGGCTTGGATGCTCGAAAACGTGGGTTGGAGCTCTCCACCCCCGCCCTCTCCAAGCGGGTTGCCAAACTGGTCAAGTCCGTCACCGGAGCCGGCGCACGCAATCGTCAGACCAAGCAAGGTCGCGATCAGAAACCGATGCGCTGCCCGCCAGACCCGCGTCATTGTGAGCCTCGGTCCGGTGTCATGTTTGGATCTTCGACAAAGAGGCGGTAAAGCAGGTCGCGCGGCCGTGCGAGCGACTGCAGATACACGACCAACGACCAGAGCCGTCGCTCGGCGATCTCCTTGAGTTCCGACTCGCTCATTGAATCCATTTCCAAACGACTCGGCTGGCTCGAGAGGTACACCCTTAGAGCCGACAGATCGGCAGACCTCGCGCCTGTCTCAATCGTGGAGAGATCGACATCCGAACCACCTGCAAACACCACAACACCTGGCTCGAACGCCGGCATCGGTGTGCCGAACAAGCCGGTCCGTAGGGTTCGATACAGATCCTCGGCCTGTCCTCCGTTCTTGTAACCGCCGCGGGTGAAGTCGTACGGTCTGATCGGTTGGTCCCAATCATCGGTCAGGGTACCGGCGGACGGTCCGTCCCCGCGCGCATCCACACCATGACACTTGGCGCAGCCCAGCATCAGATAGACTTGGCGCCCCTCACTGACCGTCGCGCCAGATGGTTGACCGGGTAGCGGCAGGGGCTCCTCGTCTCCAAACCCCAGCGCATAATCAGGAACCAGCGTCTTCAAATACTCGACCACCGCCCAGCGCTGTCGCTCGCTGAGCAGTTTCTCCCAGGCTGGCATCCAGGTACCTGGCACTCCCTCCGATACCGTGCGGAAGAGATCTTGGTCGGTGGGAAGCGCGCCTGACGGTGTGCTGCGGAACTTGAACACCCCGCTGGTGAAATCGCGTGGCGCGGGATTCATGTGTCGCGCCGTCGGTCCCAGCCCATCACCGGCTACTCCATGACACGAAGCGCAGGCTGAGCCATAGATGCCCCGCCCCTCCGAAACCAGGGCCGCTTTCGTTACGGAATCCGACGGGGGAAGCGAGATCGTCTGCGCTAACACGCTGTCCGGTCCGTAACCCTGGAAGAAGAACCAGCCGATGCCCAACAGCAACAGCATGCACAGGAGCACGCTCTGTAGGGAAAACCCTGACGTACTCTTGCTCTTACGATGGCTAATCGGCATTCTTGTTTTCATGAGGGCCTCTCTGGAGTAGAAGAGGAGGCCTCCGGCACTTCTGATACGAGGCGTTCCGAAAACCCCCTCCTCGATTTTTTGCAACCGCTACGGACTCACGACAATCGTGCCGATCATACCAGCGGCGGCGTGGCCCTCGATCGTACACACAGTGTCGAACGTCCCGGTTGCCGTGGGCACGATGAACAGCTCCGTCGAGCCTCCGATCAACACCTCTATGGCCTTGAAGTAGAGCGGCTTGATCTCGGCCTGCGAGTCTTCCGACTTCCGCACCACGACGGTGCGATAGAAATCGGCAGCCGTGTAGTAATGCTTCGATGCGTGACCCGCTGGATTGCTCAGGGTCAGCTTGTAGCCCACGTCCTTCTGGAGCGCCAGATCCGGCGGACGAAAGCTGTACGGCTCTTCCCAAATTACGACTTCGGTCTCGATTGCCGACTCCCACACGGAGTGTCCACCGGACTTCCTCACATCCTGCGTCAAGCTCATGTTGAAGCCACTCGCGATCTCCAAGTCGAGCACGTTGCCTTCTCCACCGGTGATCGTGATTTGGCCAACCATCCCGCCTGGCGCATGGCCAGGGATGGTGCACACGAAATCGTAGGTCCCACCCAAAACGGGCACGAAGTAGATCTCGAGACTGCCGCCGATCAACAGCTCGACGGCCTCGAAGTGGGGCGCCTTGTACTCGGCGTCAGCGGTTTGGATCTTGCGCGTGGCGATCGCCTTGTAAAAGTCGCCGAGACCTTCGGTTGCGAAGTAGTGCTTCTCCTGGTTCGAAGCGGGGTTCGCGATCCGCAGGATGTAGGGCCTGCCGGCTTCGAACGTCATGTTGCTGGGCGAGTACGAGTAGGCGCTCCTTCCACCCTCCACCATGTCCAGTTGCACGACTGTGGCCGTTGCCCAATCCACCGAGCTGACCCAGTCAGATGCAGTGACCGGAGTCGGGCCGGGGCCAGGACCAGGGCCGGGACCGGGGCCGGGGCCCGCCGGACCGCTTGAGCCCTCGTCACACGCTCCGATGAGAGCGAGCAACGCGATCATCGTGGCACCAGCTAGAATCCCCATCAGCCACGGAAGTAGTCGTCGTGAGTTCATCGTTGTATCCCCCTTTGCTGGCGAGATGTTCGTACTGGCGGACGGGGTTCTTGCCGTCCTCTGAAAAGCGGGAAAGCAAGCGTTGGGCCGCGCCTTATTCGACTTGCCGACAGAGCCGCAACCCGTTGACTAAATGAGGTTTAGCCTAGATGTAGTAAACCGGTGAGATGTGCACAGGTGCGACAGCTGGGGGCACAGTCGGGGCCTTGATAGTCCCAACTGGTCGATGCTCTCTAGAACGCGACGTCGAGGCGAAGCCAGAGGTTGTGCGGTTTCTTAAGATCGACTTGCGCGGAGGAATCGTGGCGTGAATAGAGTTCCGCCTCCACTACGCCACGTACGTTTTGTCGGATGAGGAATACGACGCCTGGCAGAATCCTGGTGCTATCCAGTGAGCCTTGGGTGAACCCCTCCAACCGGAGTTCCCTTGCGACCGTGTCTCTGAGCATTTCCCCCTTTAGTGACCCGAGATCCAGTGGGCCATTCAGCCATCGCGCTGACAATCCGAACGTTCGGTACTCGTCCTGTAAGCCCTCATCGACGGGAAACTTTCCAACGTAGCCGAAGTGCTCGATGATGAGCGCTCGATCGAAGAGTTGCCCGCCCGTGCCTAGTACGGGGCCACCCCCCGCGTCGTACATTCCGTCCAATGAGAGACCGCCGAACTTGTACCGCAGCTTGTAAAAGAAATCCTTGCTGTCGTTGTTGTCTGTCGCGAGGTCGGCAGTCCCCTGACTGAGGCCTACGGCGTAGTATGCGCGGTGTCCCACGATTCCGTTGATTTCGATCGCCGGCTGCGAGAATCTCGGCTGCAAATCGTTGGTTGAGCGAAGGATTTCTCCAGAGTCTGGATTGCTCACCTCCAGTTCTGATACGTCAAATTCAGACCACAGCAGGCGTTGTCTCGCGGCTCGATCGATCTGGCGATCCCCCAGCGTGAGGAGGTAGAGATTCTGCTTTCCCACCCAGATGTTGAGCAGACGTTCAGGGAGAAACGGAAGCGGATCCTGGAACGGTATCTTCGCCTGGATGAGCTCGATATCATCATCCTGTGTCCACTCCGCTTCAACCAAAAAACCAATGCTTTCACCCAACGAGCCGCCGGATAGAAAATAAATCTCGTTTGGGAATCGGTACGTCCAATCGTAATCCACGGTTTCGTCCCGGGTAAATTGGACGTCACTGACAATTCTCAACGCGAACGGCACCGTCTCCGGCAGCTTCCCCGGCCAGATGGCCCGCGGCCATTGTTCTTTCCAGGGATCAGTCCCCAGCGAGATCGGTTTCTCCTTGCGCAGCAGCTCATCGTTATCTGGGAATCGGTAACCGTTAAGTCGGAAGGCCTCGCCGAGCACGTTGAGCTTTGGCGCTGCCGTATGGCAGGTCGAGCATCCTGTTCGGTACAGCCTGGCGAAAACAGGAATCTTCGTATGAGCTAACCCTTCAGTGTCGGTCGCGGATAGGGATTCAAAGAGCAGAACAGTTAACGGTGCGAGAAGAGCGAGCGTCAGGCAGATATATTGAAGCCTGGTGTGATCGGTTCGCATCCCTAACTCACTGTCGGGCTCTGAGTGCACTTCGCCGCCCGTCGAGCCGGATCTCAAGTCGAAGATCGTCGTTCCCTCGCACAGTCACGGTGCGCTTATAGGGAGCAGCACGGCGATGCCAGACCTCGAGAGCGTACGTGCCAGCAGGTAGGTTGCCGACGCGAAATCGACCAGTCGCGTCCGAGACCCCGTGGTAAGGAGTCGTCACCACGACTACATAAGCCTCCATCTCCGGGTGAACGTGGCAGAGGATCGGGTGTACGCCCGGTCGACGGAACCAATGGCTCCGCCACTGCCCCGAGGGGTATGTGCCGAGATCAAAATCCTCTCCGAGCGTGTCGGGGCTAAAAACATTGTGAAACAGAGGATCGCTGTTTCGGAACTGGACTTCCTGACCCGGAAGGACAGACAGCACCTGGGGAACGAAACGGAGGCTCCGCTGGTCAATAACGAAGGGCGCTAGCGTCGTTGTGTCAAGTCGCACCGACCCGTGATTCAGGTGCACGACAGCGCCATCAACGGGCACCCCGTTTAGAAATACATTTCCTGTGACGGTGTTACCCTGGCCGATAGCCAAGTCGGGCGTTAGTACCCAGGCAACAAACAACACCATGATGGAACGAGGCGATTTCATCTGTCGCCTCTGTTGTGTTCGGACTTGATGCGCTCCAGCCAACGGTGCAGGGTGCGCCGATTGAGCCCGGCAGCCTCTGCGGCGCGCGTAACGTTCCCATTGTGACGTTCGAGAATCTCCCCGAGGTATCGAGCTTCAAAGGCTCGGGTGACCTTTTGACGCGCAAGTTCGTAGGGAAGATCAAAATACGAAGGCAAGCTGGCGTCACTAGCGTGCAAGTCCGGCTGACCCATCGAACCTGGTAGATCTGCGAGACCGATCTTTCCTTTGTCGTCGAAAATGATCAACCGTTCCACCACGTTCTTCAGCTCCCGCACGTTTCCAGGCCATGGGTATCGCTCCACAGCATCCCAAACGCCACGCGTCACGCTCGGGACCGGTTTGTCATGAGTCTCGGCGAAGCGCGTGAGGAAGTCTTGAAAAAGAAGGACGGCGTCGGAGTTCCGTTCACGCAGCGGCGGGAGCACCATCGGGACGACATTGAGGCGATAATACAAATCTTCACGAAACAGGCCTTGTTCGACAGCCTCCGCGGGGTCGATGTTGGTCGCGGCGACAACTCGGATGTCCAACTCGATTACCGTCTCGCCACCCACACGCCTCAGCTCCCGTTCCTGTAACGCGCGCAGCAAGCGTGACTGCAGCGGTGGGTTCATCTGGGTGATCTCGTCGAGAAATACCGTGCCCCGACAGGCCTGCTCGAGTAGCCCGCGTTGCCGGGCTACGGCTCCGGTGAAAGCCCCTTTCTCGTGGCCAAACAGCGTGCTTTCAAGCAGTGTCTCCGGTATGGAAGCACAGTCGACAGGAACAAAAGGACCTGTTTTTCGGGCTCCTCCAGCGTGAAGCGATCGCGCGACCAGCTCCTTGCCGGTTCCGCTTTCACCACAGATCAGCACGTTGGCATCGGTTGGCGCGACTTTCTTGATGCGTTCTTTGAGTCGCAGAATGGCTCGGCTCTCACCGATGATCTCGGTGGTTCCCTGATGTCTCGCCACCTGATCGCGCAGCTTCCGATTCTCTTCGGTTAGCCGTCGTTGACGCAATGCACGGGTGATCGTCACGTTGAGCTGTTGGGCGGTGAACGGCTTCGCTAAATAGTCGAAGGCCCCCTCTTGAATCGCCTGGACGGCCGAGCTCACCGTGGCATACCCGGTAATCAGAATTACTGGGAGATCCGAGTCTTCACCGCGCGCAGCCGCCAGGAGTTGCATTCCGTCTGCATCCGGCATCCGCAGGTCGCAAAGCACGACGTCTGGTTCGCTCTCCCGTAGGGTCTGCAGAAACTCTGCCGCCCGATCAAGCGTCGTGCATCGATGGCCCTCCCGCGATAGAAGGCGCCGGCAATTCTCGAGCATTTCAGGCTCGTCATCGACAATAAGAACGTGGCCGGGATTCGCCTTACTCACTCAGCCTCCACGGGTAGTGTCACGATGAATCGACTCCCCTCGCTCGGTTGGCTCTCGACCCTTATCTCACCGCTGTGGTCCTCGACGATGGCCCGCGTGACGGCCAACCCCAAGCCCGTGCCCAAAGGTTCGACCTTAGTGGTAAAGAACGGCTCGAAGATCCGGTCCATGAGATCCGGTGAAATCCCTGTGCCGGTATCGGTAATCTCGAGCTCGACCTTGCGTCCATCGTTAACTGCACGGGTGGCAACTCTGATCGTCTCGCCCGGACGTGAGGCATCTGCCGCGTTGAGCAGCAGGTTCATAGCCATTGACTCCAACCCCTGTGGGCTACCCTTGATGGTTGGCAGGTCGACCGAAAGGTCCCATTCGAACTCCAGGCCCCGCTTCTCCAATCCTGGCTGGAGAAAGGCGATAACACCGCCGACCAATCCACTCAGATCCAGAGAAACACTCCTTGCGGGCTCTGATCGAGCGATACTCAGCAGTCGGCGCGCTACTTCGCCCACGCGCTCCGTTTGGGCCCTTACAACTTGCAGATCCTCGCGAGCAAAACATTCGGCGCATTGCTCGTTCATTTCGAGCTCCAAGCAGTCCAGGCGGTTTACCGCTATTCCGATCGGGTTATTGATCTCGTGCGCAACACCGGCGGCCAACCGTCCGGCCGCGGCCAGTCGCTCAGACTTTAGTAATTGCTTCTCAAACGCTTTTTGTTGCGTCACATCGCGGATGATCAGCGTATGTCCTAGTGGTTCTTGCGAGTCACCCTGAATGATCGTCTGAGACAGGCTGACGTCCACCGGGTTCCTATCCTCGCGCAGCAGGGTCGTCTGGTAGTTGAGGAGAGCTCCGGTTCTTTTGACCTCCTTGCTGATGTGCTCTGTTTTCTGCCGTCCCGCTTCTCCGGGTGGCATAAGGAGTTCGTACACAGCGCGACCGCTGGCTTCGCTCTTGGTATACCCAAAAATCTTCTCCGCCCCGCGGTTCCACACCTGTACTCGTCCATTGGGGTCTAGTCGAAGAATCGCGTCGTCGGAATTCGCAAAGATCTCTTCCAGCTCGGCGTGTGCCTCCTGTAGCGCGGCGGTTCGCTGCGCAACTTCATCTTCTAGGATCTCCTGTTGCCCCTCGAGGCGATTCGCCATTCGACTGAACTCGGCCGCCAAGTCCTCGAGTTCGTCGTTCGTCTCAATGTCGAGCTCATGATCAAACTCACCTGCTGCGAGACTCCGAGCGCCCTCACGGAGTTGGTATATCGGTCGCGTAAACTGGTTTGCCGCCATGAAGGCCAGGCCAATCGCGACCAGCAGAACCAGTAGACTTCCGAGCCGCGCGTTGCGACGAAACAGGCGGGCCGGCTGATCAAAGAGTGATGTCGGCACCACCCGATAGATGAGAAGCGGTTGGCCATCCGGCCCCACCAAATCGAGTGGGACGACGCTGACGAGCGTGCCCTGAGAGGTTCTGACGCTGCCTGGCGTCCCGGCGAGAATCTGCTGCGCCACGTTGGACTCGAAGTCAGAGTTCAGATTGTCGTTGGCGAGCAAGGTGTTCCAATCACTCTTGCGTTCTGAATGGTACAGGAACTGACCCTGTCCATCGATCAGACCGGTGACGCCAGCCAATTGCGGAGAACCGTACTCCAGCGACTCGAAGAGTTCGGACGCGTACGCCTCACCCACAGCGACTGCCAAAAGTCGATCGTCATCATCACGCAGGGGATAGACAACTGCGATGGCAGGTATGGCTTCAACACCACCCCCACCGTCTCCAACACCCCTGATCTCCACCGGCAGGAGTAGATGTTGCCCGCGTTCGAGTCCGCGGGCGCGCATTGTGTAATACGCACCCCCCGACGCTCCAACCGAGCTGGACGAGCCGAGCCCTGCTGCACGCGTGACCAACATAGACTCGCCATCGGGCGCGAAGAGCTTGATCTGGAAAAAAACCGTACTGAGCTTGAGAAACGCTTCCGCGGTCGACTCCAGAGAAGCGAAGTCGACCGGCTCCACCGTCGCCGCCCGAAAGTGCATCTCGGAGAGAAAAACGAGGTCCTCTACGGCGGCACCGAGGGATCGCTCGGTCTGGGCTTGAGCGGTGACGAGATCATGGTTAAGCGAGGTTGACGCCGAGGCCTCGATTCGCCGCAGGCCGCTGTACATTCCCACAGCGCTGACAATTAGGAGCGGCGTAGTCGCCAACAATGCGAACGCGACCGCCAGCTTGCTCCGGATCGAAAACCGTGGAAAGAGCTTGTTCAGATTGCGCATTACTAGCAGTTTGACTTGGGATTGCCCGCAAGTCTGTCAGGGAAAAGACTACAATCGTGTCGGGAAACACCCGACGCAGCGACTAAATTCAACCTCACATCGAGGTCCCAGCCCGTCACACCAGGATCATGTCGGCCGAGAAAAATCGCACCGATGCCCAGTTGATTCGCTTGTGTCTCGATGGAGACGAGCGAGCCTGGAAGAAGCTGGTCCCAACGCTACGCCAAGCTCGTGTATGCGATTGGCTCACGTTTCGGACTCTGAACTTCCTTTGTGCGCACTTGCTGCGCACTTAATACAAAAGATAGCAACTTATTCCGCATGCAACCAGTTGGTTCCAGACTCGCCTAAATATTTGTCGAGTAGCTAGTTAAGGAGTTCGATTGACTGGTCGGGGCGACAGGATTTGAACCTGCGACCACCTGAACCCCATTCAGGTGCGCTACCGGACTGCGCCACGCCCCGACCCAAGTGGTGCGATGAGCGATGCCCGTCCAAATTAGCGCGCCGACGGTTGCGCCGCATCGGCGTCGGCTCGTGTCTACGGCCTTGCCCCGGAAACGATCTGCAGCATGGAGGTAATAAAGTGATCGCTCGTCCCGTGCTCATCATTGCAACGATGCTTCTCACGCTGTCTGGTGTCGCGACCGGGCAGGAAGCCAAGCCGGAGAGCGATATCCATCCGGCCGCATTCCGCGCCCACGTCGAGTTTCTCGGATCGGATCTTCTCGAGGGTCGTGAGGCGGGCACCCGAGGATATGAGCTGGCAGCCGCCTACGTGGCGGCACAGTTCAAGGCGTACGGTCTCGAACCGGCGGGCGATGGCGATTCCTTCTTTCAGCCCGTGCCACTCCGAAGCGCGCGCCTCGAGATTGACGGTGCCGCACTTACGATCATCCGACACGGTCGAGAAACGGAGCTCACGTTCGAGGACGACTTTGTCCCTAACGCCGACTTCTCGCGCACGACCAGCTCGACCGAGGCCGAGGCAGTGTTTGTCGGGTACGGGATCTCAGCACCCGCGTTTGGGCACGACGATTACGCGGGAGCTGATGTCGACGGCAAGATCGTCGTCATCTTGGCCAGCGGACCGGAAACGCTGCCGACCAATGCCCGCGCGCACTACTCGTCGGGCGCCGAGAAGGCAGCCGCGGCAGCCGCCAACGGGGCCGTCGGCGTGGTGGTGATCTTCACCCCCGAGCTTGCGCAGCGGTTTCCATGGGAGAGGTTCGTTCGCTCGCGCCAGGGGACGCGCATGCAGTGGCTCGACCCCCAGGGCGAACCCCACAATTCCTTCCCGGATCTCCAGTTCGGCGCGGCGGTCAACTTCACGGGTGCGGCCAAGCTGTTCGCGAGCGCCCCGATGAGCGTCGAGGAAGCGATCGAAGCCACTAAAGGGAGTGAGCCGGTCGGCTTCGATCTCGGCATCACCCTCTCTGCGCAGGTCGAAACGCGCCACGAAGACATCGTGAGTCCGAACATCGTCGCCCGGTTAACCGGATCCGACCCGACGCTGGCCGACGAATACGTCGCCTACACCGCGCACGTCGATCACATCGGAATTAGCGCTCCTGTCGATACCGACTCAATCAACAACGGGGTGTTTGACAACGCAGCCGGCGTGGCCGCACTGCTCGAGGTCGCTCGCGCGTTCTCGGAGCGTCCCGAGAAACCCGCACGGTCAATCGTGTTTATTGGTACTGCGGCCGAGGAGAAGGGGTTGCTCGGCGCCGACTACTTCGTCCACCACCCGTCCGTTCCGATCGACCGGATCGTCGCAAACATCCACATGGATGGGAACATCATGGCGTTTCCATCAAAGGACTTTCACGCTCTCGGCAGTCCCCACTCTTCGCTGGGCGAGCTGGTCGTCGACGTGGCGCAAGAGATGGACGCTGAGATCCTCCCCGACCCGATGCCCGAGCAGAACTTCTTCGTCCGCAGTGACCAGTATCCATTCGTCAAGAAAGGCGTACCGGCGCTGGCGATCGTCAATGCATTCGAGAGCACCGACCCGTCGATCGACGGACGCCAGGCGGTCCTCGATTGGATCGGCACGCGGTACCACCGGCCGAGCGACGACCTCAGCCAGCCGATCCACTGGGACGTCGGAGTGGCGTTTACCCGGCTTTCGTACCGAACCGGCGTGCGCATCGCGAACGAGGCCGCAAGGCCGACGTGGAACGAAGGCGATTTCTTTGGCGAGCAGTTTGGGGGACGCTAACGGGGGTAAACCATTCAGACCGACGGCAACCGGTCCTTTCTCGAGATCCGCTGCATCACCATTTCGTAATGCAACCCCTTGATGGCGAGCTCGAACGCCTTGACGAGGTAGGCGCCCGGGAAGCGATGAACGCGGCGGTGGTGGAGAGAGTGCTCGCGACTCCATCGGTACAGCGACCGCACCTCATCCGCAGTCGGTGACCGGCTTTCGATCTGCTCCCTCAACCGCGCCACCCATTCACTGACCTCGTCGAGCTTGCGGCCGGGCTCCGAGCGAATCACCGCTTCGTGCGCGCGATCGATGAGCGCCTTGAGCGATTCGAAGTCGTTATCAGTTGAGGATGCGTGGGCCTTGTCGCCGAGCGTGCGCAATTGACGGTCCATCTCGGTCGCCGCTCGCCCGGCCTCCCGGAAACGGGCGCGATCGAGTCGTATCGCTTTCCACAGCAGACCGAAGTACCGACCGCGTCGCTTATTCACGATACCCTGGCGCCATATCGAGTGAGCCGCCGCCTTGAGGTCCGACCGCCTCACAAAACCACCACGGAAAATGTGTGGATTGATCCGGTCCAACAGCAGAGCCGCCCGTTGGTACATCTCACCCGGACTAAACAGCGTCTCCAACATCCTGTAGTACCCCGTCTGCATCTCCTCCGCGGTCATGTTCATCGGGATGAACTGCACGTCGTCGTTGGTATTGTTACCTGAAAACTCAGCTTCCCGTAGCCGTCCCTCACTACGGAGCCGTTCTGTCAGCGGAGTATGCGGGATCGGCGTCAACATTCCCGCCATGGCGGTCGGAATCGCTGCTTCCTTGGCAAACGATGCGATCGCTTCCCCGGTCTCGATCGTGTCCTCGTCGCCGCCAAAGATGAAACCGGCCATGACTTCGATCCCGGCGCGCTGGATCTTGGCCACGGTCCGGCCGATGTCGACCTTGACGTTCTGTTTCTTGTTCATCCCTTTGAGCGCGGCCGGATCGGGATTCTCGATCCCGAGGAACACCTCGCCGAAACCGGCCTGCTGCATCAACGGCAGTAGGTGCGCCAGCTTGGGTGCGCCCAGATCGAGACTCGCCTGCGTGTAAAACGAGAACGGGTAGTCGTGCTCGCGCTGGAACTCGATCATCTCGCACAGGATCACTTCGATCGCCTGGGGGTTGCCGACGAAGTTGTCGTCGACGGTGAAGATCCCACCCCGATACCCGAGGCCGAACAGGATCTCCAGCTCTTCGCGGACCGACTCGAGCGTCTTGGGCCGGGTGAATCCGCCGTTGAACTGGATGATGTCGCAAAAGTCGCACCGAAAACGGCAGCCAACAGTGGTCTGCATCATTAGGGCGCGATAATCCCGGATATCGAGAAGATCCCATCTGGGCGGCGGCGTGTACTCGAGCTCCTTGAAGATCGTGCGGTCGTTCAGGATCTTGCGTGAGCCTGGAGGCTGGCTGGCGACCGCTTCCGGGATGAGCAACACCGGCCGGCCGTCGGAGTGGCGACGACCCTCGGTGTGATGGAGGATGCGGTTGATCGTTTCGATCCACTGGCCCCCCTCGCCCCACACCAACACGTCGAAACCTCGGTGTAGGATCTCGTCGGATGGCGTCTGGGGTTCGAGCAGATGGTCCCGAAAACTCGACGGGTACGGTCCGCCGATCACCCACGGTGTCTCCAAGCCTTTCGAAGGTCCACTCACGAGCTCGACGAGCGACGGCTTCTGGACCGACATCGCACTGGTGAAGACCGCGTCGGCGGCGTCAATGCGTTCGCGCAGCTCCGCGTCGGATATCCGCTCGACGTTCAGATCGATCAGCTCGAACGACCAGTTGTCGGGCATCATCGCGGCGAAAGTGATCAAACCCAGCGGTGGGAAAGCGGCCTTCCGACCGACCATCCGCATGATGTGCCGGTAGCTCCAGAAGCTGGCTGGGAACTCGGGGGCGACGAGAAGCCCCTTCTTGGGCTCGCTGCATTCCGCGGCAGGCACGCCAGCGATCTGAACCAACGGGTCACTCACTCGTTTTCGCTCCAGGCTTTGCGAAGCATCAGCTGGCGCTCGTCGGCGTCGGCTTGAACCTCAAGCCCGACGACCTGTCCTTGAGCATCGGTGACCGCGTCAATTCCCAACTTGCCGTAGTACTTTTCAATCGGCAGTGGCTCGGCGTGTCTCACGTAGCGCTCGAAGAACTCTAGAATCTCAGGATAGGTCATGGCCGCCACAACGTCGTAGAACCCGCAATCGGGAAACGCCCGACCCTTACCGTAGTACCGCATGAGCTTCTGAAGCAAATCTTGCAGCCCGCTCTCACCATCGGAGAGATCGAGCAACAGGATGTCGAGCAGCTCCCCGACCAGCGCACCTCGCTGGTAGACGTTCGGAAACTGGCGCTGGCCTTCCTCGCTGTACGACGTCAAAGACAACTGTTCGAGGCTGTAGTCGGCCCGGAATTGACGGTCCGACTGGATCTTCCCGGCGATGACCTCGAGGTGCTCATCGATTGTCGTGAGCCCCGATCGCAGCTGCATCGCGTGGGCGCCCCACTCGGTCACCCCCTCGTACAGCCACAGGTGCGCAGACGGGACGGGCTGCTCGAAGTTGAAGCTCTCGATGATCTCGCTGTGGATGTTGAGCGGCGTGATAATGTGCAGGAACTCATGCGCCGCGATGTCAGTGATAAACGCGCCGGCTTGTTCTGAGAACGGGATGTCGGGCAACACGTACTCCGAGCTGTACGAATGCTCCCACGCACCCACGGTTTGACCGGCCCACTCGAAATGAAACAGGAAGACGTAACGATCGACCGGCAACTCGCCGAGAAACTCACCTGCCGATTGCAGCATCTCGCTCATCGACCCGAGCAGTTGCTCAGATCGAACGCCGCCGCTCTTCGAGTACGTATAGATCTCGACCGCCGCACCACCGACCTCGGTGTTGGCGACGGTCAGCTCACCGGCCAGGATCGGTGAATCCACCAGGTGGTCGTAGTCGTCCGCAGCGAATCCGTCGTCGTCGCTACGCTCCAACGCCGTTCCGACTTGCCACTCGTCGGGATACTCGAGATGAACGTGGACAGGCGCGTCTTGTAGGCCAACCGGGTAACCCACCACCGCGTGCGCGTTAAAG
This sequence comes from Gemmatimonadota bacterium, assembly GCA_039591175.1. GTDB lineage: Bacteria > Gemmatimonadota > Gemmatimonadetes > JACCXV01 > JAHWKZ01 > CAMYLR01. Next base: position 9,365 of record JBDHED010000019.1, on the reverse strand, counting down.
AGCACGTGATTCGCCTCAATGGAGGTCCCCGCCATCGGATAGATCGGATGTTCCTCCACCGGATTATCCCACGTCTCGCCGATCGAATACTCGATCGAGCGCACCCGTGAGGGGTCCTGAATGCGCCATTGATTGACCGCCACTTGTTCCGTTCCCAGGGCTTCGCCCGTAGCGTCGAAAGCCTCGAACGATCGCACAAACCGGCCCACATCCATCACTTGATAGGTGCCTGGTGCCGTGGACGCGAATTGGTACACATCGTTGTCGGGTCTCAGGCTGTCGACAGTCAGTCGCACGTGGAACAGGTCATCCGCCGGGTCCCCCAGATTGATGTAGTACTCGAGCGGTGAGGTCTGACCAAACACCGGGCTGGCGATCACCACCAGAGCGAGCACCGTAGACAGCCTCGCGGCGAGCTTGTGTCTCATCTCTTGTATCCTCCTATACTTTGACTTACGTCATGTCACATGAGATACTACTTCAATTGGCCGGCCGTGGCGCTTCAGCGCTGGGTGGATCGCCAGCAGCGTCGCGATAAACATAATCGGGGTGATCGCCAGCGCCGACTCGCGGGCGCCGATCGCGTCGCCGAGCACGCCGGCACCTATGACCGCCACCGATCCCACCGCCCATGCCAGACCCATGACGATACCCGAGTACAACGCGGCGCGGTCGGGTCGAATCTCCTGCGCGATAACGACGATCGGCGGCAGGACCGACATGTTCGCAAAGCCGGCCAGCGCCATGGAGACCAGCGCCGGCGCGGAGCCGGGCGTGAACCAGAAAGCGAAGAAATGCGTCGGCAACGCGATTAGCGTGAGCCCCGCCAGCAGCCAGCGCCGATCGATGCGATCGGTCAGGTAACCACCCGTCAGTGAGCCGGCGGCCTGAGCCGCCAGGTACAACGACAGCGCGTACGCACCAGACATTTCCGATCGGCCGGCCGCGGCGTTGGCGATCGGCGCCATCGTCAAGAACACGCGCTGGAAGAAGGCGGCGATCGCGCTCACGCCGAACAGGAGCCCGAGTGGCCCGCGCAGCGACCGAGCCAGCCGGCCCGCGGTCAACGCGGGGCCAGCGGGAACGAGGTTGCCACCCGCGGGCAACACCGGATACAAGGCGATCGCCAGGATCACCACCGGAATCGCCGCCACCCACAGCCCGCGGAAACCGAGCCACGCCACGATCCAGACCGCGATCAAGGGACCCATCGCGTAGCCGACGGTGCCACCCGACGAGAAGACGGCGTGCCGCATCCCGCTCCCCCGCCCCCCGGTCACGTGCGCCGCGACCGCGACTGCGGGCGGGTGAAACGCCGCGCCGCCGAGTCCACCGGCGATGAGCAACAACAGCAACATGCCAAACGTCGGCGCCCAACCGATCATCGACAGGAAGATTCCGCTCACGATGGGCCCGGCCACGATCATCAGTCGCCGACCACGTCGATCGGAGACGTGGCCCAGCACCGGTTGCGCTAGCGATGCCGCGATCGACAGCGCCATCGTCGCTCCCGCGGCGGCCGCGATCGACATGTCGAGCTTGGCCATGAGACGCGGCAGAAGCGGGTGAACAAACGCCGTGTAAGCGTCGTTGGCGGCGTGAAGCACCGCGATCGCGAGCGCGACCTTCATCGCGCCGCCCAGCTTGCCCACGCGTTGTGTCGGGTTTGTCATCTTGTCTCGTCCCGGTCGAACGTTGGAGAAGTCGCCAAGCTATCCCCCGCCCGGCAGGTGGTCGACCACACGGATTGCCGGTTGTGAGGCAGCGGCGGCGACTGTTATCGTCCTTGCGCATGGAATTCCTGGGATTCGACCTCGGACAATTCGATTTTCAAGGATGGATCGACTCGGCGTGGACGTTTGCCGCCCCGCGATTCGTTCTCTCCATCGGTCAGCTCCTCCTCGTACTCGTCGTGTGGCTTGCGGCGCGGTGGATCCTGAGACGGATCGAGCGACGCCTAACGTCCCGCACCAAGACCGACATCGACGATCTGGTGGTCCAGCTCATTCGCCGGCTGGTCCTCATATCGATCGTGTTCTGGGGCGCATGGCGGTTGGCACAGATCTGGGAGCTGGGTCACATGTCGCGCACGATCGGCGCGGTCTGGATCGTGGTGCTCTCGCTCCCGATCAGCGCGTTTGTGTCGAGCGCGCTGCGGGTGATCGAAGAAAAGATCGCTCCGAAAACCGAAAGTCGTCTCGACGACACCGCGCTGCCGCTACTCAATCGGATCGTGCGCGGGCTGGTGGTCGGGCTCGGCGTTCTGATCGCGCTGACGTTTCTCGGCATCAACATCACGCCGATCCTGGCTGGCGCCGGTGTCATGGGACTCGGTATCTCGCTGGCAGCCAAGGATACCCTCTCCAACCTTATCGCCGGATTGCTCCTGATCATCGACCGCCCGTTCCAGGTCGGTGACCGGATCGAGCTGTGGAACGCCCCGACCGAGACCGGCAGCTGGGGCGACGTGATCGAGATCGGACTCCGGGCGACCAAGATCCGCAACCCCGACAACCTGATCATCGTCGTGCCAAACAACGAGATCATGCGCCGCGACATCATCAATTACACCGCGTCCGGACCACATATTCGGCTGCGAATCCCGATCGGGATCGCCTACAACGCCGATGCTGAGAAGGCCAAAGCGTTGATCATCGAGGTCGCCAAATCGACCGACGGCGTCAAGGCGACCCCCGAGCCGATCGTGATCACCCGCCGATTCGGCGAGTCATCGATCGATCTGGAGCTACGGGTTTGGATTCGCGAGGCGCGTGACCGCCGCGCGATCGGCGATACGATCGGCGACCAAGTAAAAAAGAAGTTTGACGAGCACGGGATCGAGATCCCATTCCCGCGGCGGGACATCGTGATCCGCACCGAAGGCGGCCAGCCTATCCCTCCGGTGAAGTAGCGGCGCCCCGGTTCTCGAAAAAGATTAGGATGTCGTCAACCTCGTCGATCCCGGTGATGTCGAGATCACCGTCGTTGTCGCGATCGTGCAACACGGTGCAAGAACCCGCCGCTGGCGCCGGCAACGTGACCGCCACACTGTAGTTTCCCTGCCCATCGTTCTCGAACACCGTGAAGTCGGCGCTGTCGTAGCTCGAAGCGACCATATCGAGATCGCCATCACCATCGAGATCGCCGAGATCGATCGCCAGGGGTCGTTCACCGGCGGGATAGTCGCGCACCGAAAGGAAGCCTCCCTCACCGTTGCCGAGTGCGACCGACGCGGTGTGACCACGCGAGTTCGCCGATACAACGTCGGCTAGACCGTCACCATTGACGTCACCGGCGGCCAGCATCCAGGGCAACCCGTCGACCTGCGCTCGATCCGAGACCACGAGCCCGCCTTCGCCGTCACCGAGCAGCAGTATGAGCTCACGACTGCGAAGCGCGCCGACAAAAACGTCCTGGATACCGTCGCCATTGGCGTCGGCCACGGCACACGCGGTCTCACGATCGCCGCCGGCGTCGACCCGGATCCCGTCACCCAGCGTCCCGTCGCCCAGGTTTCGAAACAGCGTCAGGTCGCTAGACAATCGACTCGCCACGACCACGTCATCGAAACCGTCACCGTCGAGGTCGAGCACGACGATGCAACGCACCGACGGCCCGGCGGTGTACGTCGCCGTTGGTCCGAAACCACCCGCGCCATCCCCCAACAGCACGTCAACCACATCGCTACCACCACCGGCTACGACCAGGTCGATCGCGCCATCGTTGTTCAGATCAGCGCCTTCGCTGGGACTCGGGAACATGCCGGGGGTCACCGCGTAGCGGGCGGTTGGCTGCGTGAACCCGCCACTCCCGTCGTTGCGATAGACGCGGATGTCGTGACTGCGCTCGTTGACGATCGCCAGATCCGACCATCCGTCGTCGTCGAGATCACCAGCGTAAGCGCCATACGTCTGGACGGTCTTCTCGCCGGGGTCGCGGACGGGGATACGAAACGTCTCTACGTGATCGAACCCGCCTCCGATCGTCCGCACACGAAAGCTCCACGCATGACCGTGCGCCAACGGCGTGCCATCGGTGCCCTCGATCCCACGCGACACCGACACCATGACTCGCTCTCCGGCCAGGAACGGCTCGGCGGGCACGAACCGAATTCGACGACCGTCAGTCTCGATCTCTAACTCGCCCCGGGCGGGGCCGGACCACCGGCCAAAGACGCGAAACGTAGCTGCGGTGACGCTCGCCTGATCGATCGGCTGGTCAAACTCGATCGATAACGCAGCCGCCGGATCGACGGCGGTTGAGTGCGTCCTCGGCGACGTCGAGACGACCCTGGGCGTAGAACGCTCACCACCCGCTACCGCTATCAGCGGCACAAAAAGCGCGAGCGCGAATGTGCTCAGACTACGCCAACTAGACAGGCTGCTTGACCACCCGGATATAGGGCAGCGGCTGCTCCCAACCCTCCGGGAAGCGCGCCTTGGCCTCTTCGTCTGACACCGCCGGAGCGATGATCACGTCACCACCCATCTCCCAGTTAGCCGGGGTCGCGAGCTGCTTCTCCGCCGTCAGCTGGCACGAGTCCACCAGTCTCAGGATCTCGGCGAAGTTGCGACCGGTGCTCATCGGGTAGGTAAGGGTGGCCTTGATCTTTTTGTCCGGCCCGATGATGAACACCGAGCGCGCCGTCGCATTGTCCATCGGCGTGCGTCCCTCGGACGTATCGCCCGAATCAGCCGGCAACATGTCGTAGGCCTTGACGACTTTGAGCTCGGGGTCGCCGATCAGCGGGTAATTGACGGCGTGTCCCTGCGACGCCTCGATGTCCTTTGACCACGCTTTGTGATCGCTGACACCGTCGACGCTGATGCCGATGATCTTGCAGTTACGCCTGTCGAACTCGCTCTTGAGGCCGGCCACAGCGCCGAGCTCGGTCGTGCAGACGGGCGTGAAGTCCTTGGGATGCGAGAAGAGGATCGCCCAACTGTCGCCGATCCACTCATGGAAACTGATCTTCCCGTCGGTCGTATCGGCCGTGAAGTCGGGAGCCGTGTCGTTGATTCTCAGTGCCATACCGTCCTCCGTTGAAGTTTTAGAATGGCTCGATTTTACCGCTTGCTCAGTCAGTCGTCCAACCCTTCGGGCTCCAACTCGACCACTCGCTTGTCGATTTGATCGACACGCAAAGTCCGATGCTGGTTCGTGTCGGCCACGTACACCATGTGGCCGGCCGAGGCCAACCCCATGGGCTCGTCGAGCTCGGCCTCAAACGGCTCCACCGTCTCGACCGTCCCGGTACCAGGCTCCAACATCTTGAGCTTGTGATTGTACGTGTCGGCGATCCACAGCCGGTGGACGCCCTGGCCCCACGCCAAACCGGCGAACGAGCCCGCCCCGACCAAAGTCGTCACCTCGGAGCCGGGCTCGAATCCGACCGTTCGCACACCGGACGACTCGGCGTCGGCAAAGAACAGCTGCTCGCCATCGGTCGCCAGCGCCATCGGTTGGGCCAGCGCCGCCGTCTCGGGTGGCCCGTCGGTGATCTGCTCGGCCCCTGAACCCGCATGCGGCGCCAATTGCCCCGACTTGAGATCGAGCCGCCAGATCTGGTGCGATCCGGCCATGGCGATAAACAAGTCGTAGTCCCAGAGCAACACATCCCACGGCGAACGCAGCGATGTATCAAGCGCGTTGCCGGGTGCGATCGCGTGACCCGCCAGCTCCCCGGTACCGGCCATCGTCGCGACCTCATCCGAAGCGAGATCGACCATCCGCACGGCGTGGTTTCCGCGATCAGCGACGATCAGCATGTCCCCCGAAAGCGTCAAGCCCTGGGGCTCGTTGAAAGCCGCCTCGCCGATCGAGCCGTCGGCAAACCCCGCCTCGGTGCCGCCGATCACCTTCTGGACTTCGAACGAATCGCCCACCACGTGCCCGAATACGATGCGGTGATTACCGGTGTCCGAGATCGCCAGCCGACCTTCGATGTCGGCCGCCAAACTGCCCGGGAACCGAAGCCCGCTCGATGGACCCGCTTCCCGGCGCTCGCTTACAGATGTTGCTTCACGATTCAAGGCGCCCCTCCTTTACTCGCCGTTGCCTTCGCCCGGCTCGGCATCGCCACGATGGAACGCATCAACGTAATCCACGAGCTTCCCGAGATCGCGAGCCAGCGTCTCGAAGGTATCCTTGACGCGCGCCTCTTCGAGCTCGACCGATAGCTGACCGCTGCCCTTGCGCATCTCCGCCAACCGCTGACGCGCACCCTCGATGGTGTACTTCTTGTCGTACAGCAGCTCCTTGACGAGCTGCACCATCTCGATCTCGCGCTTGCGATAGGCGCGGTTGCCGGCCCGGTTCTTAACCGGCGCCAGACCTTTGAACTGGGTTTCCCAGTACCGCAGGACGTGTGGTTTTAGACCGGTGATCTCGCACACCTCCCCGATCGAGTAGTACTCCTTCTTTGCAATCGGGTTCAACGCCATGTTTACCTCCGCTCGAACTCGGGCTTCAGTTCTCTCGCCATGAGCTCCTCGACCACGACGGGTGGGCTCTTGGCCTCGTACAACATTTCGTAGACGTGATTCGCGATCGGCATCTGGACCTCGGCGCGCAACGCCAGGTCGTGCACCGACCGCGTCGTGCGTACCCCTTCGGCGACCATTCGCATGTCAGCCAGGATCTCCTCCAGCGTCTCACCGCGACCGAGGCGCACACCGACCGTCCGGTTGCGAGACAGCTCGCCGGTGCACGTCAGCACCAGGTCGCCCAGACCGGCTAACCCCATAAACGTCAAACGCTCGCCACCCAGCGACATTCCAAGCCGTGAGATCTCGGCCAGACCGCGCGTGATGAGTGCCGCGCGGGCGTTGTGACCGTACTCGAGACCGTCCGCGATTCCGGTTGCGATGGCGACGATGTTCTTGACCGCTCCGCCCAGCTCCACCCCGATCACGTCACCGGACGTGTAGACTCGAAAGCGTGGACCGGCGAACGCCTCACACGCCGTCTCGGCCACCACCGGGTCGTCAGCCGCCAGCGTCACCGCGGTCGGGTAACCCCGACACACCTCCTCGGCGAACGACGGCCCCGACAAGACCGACACGCGGGCCGCGGGTCCTGACCCCAGGACCTCGCCCAACACTTCGGTCATCCTCTTCAGCGTCTCGTTCTCGATCCCCTTCGAAGTCGAGACGATGATCGCGTGGTCGGCGATGTGCGGAGCCGCTTGGGTCATGACCTCGCGCACGGCGTGGCTTGGCATCGCCGACACGATCAGCTCGGCGCCACCCACCGTAAGCTCCAGATCATTTGTCGGCTCGATGTCCGAGCTCAACTCGTGTTCCGACAGGTACCGCGGGTTGCAACCGGTATCGCGGATCGCTGCCACCAGGTCCGGATCGCGTGCCCACAGCCGGACGCCATGACCGTTCCGCGCCAAGAGATCCGCCAGCGCCGTTCCCCACGAGCCGGCACCGACCACGGCGACCGTCCGCCGATCGCTCACGCCGCCCCGGCTCCGGTTTGACCGCTGGATCGGATCTGTTTCTCTTCCCCGCGCTTCAATCGTCCGATGTTCTCGCGATGGGTCCAGAAGACGAACACGGCTAGCAACGTGGTCAACGTCAGTAACGGCCAGTTCGCTGGTAACCCTTCTGCGTACAGGATCCACACCGCGATCAACAAAACAAGCGCTGCACACAGCGACGCCAACGAAACGATTCGGCGCCACCCGACCACGGTGATCCAAGCCACCGCCGCCAACCCAGCCGCCAGCGGGGCCAGCGCCAAGAACACGCCCGCGGCGGTGCCGATCCCTTTACCCCCCTTGAACGCCAGAAAGATCGAGAACACATGCCCGACCACCGCAGCCACACCGACCAGCACGGCGAAGGTGCTGGGCTCGATCCCACCAGCAAACCACCGCGGTAAGAACCAGACCGGTAGAAAACCTTTGGCCACATCGACCACCAGAACGACCAACGCCGGCCCTACGCCGAGATTGCGATAGACGTTTGTCGCGCCGTAATTACCGCTGCCGACCTTCGACAGGTCGACACCACGCACCCGGCCGGCCAGGAACGCGGTCGGGAACGAGCCCGCCAGATACGCCAATGCAATCCCCCCGACGGCGCTCATCTCGTCTCGTCGTCGGTGCTAGCACCGACTCTGGCGCGAGCCCGCGATGTCGCCTTCCGGAAAAAGATCTTCAGCGGCACGCCGATAAAGCCGAACGCGTCTCGGACTTGGTGCTCGATGTAGCGCCGATAGTGTTCTGGAATCGCCGCCGGATCGTTCGAATAGAACAGGATCAGCGGCGGCCCGGTCTCGACCTGATGACCGTACAGGATTCGAACCACGCGGCCCGGGCGACGGCCCTTGGACTGCGGCGGTTGCACCCTCGACGTCGCCGCATGCAGCACGCGATTGAGGTCTGGGGTGGGGATCTTCTTGTGCCATTCGTCGGCCACGCGGATCGCTTCATCGAGGGTCCGGCGGACCCGCTGCCCGGTCAGCGCGCTTAACGTCACTATCGGCGCGTACGCCAACCGCGGCGCCTGCTCGCAAAACGCCTTCTCGTACTCACTGGCGGTGCGCTCGTCCTTCTCGACCAGATCCCACTTGTTGACGCACACGACGATGCCCCGGCGTCGCTCCTCGACAAGGTTCAAGATGCGCATGTCCTGGCGCGACAACGTGTCGGTGGCGTCGAGCATGACGATCGCCACCTGCACCCGGTTCAGACTCCGCACCGCACGCAGGTACGTGTAGTACTCGAGACCTATCTCGAGCGCCGCATGACGACGGATCCCGGCAGTGTCGACCAACCGGATCTGCCGTCCGTCGTACTTCATCGTCGTGTCGATCGCGTCGCGCGTGGTACCCGCCATCGGCGACACGATGAACCGCTCTTCACCGAGCAGCCGATTGAGAAACGACGACTTGCCGACGTTGGGCTTCCCCAAAACGGCGATTGCGATTTCGTCGGGATCGAGCCTCTCATCACCGGACTTGGGCGGCAACGCATCAACGATCGCATCCAACAAATCGCCCGAGCCCATCCCAGATAGGGCCGAGACCGCACGAGGGTCACCCATGCCGAGCTCGAAAAACTCGTACACGAGGTCGTGCTGGCGCGTGCTGTCGATCTTGTTGACGGCCAGGATCGCCGGTCGCCCGCTCTCGCGGAGCATGATCGCCGCGTCGCGATCGGTCGCCGCGATGCCCGCCTGCACGTCGACCACCAGCAAACACACATCGGCTTCTTCGATTGCGGCCTGGATCTGAGCGTTGACTTCGCGCTCCATCCCCTCCTGGCTCTCGGGGACCAGGCCGCCGGTGTCGACCAGCGTGAACTTGCGACCGTTCCAGTCGGCGGTCGCCGTGTGACGGTCCCGCGTCACCCC
>JBDHED010000018.1:0-20115 GCA_039591175.1 Gemmatimonadota bacterium | reverse complement strand
TATCTGATCGCCGAGGCCTCGGATCAACGCACCGGTCGTGTTCCCAAGGGAACGGTCGAGGTGCGGGGTGGGCGTTCGGGGTACGCCGTCGAGATCGAGACCGCATCGCATCGACTAGCGGGCGATGAGCCGGTCGACGTGGGTGGCACAGATACGGGTCCCAACCCGTACGAGCTCCTGCTGTCAGCGCTCGGCGCTTGCATGACGATCACCGCCCGTTTCTACGCGGATCGTAAAAGTTGGCCGCTGACGGGAACGATCGCCCGTCTTGCGCACGACCGAATGCATGCCGAGGATTGCGCCGATTGCGAGACCGTGGAGGGTTTGGTCGACAGGATCGAGGTCGACATCGAGTTTCAGGGGTCGCTGTCGGATGGCCAGCGTCAGCGGTTGCGGGAGATCGCCGGTCGATGCCCGGTTCATCGTACGCTGACCTCTGAGATCGTGATTGCGGAATGAACCTCCACGGGGGGATCGAATCTCGGACCAGCAACTAGCCGATCCGCTGATCGTCGTTTTCGACTGCGACGCGACGCTGTCGTCGGTCGAAGGCATCGATTGGCTGGCTGAGCGCAACGGCGTTGGCGCCGAGGTGATTGGCCTCACGGCTGGCGCGGTAGCCGGTAACCTCGCCCTCGAGGAGGTGTACGCCGAACGACTCCGGCGAGTTGATCCGACACCGGCCGACCTGGCGGCGTTGGCCGAAGCGTACGTCGAGAACGTAATCGAGGACGCCGCTGAAGTGATCGCGGCGCTGCAAGCGTGTGGGTATCCGGTTTGGGTGGTGAGCGGCGGGCTGGCAGATGCAGTGGTTCCGTTCGCGGTCTGGCTCGGTGTAGACGCGGACCACGTGGTCGCGGTGCCGATTCGCTGGGACGCGGATGATCGGTGGGCAGAAACTGCCGCCAACCCATTGGCGCATGCGGGCGGAAAATCGACGGTCATCGGCCGGCTCAGGGCCGGAGAACCGGTCGTTCTCGTTGGCGATGGGGCCACCGACGCCGAGGCTCGCTCCGAGGTCCGGTGTCTGATTGGCTACGGTGGCGTTAAATCTCAGCCCGCGGTCCGCGTTGTTGCCGATGCGTGGATCAACTGTCGCAGCTTGGCCCCAGTCGTGCCGATGATCGTGGGACGCGCGGGTCACCCCAAGCTAGAGACCAGTGGTCACTCCGAAGTCTGGGCCCGCGGTCTGACGTGGATCGAGACCGGCGACGCCACCGGTGGTTGCCCACGCCCTCCGGTCGGTCGATAATCGACCCCATGGAACCCCGACCCGCGCGCCTTTTTCTGCCCGGACCTACCGAAGTGCACCCCGGCATCTTAGCCGCGCAGGCGAGGCGGCTGATCGGTCATCGCGGTCCCGAGATTTCCGCATTGCTGGAATCGATCCAACCGCGATTACAGGAGGTCTTCCAGACAACCAACAACGTGTACATCTCGACTTCGTCGGCGACCGGCTTGTTCGAAGCCGCTGCGCGCAGCTCGATCGACCGCCGCGCGCTGTGTTGTGTAAACGGAGCGTTCAGCGCTCGCTGGGCGGAGGTGGTCGAGGCCAATGGCAAGCCGCGTGACGTACTCGAGGTCGAATGGGGCAAAGCGATTACCCCGGACCGCGTCGCCGACGCCCTTGATCGGGCCGATTACGACGCGGTGACGGTCGTCCACAACGAGACTTCGACCGGGGTCACCAATCCGGTTGGCGACATCGCCGAGACGGTACGCGAGAAGGCACCAGAAGCACTCGTGTTGGTCGATACCGTGTCTTCGATGGGTGGGATCGACGTGCCGGTCGATGGCTGGGGACTCGACGTGTGTCTGACCGGCGGTCAAAAGTGTTTGGCGCTGCCTCCGGGCCTGTCGTTTGTTGCCGTTTCAGATCGCGCCCACACGCGCGCGGCTACAATTCCCGATCGGGGATGGTACTTTGATTGGCTCGTCTTCCAGCGGTATCTCGAGAAGTGGCAGACCCCGACAACGCCCGCGATCACACTGCTTTACGCGCTCGATCACCAACTCGATAGGATTCTGGATGAAGGTCTGGTAGCGCGGTTCGATCGGCACGCCGCGATGGCTGATCACGTGCGTCAATGGTCACTCGAGCGGTTCGACATTCTGGCACCCGAACCGTACCGATCCGACACCGTCACGGCGGTCGTCAACACGCGTTCGATTGATATCGAGGCAATGAACCGATACTTAACCGAGCACGTGGATATGATCGTGTCGAACGGGTACGCGAAACTCCGGGACCGAACATTCCGGATCGGCCACATGGGTGACCACACCGTGTCTGAGATCGAGACCTTGACCGCTGCGATCGACGCCTTTCTCGAGACTTGAGCCAAGACAAGTTCCGCATTCTCGTAGCTGACCCGCTCTCGGACGCGGGTCTCGAGCAGTTGGAGTCGGCGGGTGACGCGGACGTAGTTGCCAAAGCGCCGATGGACCGCAGCGCGATGCTCGAGGTCCTCCCCGAGTGTCAGGCGATGATCGTTCGCAGCTCGACGCAGGTTGATGCCGAGGTGATCGATCGAGGGCAGAAGCTGCGGGTTGTCGGTCGCGCCGGCGTCGGTCTCGACAACGTCGATATCGACCATGCCAGTCGCCGCGGCGTGCTCGTCATGAACACGCCAGGCGCCAACGCGACCGCCACCGCTGAGCACACGTTTGCGCTGCTGTTAGCGTTGTGTCGCAACGTCCCGGGGGCCAACGCGAACGTGCAAAGCGGGGGATGGGATCGTGGCCAGTATACCGGCACCCAGCTTGCCGGCAAGACGATCGGGGTCGTCGGGTTGGGTCGGGTTGGCCGTCTCGTCGCGCAGCGTGCGAATGCTTTTGGGATGCACGTGCTGGGGTACGATCCGTATCTGGCGATCGATGCGGCGCAAGAGCTAAACGTCGAGCTGCTCGAGCTGGACCAACTGCTGCCCGAGTCGGACTTCGTCTCGCTGCACGCGCCGCTAACGCCTGAAACGCAAGGCTTGCTTGGCGCACGCGAGTTGGCGCTGGTAAAGCGTGGCGCGCGGTTGATCAATTGCGCGCGGGGTGAGTTGATCGACGAAACAGCTCTCGCCGCTGCGCTCGACAGCGGTCAGCTAGCTGGCGCTGCGATAGACGTCTTTGTCAGCGAGCCACCGGTCGGGAGTCCGCTGCTCGGTCGTGACGACGTGGTGTTGACACCACACCTCGGCGCCGCGACCGAGGAAGCTCAGCGCGACGTTTCTGTTCAGATCGTCGACCAGGTTTTGGCCGCGCTCCGTGACGAAGAGTACCGCAACGCGGTCAACCTTCCGTTCGTCGACACCGGCGGATGGAGCGAACTCCGGCCGTGGCTCGATCTGGCTGAGCGCTTGGGACGGCTCGTCGGCAAGCTCGCCGACGGTCGCCTACAGCGGGTCGAAGTCGAGGCCCGGGGGAACGAGGTCGCGCCCCACGCGCAGCCGCTCTCGACAGCCCTCCTCAAGGGGCTCCTGGCGCCTATCTCGGCGGGGTCGGTCAACTATATCAACGCGCCCCATCTGGCCGCGGATAGAGGAATCGAAGTCTCTCGCAGTCGACGCGCTTCGGCCGCCGAGTACAGCAACCTCCTCGGGTGCCGCGTGGAGACGGATGTCGGCGAACGATCAGTAGCCGGAACGTTATTTCATTCCCACCCGCGAGCGGTCGAAATCGACGGGTACCACTTGGACGCGCCGCCGGTGGGTATGGTCTTGCTGGTCTGGAATCGTGACGTACCGGGTGTCATTGGGAAGGTTGGGACACTCCTCGGGGAAGCCCAGGTCAACATCGCCGAGTGGCGTCTGGGTCGCACCGCTCCGGGTGAGACCGCGCTCGCGTTTATCAACCTCGACAGCCCGGCATCAGTTGGTACTCTGGACGCGCTTTCAGCAATCGAAGGGGTTCAGGCGGTCAGTCAGCTCGACTTCCCCGCCTGACTCAAAGGAGCATCGCCATGTCGAAACCCGTGTTCCACCTAGCGCAAGCCAACCTCGGTCGTATGCGCGGACCCATCGACAGCCCGGTGATGGCGGGGTTCGTGGCTCAACTCGATTACATCAACTCAGTTGCCGATAATAGTCCGGGATTCGTTTGGCGGCTGCAAACCGACGAGGGTGATGCTACCGCGGTGCAGGTCTTCGATGACGACACACTGCTGTTCAACATGTCCGTATGGGAGTCTGTCGAAGATCTGCACAGCTACGTCTACCGCAGCGACCACCAGGTTCCGTTGCGGGACCGCAAACAGTGGTTCGAACGATTCGACAAGCCCTTCGTTGTCTTGTGGTGGGTGCCGGCGGGGCACAGCCCGACCGTTCGCGAAGCGGAGCAGAAGTTCGAGTTGCTTTGGTCACGGGGTCCATCTCCCGAAGCGTTTACTTTTAAGTCGCGTTTTCCGCCCCTGGGATCGGTCGAAGACGAGTCGAGTCCGCTGAGCAGGGAAGAATGTGGGTCGTCGGCGTGAGCGCGCGCTGGTTGCTTATCGCCCTGCTGATCGGGACCCCGGTTTGGGCTCAGGAGCCGGAGGGTGTTTCCCCGTATGTGGGGTTCGAAACGCGCGAGATCAAGGCGCTCGGATCGGACGAGATCGCTGCCTACCAGAACGGCGACGGAATGCGGTACGCGCTGGCCGCAGAGCTCAACCACTACCCGGGTCCCAAGCACGTCCTCGAGCTTTCGGATGATCTAGAACTTTCGGTGGAACAGAAGGGACGAGTGGAACAGATTTTTGAGGCGATGCGCGGAAATGCCCGCGACCTGGGTGTTGAAATCGTTGCCGCTGAACGCGAGCTGGACGTGGCGTTTGTGAGTGGGACGATCGACGACGATCAGCTGCAGCGCCAAACCGCGACGATCGCCGAACTCCAAGGCCGGCTCCGCGCCACCCACTTGGCTGCTCATCTGACCACCCGTGACGTTCTGACACCGCAGCAGATCGAGCGTTACGATGAGCTACGAGGCTACGCAGGGGAGCATGATCCTGCGCGTCATCATTCCTCGCGCTAGGAGCTTCGCTACTCGGTCTCCTGGCCGGTGAAGGCGGCGATCAACTCGGTTGACAGAAACAAGACTTCGGGTTTGTCTTTGCGCAGGACGACGCTGCCATCGCCAAACATCTCGGAGTCATCATCGACGCGTACCGGCTCGCCGTACGCCGCGATTAGCGCACTCCTGATACGCGGTTCCTCCTGCTTGCCGGTCAAGACCCAGACCAGCGCCAGCTCCCCATCTGCAAACACCGCCTCGACCTTGCGTGGGAACCCGGCATAAGGGAACCCAAGGCAGTCGATCTGAACCTGTACGTCGGGTTGATTCGGGAGGCCGGGAGGCGAGATCTCTCGCTCGACCGCCCGCGCGCATTGGGGCACGAAGGTTTCACGGATCTCATCGAGCGAAGCGCCAAAGACGAGGTCGGGCGGCTTGTGGGCAGTTGCTGATGCAGCCGGTAAACCCTCCTCTGTGACGATCGGCGTAGATCCGAGGAACGGATGCGAGTGCATGTCGTTGGTACGTACGACCCACGCCACTTCGCCATCGATCACGACCGCCTCGTCCGGTCCCATGTACCCGACGTAACCGGCGTACTCCATCGTTTCTTCTTCGGGGTTCAGCAACGCAGTTACGTTCTCACCCCGAGCCTCGACCATAGCCAACCCGCCATCGGCGAAGCGCAGTACGAGCGTGTCGAGGTTCAAGCCACCCGGACTCACGTAGCTCCAACAGATGAGTTCCGATTCGCGCTCCGCAGCGAGCGGGAGGCGCGGCGCGCTGAGATCGAATGCGTTGATCGATCGGCAATCAGGCCCGAGTGTCGCACGCGCGATCTCGACGCCATCTCCAAACGCCAGCCCCGAGAGCGAGCCGTCGAGGATTTGTGCCTGCGCTGCTCCTGTGGAGAGCGCGACAAAGAGTATCGCATGAAGAAAACGCATGGGCGGTAGGCAGTACGGTAATCCCGATACGCGGGTTTCAGCCAGCGAGGCGGGTAAGTGCTACGGTGTGGCACCGACTGCGTCCTGGGCGGCACGGACCCAGACGCGAACCCGCCCTGCGTACACCGGTCCAACGGATTCTCGGCGCAATCGTTCGACTAACCGGTCGGGATCAGCGGCTGCCAGCTCGGTGATCGTAGACATCCCGGCCGCTTCCAGTCGCTTCGCGTTCTCGCTTCCTATCCCTCGCAGAACAGTCAACTGAGCGCGATCGATCCAGACGCGAGCGGTGTCGTCGGAAAGACCGGTTCGAGCCCCCACCGATGTCGCATCCGACTCAGCCAGGCCAAACAGGTCGTATCCGGCATGTTCGAGCGCGGACGACGAAACGCCCTGGAAATCGGCCAGCCGCGGCGTCATCGACGAGATCGTGTGCCGCTCCATGCCTAACAAAACGAGCCCCGAGAACACGATCGCGAGGATAACTGCCAGCCCGCGGATGGCGTGAGACGCCGGTCTGGTCCGACCGCGATCGGGCGCCGCAAGCCCGCTGACCACCAACGCTTGATACACCGCGAATCCCTCGAGCGCGAACACCGGGAAGCCAAAGAACCCCAACAGCGGCATCTCGAACAGCTTGAGTTCCTCGAGTCCGGGAACGGTGTAGATCCATTTTCCGCGCGCGTTGACGTTGTAGAGCTCCCACAGGAGTCCGATCATCATTCCGCCGACAACCAGGCGCAGGGCGCGGCCCGGCTGGCGATGCTCCAGATCGGCCAGCAACGACCGCCCGGGATCACGCCGGTACACCCAGGGGTCGACCAGCAACAGACCGCCTGCCCAGACGAGCGGGAACAGGAAAGTGGGCCAGATCATCGGCGCCAGCAGCGCCGCCAGGCCGATCACCTGGATCACGTGTAGCCAAGTGGGTTTGAGGGCGCAGCTGGGTTGCGCGTCGCTCGTGTTTTCGGATCCGCCGAGCGCCCGCTCAGCTAGGAAGATTGCTGGCAGAACGGTGGCGAACGAAAGCCCGATGCCCGCCCACCGCGCCACCGGGTCGTTGGGCAGGAAGACGTAGTACCAGTTCTCGAGTCTAAAGTTGAGCAGCTCGAAGAAGAGCCAGAAGGGCACCGACCACGCCAACATCGAGAGGATGGCGTTGGGCCGGGTCACAAAGAAGAGGCGGCCGCCACCCCTGAGAGCGGCGACCGCATCCAGCATGAGCAGCGTGGGGAACCACGCTAACGGGTAATACCACGTTGCAAACGGTTCTGTTCCGGCCCGCATCGCAACACTGACAACAACGAGTGTGAGAGCACCCGCCACGAGTGCTGCGAAAGGGGCAGCCCGGTCGTTGATGGCTTCAGTTGGTGGTCGTCGCGAACGGCATGAGTTTGGAAATTATACGCGAACGGTTGGGCGCTATGCACGGAGATGGGTTGCAAACGCAAGACGGCGGCTTGGCCATGGATAACCGACCAAACCGCCCGTCGCTGCCAGCGTGAGTTGTGGCCTAGCTCATTTCCAGCCGGAGCCGGATCTCCTCGCTGTCGACCACGGTCGGCTGTGACTCTACGCCGATCACCGTGATCGGGCCGAGCTCTGCGCTCGCGTTCGACGGGGACGAAAACGTCATCGCCAGCAAGGTCGAGATCGAGAGCACGTAGAACGCCGCCGCCAGTAACGTGATAGTCGTGCGCATTGTGTATCTCCTTTCGAATCGGTTCATCGCCTTCCTGGCCCTTTGGATATCGCGAGTTCGCATTTGGTTGGAAGCCCTAGCTGATCTCTCTGGCCCGCTGGGCTCCGTCGCTGTCGGCCACCGTCGCCGGCGCCTCGACCGCGATGACCGTGACTGGCCCGAGCTCGGCCGTGGGTCGGGCCGCGGGACTCGTCGGGGGCGTCGTCATCGCCAGCAGGGCGATGATCGAGGCGCTGTAGAACGTCGCGGCTAGAAAAGAATGGATGGCACGCATTGGGTATCTCCTTTCAATGGTTATCACTGGTTCCTGTCAACCCCTACGCACGCCGACGTCGGTTGGTTTCAAGCTGGTTTTCGATTGTCTTGGACCGCGGAAGCGCCGGGGTCATTCCCCCAGGTGGGTGTGGATCGGAGGGCCGAACATTTCGGGGTGGAGAAGGAACGAGTCGTGACCGGTGTCGACATCGATCATGCGCACGTCGGCGGGTCGGTCGGCGTCGACGAACGCCTCGGCGAGCTCTTCGATCTCGAACGGTGGGATCAGAACGTCCGTTTCGACGCCGATGATCAGCGCGGCAGCGGTGATCCGTGCGACCGCCTCTGCGAGGCTCCCGCGCCTGCGACTCAGATCGTGGAGGTCCATCGCCCGGGACAGGTACAGGTACGAGTTGGCGTCGTAGCTCTGCGGGTACTTCTCGCCCTGGTGTTGGAGATACGACTCGATATCGAACCGACCGTCAAAGGAGAACAGCTTGCCATCCCGCCAACTGCGTCCGAAGCGGTGCGTCCATTCGAGATCCGACCGGTACGAGATGGTGCCGATCTCCCGGGCCAGTGACAGGCCGGCTGAGGGCTGACCATGATCGTAGTAATCACCACCGCGCCAGGCGGGATCGAGCATCACCGCTCGGCGCTGAACTCGTCGCAGCGCGATGGCGTACGGATGGGTCATGCCGGAGGCGCTGACGGCGATCAAGCGGTCGACGGCGTCCGGGAACATCGTCGCGTACTCGAGCGCCACCATGCCGCCCATCGACGATCCGACGACCGCCCGTAGACGATCAACGCCGAGATGCTCGAGGAGCGAATGCTGGAGGCCCGCGATGTCACGCAGCGTGATGATCGGGAAATCGAGCCGATAGCGTTCGCCGGTGTCGGGGTTGATCGACGCCGGGCCGGTCGACCCGAAGCAACCACCGAGAACATTGGCACAGACGACAAACCAGCGCTCCGTGTCGATCGCCTTCCCCGGTCCGACCATCGCTTCCCACCAGCCGGGCTCGTCCTCGGGGCCGTGGCTGGCCGCGTGCGCGCTTGGCGAGAGCCCGGTCGTCAGCAGCAGGGCGTTGCCGCTCCCGCGCCGTCCCCACGTTTCGTAGGCGGTGACCGGCGACTGGATGGTCGCGCGGGACTCGGTCTCGAACGGGCCCGGGTGGGTCCAGTGTTGTCGATACGGCTCTGACATGACGCCATTCTAGTACCAGTCGGAGGGGCGTCAAACGGTCCAGACCCGGCTTGTGCACTAAATTTCTCATCATGGTGCCATTTCGAATCGCACTGGCGCAGATCAACGCCGCTGTGGGGGACCTGGAGGGCAATCTGACTCTTCTACGGCGCTGGCTCGACGAGGCCCGAGCCCACAAGCCGGATGTGGTCGTTTTTCCCGAGCTCGCGATCAGCGGCTATCCGCCAGAGGATTTGTTGCTCAAGCCATCGTTCTTGACGGCTGTGCGCGAGACGCTCGAAGAGTTCGCCAAGAACGTCGGAGATATCGTCGTGTTGGTCGGGTTCCCGGATCGAGAGGCGGATGTCTACAACGCGGCAGCCGTCATCCGGGACGGTGCAGTGCGCCACGTCTATCGCAAACGGTATCTCCCCAACTACGGTGTGTTCGACGAAAACCGCTACTTCCGGCGCGGGGATACGATTCCGGTGTATCAGCTGGGCGAAGTCAGATTCGGGGTCAACATCTGCGAGGATATCTGGTACCCAGGCGAGCCGCTGACATCACAGGCACAGGTCGGGCACGCCCAGCTTGCGATCAACCTTTCGGCGTCGCCGTATCACGCCGGTAAGGGTCACGACCGGGAACGAATGTTGACCACCCGCGCCGAGGACAACGCCATCGTGGTGGCGTACTGCAATCTGGTGGGCGGCCAGGACGAGCTGATCTTTGACGGTCAGTCGCTGGTCGCCGACGAGGACGGGGATCTCATGGCTCGTGGTAGCGCCTTCGAGGAGGACTTGATCGTCATCGACCTCCAGCTTGAGCGCGTGTTTCACGAGCGGCTTCACGATCCACGGCGGCGGAAGTTCCGCGACGAGGGGGAGGGACACGCTCCGATCGTGTGTATTGATCTGGGCCCAAGGCGCTCAGTGAAGCGTGACCCGGTCAGCCCGACGGTAGCCGAGCTTCTCTCTCGGCCCCAGGAGATCCTGGCAGCGGTGACGCTCGGGGTAGGCGACTACTTCACCAAGAACGGATTTCGAGATGCAGTTATCGGCGTATCCGGTGGCATCGACTCGGCGGTGACTGCTGCGATCGCTGCGCGAGCGTTGGGCCCCGAGCGGGTCCACGCCTACTACATGCCATCCTCGTACTCGAGCCAGGAGAGCCGCGCCGGCGCCGAGGAATTGTGTCGTAACCTTGGTATCGCTTTTGACGAGATCGCGATCGATTCCATGTTCGAGGCGTTCCTAAAGGCACTCGCGCCCAGCTTCGATGGAACCCCGGCCGATGCGACCGAGGAGAACCTGCAGGCGCGGATCCGCGGCAACTTGTTGATGGCGCTTTCCAACAAGCGTGGGTGGCTCGTGCTCGCACCTGGCAACAAGAGCGAGCTGTCGGTCGGTTACTGCACGCTGTATGGGGACATGGTGGGCGGGTTTGCGGTCCTCAAGGATCTCTATAAGAGCGATGTTTACGCGGTGGCGAGCGAGATCAACCGCGAATCTGGGCGGGAGCTGATCCCGCAGGCGGTTATCGACCGGGCACCGACCGCCGAGCTCAAGCCCGATCAGTTGGATCAAGACACGCTGCCGCCATACGACGAGTTGGACCGGATTCTCGAGGCGTACATCGAGCGTGACTTGGGGACCCAGGAGATCGTGGCGCTCGGTCACGCCGAGGAAACCGTACGCTGGGTCGTGGATGCGGTCGACCGCAACGAGTACAAGCGACGGCAAGCGCCACCAGGTATCAAGATCACCACCCGCGCGTTCGGCAAGGACCGCCGCATGCCGATCACAAATCGCTACCGCAGCTAGGTCTTGTTACCCAACCCCTTCGGACCGCTCCGGAGGATCGCCGCCAAGTGATGGCGGTAGTGAATCCCCCAGATCATTGTGAACACCAGGTAAACGACCGCGATCTCCATCCGTAGCGCTGGGATGATCAACTGGGTCGCGAAGGGGAGGAACAGCAACAGCGCCTGCCACCAGTTGAGCCGGCGGTCGGAGAGCATCACCGCCGCGAACAGAGATTGGGCCGCGGTCAGGAAGATCTCGTGCTGCTGCTGGAGGTCGAGTGGCAAGGCCTGGATGCGCCCGGCTGAGATCGAATAAACGATCGAGATCGTGCCGATCAGTAGCGTCCACTGATTGACCTTGGACGAGATCAGCGCCGAGAGCGCCATCGTCGCGTGGCCACGCACGGTCCAGATCGCGGCGATGATGAACTCGGGCGCCTCGGACGCGAGCGGTGCTATCCACTGGACGAGCAGAAATTCGTCGATCCCGAATTGGTGCCCGGTGTCGATCAACGCCTCGGCAAACGGCTCTGCGGCCAGAAAGATGATCAGCCCGGAGAACGCGAACAGACCCGCGTTGCAACACAATCTCCAGACACGCGGCAGCCGGCTTAGCATCAAGGCCGGTCCGACCAAATCCGGCTCTTCGGCGCCGAGTGCGCCGGTTCGGTACAGGTACCAAGCGAAGAGACTGATCAACACCACGGTGTCGAGCCACCAGAACGAGCCCACAGCCGCAATCACGAAGGCGTACAGGGTGGCCATAGCCAGAAACCAGACCGCGATCTGGTCGCTCGGAGCCAGTTTGATCTCGCGCTTCCGCCAGCGGGACCAGAAGATCCACACGACGAGCGGCCAGCCGAGGCCGACGAGGAGCCGGTTGGCGCCGGTCATGTTGGCCGCTGCGTAGTGGCCGTATATCGGATCGTCGGCCGCTCGCCAGGCGAAGTAGAGGTCGACCGCGTACTCGGGGAGAATGGCGATCAGCGCGAGGATGGCGAGCGCCAGTGCCCGGCTGATTTCCATTTGCACGACCTCGGCGGCCCACGAGAGCAGGAACGCCGCACCGAGGATCCCAGCCCCAAAGACGAGCGCCTCGATCGGCGCAGTGGCGTGTACATCGGTCAGCCGGAAGACGAGCGACGGGATGGTGAGGGCGATCGCGCCGTCCAGCCAAGCGATGCTGAGCCACGGCCTCGGCCCCCGGTAGTCGCTCATGGCGTGCCCCCAGGTCCCTCCGCTGTCCACCAACGGTGGATCTCAGCGGCGACCGTGTCCGGTGCATCCACGTGCGGCCACCGAGCGGTGCTCGGGACGACCTGCTGGGTGATATCTGGGCGCACGGCGTGATAGTGCTCGGGCGCGAGCGGGTTGGCGCGCGCTTCGGAGCCCCAGAGAACGAGCGTGGGCGCGCCGAGCCGAGCCAGCGCCGGTCGCGCATCCCACGCGAGATCGCCGCTCCACAGCGACCAGATTGCCCAGCGGCCCCCGGGCTGCCGAGCTGATCGGGAGAGCTGCTCCGCCCGGGTGTCAAGATCGGACGGCTCCGCCGTCAGCGTCCCGCGGAGTGACGCCTTTCGCCACGCCGGGCTGGCATGCCACCAGTGATACGCCGCCCCGAGCGGCGAACGAAGACCTTGGTAGACCAAGGGGCGCCATGTGGGCGCCTCGAGCAGTTCGGGACCCTCGGCTTCGGGTGGTGCCAGCATGACGACGCCCGAGACGAGATTCCCGAGCCGCACCGCCGCCTCGATCGCGTACGCAGCCGACAGGCCACAGCCGATCAGGAGTGTGGGTTGGTCGATGACGTGACGCACAAACTCTACGATCGCGTCGAAAAAGAAATCCGGACCGTAGCGCATCGACGGCCGGCCCGAACGGCCGAATCCCGGCAGGTCGACGGTGTAGATGGTGAACTGCTCTTCGAGGTGGTCGCCGAGTGGCACCATCTCCAGTCCAGACGCGCCGGTGTACAGATCGTGGAGCAGCAATGCTGGGGCACCATCGCCCCGCGTGGTGTGAAAAATCTCGGCGTGCCGCCAGCCGTAACGATCCGGCCAACCGGGTGGTGGCGGCGGCGGGTCCGGCGACCGGGCGATAGCTGCGCGGGCGGTGGCGGCTGCGGCTGCGGCGGCGAGGATCCCGCCGATCGTCTTTCGCCCCCGGCCCACCCGCGCTACTCGGTGTCGTTGGTCAGCGCGTGCACTGGAACCGAGCGCAGGTGCCGATTGTTGACAAACACCTCGAACGAATACGTGCCCGCGTGCGGAAGCTGGAAGTTGTTGATGTCCATGATCGTCTGGGCGGTCATGGGACGGCCGGGTTTCGCCCCGCGGAGCGATAGCTGACCGTTCACCTTGAAGACTTCCTGACCGTCCTCGTCAGCGAGCTTGATCTCGAGTGGGTACACGCCTTCCTCACCTATATGGGCCTCGACTCTGAGCACCAGGGCCAGGTGGGGGTGGGTACACGGGAACTCCGACGCGTGGATCGAGTTGAAGATCCCGAGCAGATTGAGTTTTCCCTCGCGGCTCACGTTGGCCGCGTCGCAGCAGACTGCGAGCGTCACGTCCATTGATGGCACAGTAAGCCCTCGCGGGGTCTGCGGCCAGCGATCGAGACTCTTAGCGCGGCCGGTTAACCGGCCAGGATGTCCATGTAACGGGAGGGTTCGGAGAGGTTCAGCGGGGGGTCATAACGGCGGATGAACTGCCGCTCCGCCAGGCGCGCCTGCTCTATCGACAGTCCGCCGACCCAATGTACAAACTTGGCGCTGACACCACGCAGCTCCTCGAGCTCGAAGAGTTGCAGCAGCTTACGGCGCAAGTTCCTGGCGCTGCCGACGAGAAGCACTGGCTCGGGGCTGTTGCCGTCGCCGGCTGCGAGCATGAACACGCCCATTGAGCTCGGCACCTGCATGCGGATTGAGAACCGACTCCAGCGTGTCTTGTGCAAATCACCCTTCATACTGTTAAAAGACCAGCAACTTCTGTGCCGTTGAACCGATAAGTGACGCGAAAGGGAACCAAGGAGCGGGGCCGAGCCGGTCGACTTCCTCTGCCACTCGACCCCGCTCAAGGGGGCGACCCCATCCTAATCGCCCCCATAACAGCGGTTCTGCCGCCGTGGTGGGCGGCCTAGCGGGTTAGCACTTGCTCCACCCGCAGTGCTTGCAAACCAGGCAGGCGTTCTCGTGTGTCACCGGACCACCGCAATCCGGGCAGGTCGACATCGGCCTGGCGGCCATCGCCCCTGGTCCGCGGAATTCGTCGTTCTCCGCCGCCGCGCGAGCGACCGAGTTTGCCGTCGCGTGGCCGTTCCCGTTGCCATTCGTACCACGCCCGCTGCGCTCCAAGTAACGCTCCAGCGCGCGCCCGATCGCGTCGGGTGCCGAAAGGATCAACTCGCCGTTGTCCCATACCGGGTTGGGTCCGGAGATCCCTTTGAGCTGCTTGACGATCGCCGACGGATCGAGGCCCGACCGCAGACAAAGCGAGATCAGCCTGCACATCGCTTCCGATTGCACGGCTGCCGTCCCCCCCGCCTTACCCAACGAGGCAAAGACCTCCGCTAGGCCGGATTCGTCCTCGTTGATCGTGATATAGAGGTTTCCGTCGCCAGTGCGGATGCGCTCGGTCACACCGTGGGTGATTGCCGGTCGTGGCCGCGGCTTGGCGGGCTTGAGGTCCTCCGCGCTGGGTTCTGCGGTCGTCTCGGTGACGAGGATCCCCTCACGACTGCCCTCGCGGTACACGGTGATCCCCTTCAGCCCCGCTCGGTACGCAGCGATATAGATGTCTGCCACCGTTTCCACCGAGACATCAGTCGGGAGGTTGACGGTCGACGAGATCGACGAGTCGACCCAGCGTTGGATCACACCCTGCATCCGGACGCGGAAGTAGGGGTCGATATCGTGTGCGGTCACGATGTGGTCGGGCAAAGCGTCATCGCCACCCCACAGTTCCTGCACCAGCGGATGATAGACGGTGTACTCGGAGAACGTCTCTCCGTCGTCCTGCTTGACGCGCCGCTTGTAGGAAGTGCAGAAGATCGGCTCCACCCCACTCGAGCATTGAGCGACGATCGAGCCGGTTCCGACCGGTGGGACGGTGAGGACGGTGGAGTTCCGCATCCCGAACTCACCGATCTGATCCCGCAGATCACCGGGCAAGGCCTGAATGAACTTCGAGTCTGAGACTTCGGGCCACGAGAAGAGCGGGTAGGCGCCTTTCTCACGCGCCAGATCGATCGACGTTTGATAGGCCGAACGAGCGATCGTCTCCATGATCTGGTCGACTGTCTCGAGCGCCTCTTCGCTGTCGTAACGGATCTGCATGCGGGCGAGCGCATCCGCCAGCCCGGTAATCCCAAGACCGACGCGGCGATCGGACGCCACCGCTCGACGGATCTTCTTCAACGCGTGGTTGTCCATGTTGTAGTCGATCACGTCGTCGAGAAAACGAGTCGCCGTGCGGGCAACCTCGGAAAGCTCCTCGAGGTCCAGCGTTCCGCCGTCGTCGACAAACTTCGACAGGTTGATCGATCCCAGGTTACACGCGGTGTAGGCGGCCAGGGGTTGCTCGCCGCAGGGATTCGTGGAGGCGAGCGGGTTGGCGTACTCGACGTTGTGGTACTCCCGCATGGTGTCCCAGAAGATGATCCCCGGCTCGGCGCTGGCGTGAGCGTTCTCGATGATCCTCTGCCACAGATCGCGTGCCCGCACCGTCTTGGAGACTTTGCCGCCCCAACGCAAGTCGAAATCGGTGTCGTCGAGCACCGCGGTCATGAACTCGTGGGTGATCAGACACGAGATGTTGGCGTACTGCACCTTTCGCCGACGTTGGTCGTTCTTGATGGTGATAAAACTCTCGATGTCGGGGTGGTCGACGCGCATCGTCAGCATGAGCGCTCCGCGCCGTCCGGCCTGGCTCACGGTATTGGTCGACTCCGACAGCAGGTTCATGAACGAGGTCGAGCCGGGTGAACCGGCAACGGTGGCGTTTACCGGGGCTCCCTTGGGCCGTAGGATCGACAGATCGGTGCCCACCCCGCCCCCGGTGCGATAGACCATCGCGCTCTCGGCAAGGCACTTGTAGATGCCTTCGAGGCTGTCCTCGGTGATGGGGATGACGTAGCAATTGGAGAGCGTCGGCTTGCGGCGAGCGTCGTCGCGGCCCGCGCCGTGCATGACGCGTCCGCCGGGTACGAACTTGAAATCGAACAGGATCGCAAAGAACTCTTCGAACCAGTAATCAGGGTCTTCTTCGACCGAAGCGAGCGCCCGAGCCACCCGCTCCCACAAATCGAGCGGACCTTCTTCGCCCGGCGCGAGGTACTTGTTGCACAGAACGTCAGCGGCGAGCGAATCGTCGTAGTATGTCTCGGTTTTTTTCGACCGCTTGAGTATGGTTGCTGCGTCGGGCTCAGTGAGGAAGGTGAGGTACTGGTCCAACGAGGCTTTGGCCATGAGCGAACCTTTCTGTCACGACGACCGGAACTCATATGTCGTCGCCCTAGGGCACGAAAGGGAGTCGCTTGAGATCGAACGCCGTCCGAGCGGAAGGGCAATCAGGCGACCCGTCGATTGCACTTGTTTTCTTTCAGGATGAGGCGACGACCATACTATCAAGAGCGATCGAGCTTGTCAAGATTGGAGTACAATATACAGTGGTTAGCCAGACGTTTATCCACAACATCTGGTGGAAATCCCGGGGAAAACCTGGGGATCAAGTGGGGATGGCCTGGGGAATGCGGTGGATAGTCGACAACGTTGACGAGGGACGCCCGCTCCGTTACCGTTCTGTCGCTAGAGACACACCATACTGAATGGAGGAGCATAGCATGACCGAGATCGCCGAAGTGCAAAACGATGACCAGGTGATGACCGTTACGACGACGGCCACCGCCAAGATCAAGGAGTTGCGCGATCGGGAAAACTTGGAAGACAAGGGCCTTCGCGTACGCGTGGTGGGTGGCGGTTGTCATGGTTTTTCATACGCGCTCGGCTTCGATGATCGGAAAGAGACCGATTCGGTGCTCGTGATCGATGGGGTCGACTTTCTGGTCGACAAGTACAGCGCGCCCTACCTGGTAGGGGCGAACATCGACTTCGTGGATGGCTTGAACGGGGCTGGCTTCAAGATCGGTAACCCGAACGCCAAGTCGACCTGCGGCTGTGGAGAGTCATTCGGCGTATAGCGGACAGATCCCTAGCTAGTGGCCACACGGGCTCCTTCCCGCTCCGGGAGGGAGCCTTCTTACATCTCCGCGATCGCCGCCAGGACTTCCTTGACGTGGCCCTTCAGCTTCACCTTGGGGAACACGCCCGCGATCCGGCCGGTCTCGTCGATCACGAACGTCGTGCGCTCGATCCCCGTGCTCTCGTGTCCAAACAGCTTTCTCGTCTTCCACACCCCGTACCGTTCACACACATCGCTGTCGGCGTCGGAGAGCAGCGGGAACCCTAAGCTGAATCTCTTTTGGAAGCGGCGGTGACTAGCGACCGAGTCTTTCGAAACGCCGAGCACGATCGTATCCAGCTTGGTGAAATCGGACATCCTGCCCTTGAAGGCACGCGCCTCCGCCGTTCAACCGGGTGTCATGTCGCGGGGATAGAAATAGAGCACGACTTTGTTTCCCTCGAGATCGGCGAGCCGAATGTTGTCGTCTTCGGTCGAGGGGAGGTCGAAATCCGGTGCTGGGTCGCCGACTTTGAGCGTGGGCATTGTGGGCCTTTCGGTTCAGTGATGCCGGGGGTTCGGTGACCAGCTTAATATTCGTCGCATGGTCCGAGTGCGCCCCCGCCCCGCGTTTCGATCGCTCTTGCTGGCCGTTCTGGTGACCGGTGGTTGTGGCTCGGCGGATTCGGCACGCGAGAGCGTGGGTGATAAACCCATCGCCGAACTGCGCGGGACACGGCTCGCAAACCCCATCCCGAAACCCGATTTCTCCCTGATCGACACCGAGGGGGTCGAGTTCGATTTCCACGCTCGCACCGAGGGCTACGTAACGCTGCTCTTCTTCGGGTACACCCACTGCCCGGATGTCTGTCCCGTTCACATGGCGAACATCGCCGCGGCCCTCGGTCAGGTGGGTTGGCAGACCCGACGCCGCGTGAAAGTCGTGTTCGTTACCACGGATCCGGATCGCGACACGCCCGAGCGCATCCGCGAGTGGCTCGACCGTTTCGATCCCGCCTTTGTCGGTCTCCGAGGAACCGTCGAGGAGGTGGCCTCGATCCAGGACGAGCTGAACCTGCCGCCGAGCGTCATCCCGTCCGAGCCAAGCGCTGGGTATGAGGTCGGTCATGCGGCGCAGGTGCTCGCGTTTTCGCCATCAGGGATGGCCACGGTCGCGTATCCCTTTGGTACCCGACAGGCAGATTGGGTTCACGATCTGCCGCTTCTGGCCACGACCCCAGGCGACGAGGTGGTGGCGCGCTAATCGTGCAATGGTGGTGCTCAGCTCAGGGCGTGGCTTGGGACTGGACCTGGCGGCCCTATGTCGGGGTTTGGGTCGTGGTTCTGCTCATGGCAGCGGGCTACGCGAAGCTCGCACGCGACGCCGGCGGCTGGCGATACGTTGGCTGGCGCGGGGTCGCGTTCGTGACCGGCCTGGGTGTCGTCTGGGTGGCCCTCGATTGGCCGATCGGCGCGCTCGCGGCGGGCTATCTGGCCAGCGTTCACATGGTGCAGTTCCTGTTGGTGGGCTTGGTCGCCCCAGTGCTGCTCCTGCTCGGGGTTCCCGAGCGCGCCTTCGTATCGCTCCGACACTGGTCGCCTCTCCACGCCGTACTCTCCCGCATGACCCACCCCTTGGTGGCGATCGTCGGGTTCAATGCGATACTGCTGTTCACGCATTGGCCAACGGTGGTCGATGCGCTCATGGGTTCACAGGCGGGCTCGTTCGCGATCGACACGTTGTGGTTCCTTGGCGGGACGCTCTTCTGGTGGCCGCTCGTGGCCCCGGTGCCAGTTCGACCCGGATTCACCTATCCGCTCAAGCTCGCCTACTTGATCGGCAACACGATCCTTTCGACAGCGCCATTTCTCTACCTGACGTTCAGCCAGCTGCCGGTTTACGCGACGTACGAGCTGGCGCCACCGGTCGGATGGATGACCAAGCAACAAGATCAACAGCTGGCGGGCATCCTGATGAAAATCGGCGGTGGGCTGATCCTGTGGACGGCGATCACGGTCCTGTTCTTTCGGTGGTACCGGGCCGAGGGCGAGCCCTAGGAAACCACCTTTGACCGGCTTGTTGCCCCCGATCCGCGGGGCTATGTTCGGCTTTGTGCCGGCCTGCGAGCGCCTTTTCCTCTTTGATATCGATGGAACGTTGCTCTCAGCCGGCGGCGCCCCGCGGCGCGCGTTTCGGCAGGCGCTCCTGGATCACTTCGGAACCGAGGGAGACGCCGCCAACAACGATTTTTCGGGCAAGACCGACCCCCAGATCGTGTACGAGCTGATGCGCGCCGCCGGATTCACCGACGGTCACATCGGGGATCGGCTCCAGGGGCTGTTTGATGACTATCTGGCGGCGCTGGCGATCGAGTTCGAAACCGAAACCCGCCACTATTTGTTTCCCGGTGTTGCCGAGCTCGTCCCTGCGCTGGCTGACGATCCGCGGATCGTGCTCGGGCTGGTCACGGGGAATGTCGAACAGGGCGCCCGACTCAAGCTCGATCACTTCGGGCTCTGGGACGCCTTCGACGTGGGGGCCTTCGGTTCCGATGATCATGGCCGCGATCAGTTGCCAGCGATCGCGATCGAACGAGCCGAGGCGAAGACAGGCCGTCGCTTCCGCGGCACCGAGGTGGTAGTCGTGGGTGATACGCCGGCCGATATCCAATGTGCTCGCGCGGTCGGAGCTATAGCCGTCGCGGTCGCGACCGGAAACCCATCGCGGCAGATACTGGCTGATTGTGAGCCCGACATGTTGCTCGATTCGATGGACGATTGGCCGCAATGGCTCGCGGATTTGGGATTGGCGATGAACCTCTCGGAGAGAAGGTAGAAAATGCCAGGGATCAACGCGCTAACAGTGGTATTCGTGTTCCTTGTGTTCATCGCGATGAGCGCGATCAAGATTCTCAAGGAGTACGAACGCGGTGTCATCTTCAGATTGGGCCGCTTGGTCGGCGCCAAGGGGCCGGGGCTTTTCTGGCTGTGGCCGATCATAGAGAAGATGGTCAAGGTCGATCTGCGTGTTATCACGCAGGACGTGCCGGCCCAGG
>JBDHED010000017.1:0-20194 GCA_039591175.1 Gemmatimonadota bacterium | reverse complement strand
CTGCAATAATTTGCGGCGATTTAGCGCTGACTTCAACGCGACTTTCAGATGGCACCGTCACGGCTGAGATTGCGCGACGACAAAGCGACGGAACTTGGTTATGGGTTATCGATACGTTTTCAGTCACGTAGGTTTTCCTGTGATCGTTCTGATGGTAAGCAGCGATATTGGCATGAGGAAGCCCCGTTACGGCGGGGCTTCTTTGTATTTCCGCAGGAGTGGTGACAGCGGCTCGGCTAGCGTTAGTCAGGTCGTATCCCACCAGAAAGAAGCCCCGTCACGGCGGGGCTTCTTTGCATTTCGGCGCATAAGGCGGGTGACGGCCTAAGACGCGTGGTGACAAGAACGGTGACGTGTGCTGATAGCGCGCGGAAGGATTCCTACGCGCCGGGTCGGGGTTTTTCGGACATTTGCGCGGCTCGATCAGGGATACGATTAATGATAGGATGCGACTAACGTTGCCCTTGTTGCTTCTTCTTGGTGTATCTATGAGTCAGCCCACATTTGCCCAGGACGCTGAAACACGGATCGCCCTGCCGGATCCACAGACCGGCGGCGGCGTCTCGGTAGAGGCTGCGCTCGAGCGGCGACGATCGACCCGCGAATTCTCCGGGAGCCCGCTGAACCTGGCCGACATCTCCCAAACGTTGTGGGCGGCCCAAGGCGTGACGCATCGCGACGGCTACCGGACCGCGGCGTCGGCCGGCGGGCTGTATCCGCTCGAAACCTACGTCGTTACGGGCAACGTTGACGGTCTCGAGCCTGGCGTCTACCGATACCTACCGGAGTCACATGAGCTGCAGCTTGCGAAGAGTGGAAGGCTACGCAGTGCGCTCGCCGCCGCAGCCCTCAATCAAGACTGGGTCCGCCGGGCGCCTGCCGTGTTGGTCTTTGCCGGGGTGTACAAGCGAACGACCGACAAATACGGCAGCCGCGGCCGTCGCTACGTGCACATGGAAGTCGGCCATGCCGCACAGAACGTCTATATGCAGGCGGCCGCGCGCGGCCTGGCGACCGTGTTCGTGGGCGCCTTCGAGGACACAGAGGTCAGGGCGGTGCTCGAGCTGCCGCGAGAACATTGGCCGCTCGGCCTTATGCCGATCGGCCGACCCCGCTAGTACGGAGCCCGTCACGGCGGGGCTCCTTTGCATTCCGAAATGGCGATCGGCGTGATATCATGACTGGCGTGATAATGAAAACGGTAACAAGACGAATGATTCGGGCATGTCGCCGTGGGTTCGTGAGGAGTCTGACGATTGCCCTCCTTCTTGTTCTCCTCACTCCGCTTGGCACTCAAGCCCAGACGGACGAGCGCCGGCGAGACGACCCGTTTCTGGATATGTGGGCCCGCTCGTTTTACCCCGGTCGAAGCGGGGACATCATGCTCGTGCCGCGGGAGGGGGACATTCTGACGTCCGAGGCTGACCCGTTCATGCACGGCAGCCCCTGGGGCTACGACACTCAGATCCCGATGATCCTCTACGGACCGGGCAGGATCCGTCCCGGGCAACATGACACGACGGCTTCACATCAGGATCTTGGGGCTACCCTAGTTAGCATCCTCGGACTGAGAAACCGCCCCGAAACGACTGGACAGGTGCTCGAGGCAGCACTCCTGCCGGCATCGTCGTCACCGAAGGTCGTCGCAGTCTTCGTCCTGGACGCCTTTCGCTACGACTACCTGGAGCGGTACTCGGATCGGCTGCACCATCTCGTCAGAATGCGCGAGGGCGGGGCTTCGTTCGAGGGTCGAATCAGCGTTCTACCTACGGCTACCGCGGTCTCGCACACCACCCTCTCTACGGCGACGGATCCGCACATTCACGGGATGACAGGCAACAGGGTTTATGATCCTGTGAGCGGCCGCAGGGTGGACCCGCTTGACGGTGCCACTCCGCGCAACTTGATGGCGCTGACGGTTGCCGACCGATGGGGAATGGCCACCGAGGGGCAGGCCGTGATCGCTTCCCTGGGGGGGAGGGACTACCCGGCCACGGCCCTCGCCGGGCATGGTCGGTGTCTTGTGGGCGGCCGTGTGATGGTGCTGGCCTATCTCAGCAGTCGAACCGGAGTCTGGAGCTCGAACCCCGAGTGCTTTCGCCTGCCAGCATACATGGCTGAGTTGGGCTCGACCGACGCCGTGGCGCGGATCTATCAGCTGCTCGAAGGCGGGGCACCGCCGGATCACCCGACCGCGGCGTTAATGGCAACCGAAATCAGCCGCTTCGAGGGTGAGGGTGTCCGAGCCCTACTCCGCGGCGAACCGTTCGGGGTCGATTCGATTACCGATCTCTTGCTGGTCAATCTCAAGTCGGCCGATCACGTAGGGCACGCGTTTGGTCCGTTCAGCGGCGCGCAAGAAGCCGCGATCGCGGAGCTCGATCGGCAGATGGGAAAGATCCTGGCGATTCTGGAGGAGAAGGCGGGTCCGGAGGGCTACATCGTCGCGATCACGTCCGATCACGGAATGCCCGACGAGCCGACGAGTGCCGATCGTCGACACACTCACGCCGAGCTGATCGGCGAAATCGACCGGCACTTCGACCCCGACGGCCCTGGGATCGTCCTCGCCTTGGGTGGGGCGGACAGCCAGATCTATCTGGATCATGAGCGACTCGCCGAGTTGGGGCTCTCAACCGCCGACGTCGCGAGCTATCTCGAGACGCTTCCGTTCATTCATGCCGCCTACACGGCAGACGAGGTTGAGGCGGCCGGAGCCGCGAACCTTTGAGCGATCGCAAACAGCCCTGAGGGAGCATTGGGTGGGATTGAGCGTCGGGCCTGCTGATCAAAGCGTATTCACGACTACACTCGATAGGATGGCCGGCTGGGCTCGATCGGGTTCGCTCTGGCCGATGCCGTTTGGCACGGCTTGCTGCGCGGCCGAGTTCATGTCAGTGATGTCGTCTCACTACGATCTGGCGCGGTTTGGCGCCGAGATTCTGCGCTTTAGTCCCCGGCAATCAGACATGATGGTCGTAGCCGGGACGGTGACCGACAAACAGGCTCCTGTGCTGAAACTGATCTATGAGCAGATGTGCGAGCCCAAGTGGGTTATCTCGATGGGCGTGTGCGCTTCGTCGGGAGGGTTTTATCGCGCCTACCACGTGCTTCAGGGGATCGACGAAGTCGTTCCCGTCGACGTCTATGTGCCAGGTTGCCCACCTACGCCGGAGGGGCTGCTCTACGCGATCATCAAGCTCCAGGAGAAGATCCGGGGCGGCGAGCGGTCACGATATCAAGAGAGCCAACACGCATCCGAGACCAGGGGGTTTAGGTGAAATCCACAGTCTGGCTTGACTCACTCGATCAGCGATTGGCGGATCAGTTTCGTTTTCTGTTGGAGGTCGATCGACTAAAGACAGTGATGCGAGGCAATCGGATAGCAGATTCGTCGCGAAAGGAGAATGCCGCAGAACACTCGTGGCACATCGCTCTTTTTGTATCTGTACTCGCGGAGTGGGCAGTTGACGAGATCGACACGAATCGTGTGACCCGGATGCTCTTGCTGCACGATATCGTTGAGATCGACGCCGGTGACACGCCGCTTTTCGAGCGAGACGACGATACCGAGCACCTGCAACGTGAGCAAGCGGCGGCGAAGCGTTTGTTTGAATTGTTACCGAGTGATCAGGCGAGCCAATTTCGGCAATTGTGGGAAGAGTTTGAAGCTGCTGAAACCACCGACGCCCAGTTTGCAAAAGCCATTGATCGGCTGCAGCCCATACTGCTCAACCACGTCGTCGGAGGAGGCACCTGGACAGATTACAACGTGGACGAGGACCGCGAGCGATCACTGACAAGTCGAATAGCGGTGAGCGCGCCAACTTTGTGGACGGCTGCGGAATCTGTTTTTGCCGACGCTGTCGCCAATGGATGGCTCCGCCCGGGGTGAGGTTTTCACCCGGCGTTTGCCCGATCCGTCCGGCCCGGGAAGCGCTACTCCAACCTTGTGATTTCGCAGCCGAACAGCGCGAACCACGTGTCCGGTAAGTTGTCGTTGCTGCCGCGCAACCCGAGCCGAGCCTCGATCCATCCGTCACTCTGGGGCTCGATCATGAACAGGATGTGGTGGCTCCCGGGGGTCAGCACAAATCCGTTCTCAATACCGCCGGGGTCGACCGTCACGACGTACTCACCATCGCTAGGATTGGCTACCTCACAATCACAAAGGTATCTCTCGCCGCCGACGACATTGAGATCGAGAATCGCTCCGGCGTAGTTGTGGTTGCTCTTGGCCTTGACGGGGATGAATACCACGCCGGTCTCGCCATCGGTGCGCCACGTGTGGCTCAGGTGTAGCACCGCCTGATTCGCCCAGAAAGGCTTTCGCGCGGTTAGCCTCACCGACGTGAGCTCGATCTCCGGCTGAGCCTTTACCTGGCCGGCGGCCTGCGCGCCGCCGTTCTTCGGTTTCAACAGCCCAGCCTTGACGCTCTCGTCGAGCGGATCTGGCGGCTCGGGGTTGGCGCTGAGCGCCTCGCGCCACGAGTCCTCGTGCTCGGCGCCACCCACGCGCGGGGTCGCGACGATCGGCCGTCGCGAAACCCTGGAGGGTCGGAAGACGGGCACGTCGGGCGCGGGCTTTGCGATCTGGGCGACTCGCGACGGTTGGCGGACTTGGCGTGGTTGGGCCTGGTCCTCCTGTGCCACGACGGGGACAGCGAACACCGAACAGGCCGCTACGCCTAGCCCGACGAGCGATGCGCGGAAGAAGGTCGTGGCAAACATCGGTACCTCCGGTTGAGATTTGTGGACATACGACTCGGGTTCGTGTCGTCTCGGACACGACGGTCATGAGAAGGTTCCGTTAGTGAACCACCTATATATACCATCATCGTGGACAGCTCTGTCGGAGCCCCGGCAAAGAGCGCACCGACTGGGTGCGCACTGAGTTCCCCCACACCCAAACCCGATCTTCTCCTACGGAAAGCCTATCTCTCCAGGTGCTAGAATGAGATAGTGGATCCCAGCCCGTTAGATCCGGCTTTGCAGGAGAGACGAAAAAAGGATGAGCCAAAAAGATCATTGGGAAGAAGTCTACTCGACCAAACCGGTCGAAAAGCTTGGTTGGTATGAACCTCGCTTGGAGACCTCGCTAACGTGGATAGAGGAGCTCGGCCTGGACGCCGACGCTCCGATCATCGACGTTGGTGGGGGCGCATCCACATTGGCTGACGACCTCTTGGAATCGGGCTATCAATCGATCACGGTACTCGACATATCGGAGAGAGCTCTGTCCTCGGCAAGAAAGCGGTTGGGTAAGAAGACAGAGCTGATTACATGGCTAGATGGCGATGTGACATCCTTCGATTTACCAATACACTTTTATGAGCTGTGGCACGATCGAGCCCTGTTTCACTTCCTCACGACGGTTGAGCAGCAACGGAAGTACCGGGACAACCTTCTGAACGCGTTGAAGCCGAATGGGCATCTGATCATCGGTACATTCGCGCCGGAGGCGCCGCCCACGTGCAGCGGTCTGCAGATACGGCGGTACAGTAAAGAGCAGTTAGAGAAGGCACTTGGTGATGAGCTCGAACTAAAGCGCCACCACAAAGAGCTACATGTTACGCCGGGCGGCGTAGACCAGATGTACCTCTTTTGTCATTTTCGTAGGACTTAGACCGCATCCCCACCCGGATCTATATTCACAGTTTCCCTGAGTGAGCGTGTCCACTTGATACTTTGATTCTCTCCTAGCGGGAGTCCAAAACGGTGTTGAGGCACTTACTGCCCATCGTGTCCACGGCTGCGCTCGTGGCCTGTGGCACGAGTGTCGAGAGGTCCGTCGAGACGTCGAACCCGTCATTGAACGCTTACAGCCAGGCCGACGTCCGGTTCATGCACGGGATGATCCCGCACCACGCGCAGGCCCTCGATATGACCGGGTTGGTGCCTGAGCGCAGTGAGAACGAGCGGATCCATCGGCTCGCTCAACGAATCGAAATCTCCCAGCGAGACGAGATCGCGCGGATGCGCCGCTGGCTCGAGACGCGGGACGAACCCGTGCCAAGTGAGCACCACCACGGCGCGCTCATGCCAGGAATGCTCACCGAGGAAGAGATGGCGCGGTTGTCTGCCGCGCGCGGGTCAGAGTTCGACCGGCTCTTCCTCGAGCTCATGATCCATCACCATGAAGGCGCACTCGTCATGGTCGACGACCTGTTCACGACCGACGGCGCTGGTCAGGAGACGGAGATCTTTCTTTTCGCATCCCACGTCGATTCGGATCAGCGCGCCGAGATCGCACGCATGCGCAGCATGCTGAACGCCACGACATCACAAGGAGGCACTCCTTGAAGTTTAGACACCTGATCTGTTTGCCGATGATCGCAGCCGGGCTGCTTTACATGGTTCCGGTCCACGCCCAGGAAGCGTCACCGGACCCGCGCGTCGGGCTGGCGGCGGGCGTACACGACGCGGGTATGGCGGCTGACAACATGGAGCTTCTGGTCCACGTTCCCAAGCCTGAAGGTTTCGTGGCGACCGGCGACGCGCCGTCGTTCCTGTTCGTGAATTCTGACCTTGCCTTCCAGGGGAACTGGGTCTTCGTCGGCAACTATGCCGGGTTCATGGTCTACGAAATCTCCGATCCGGCGAACCCGAGGCTGGTGAGCTCCGTTGTGTGTCCTGGCGGCCAGGGCGACCCGTCGGTCTACAGAAACCTGTTGTTCACGTCGGTCGAGGCGCCTAATGGCCGCGTCGACTGCGGCTGGGGGCCGCTAGACACGGCGGCCAATCCGGATCGGTTCCGCGGCGTGCGAATCTGGGACATCAGCGATATCGAGAACCCCGTGCAGGTGGCGGCAGTCCAGACGTGCCGCGGCTCGCACACGCACACGGTGGTGACGGATCCGAACGACGATGAGCACGTGTACGTCTACGTATCCGGGACGAGCTTCGTCCGTCCGGTCGAGGAGTTGGAGGGATGCTCCGGTGCCGACCCCGAGGACGATCCCAACTCCTCACTCTTCCGGATCGAGGTGATCCGCGTACCGCTCGACGCTCCGCAAGATGCCGAGGTCATCGCCACGCCCCGGATCTTTGCTGACCTGGAAACGGGTGCAGTCGAGGGCCTGTGGCCGGGTGGTGAGCACGGCCCAAACACGCAGGAGACTTCGCGCACCGATCA
Organism: Gemmatimonadota bacterium; assembly: GCA_039591175.1. Taxonomy (GTDB): domain Bacteria; phylum Gemmatimonadota; class Gemmatimonadetes; order JACCXV01; family JAHWKZ01; genus CAMYLR01. Next base: position 13,059 of record JBDHED010000017.1, on the reverse strand, counting down.
ATGCCACGACATTACGGTGTTTTCCGAGCTCGGGATCGCTGCTGGAGCGTGCTCTGGGAACGGGATTCTGCTCGATATATCCGATCCGGCGAACCCGGTTCGTACCGACGAAGTGATCGACCCCAACTTCGCCTATTGGCACTCGGCCACGTTCAATAACGACGCCACTAAAGTGCTCTTCACCGATGAGTGGGGCGGGGGCGGCGAGGCTCGGTGTCGCGCCGCGGATCCCAGGGACTGGGGCGCCGACGCGATCTTTGAGCTGAGTGAAGGCGACCTCGAGCTCAAGAGCTACTACAAGCTCCCGGTGTTTCAGAGCGCGAGCGAGAACTGCGTGGCCCATAACGGCTCGTTGATCCCGGTGCCGGGCCGCGACGTGATGGTTCAAGCATGGTACCAGGGCGGTGCGTCGGTGTTCGACTTCACCGACGCCGGAAACCCGTTCGAGATCGCCTTCTTTGATCGCGGCCCTATGAACGCCGACACCCTCGAGACCGGTGGACTCTGGTCGACCTACTGGTACAACGGTCACATCTACGGCACGGAGATGGGCCGCGGGCTGGACGTGTACGGGCTGATCCCCAGCGAGCACCTGTCGGAGAACGAGATCGAGGCGGCTAAGCTGGTGCGGACCGACGAGGTAAACGTCCAGCATCAGGAGCGGTTCACGTGGCCGGCGGAGCCGGTCGTAGCGCACGCTTTGCTGGACCAGCTGGCCCGCGAGAACGTCGCCAACGCCGACGATGTGCGAGCCGAGCTCGATGCGGCGCTGGCCCTGGGCGGCAGCGAGCGTATCGCTGCGTTGGCGCGGCTGGCCGAGTACGTCGATCAGGGCGCCGGATGGGCCGCGGCGGACGTCGCGAAGCGTCTGCGGCTCCTTGCGCAGACGTTGCGGGAGATGGCGACAGCTTAGGATCGCTAACCGCGGTCTCCAGGCCCACCATAAAGAAGCCCCGCCACGGCGGGGCTTCTTTTGCGTTCAATCGAGTAGCTGTGGGCGGGCACCGAGAGGCAGGCTGCCGCTGGTTTTCAGTGATTAGGGTTGCTGCCGGTTCCAGATGTCGCGGGTGATCTTCCAGGTTCCGTCCTCGCCCCTCTTGGCGATGTTCATCCAAGGTCCAGACTGCACCAGGCCCAGGCCATCTGCCGACTCGGCGTAGATCTCGTACGTGCCCCAGCTCGATAGCATGTCTCCCGCCATCTCGCTGCCGCCGAGCGCCAGCTCTATAGTGGCACCTGCGTTGACCTGGAGGGAGGCCATGATCTCGTCGTAGCCGCTGACGGTTGGCGCGGCCGGAGGATGACGAACTGCGTCGGCCGTATACAGGGACGCCGCGGCCTCGTAGTCCCCGTTGTTGAAGTGAGTCTGCCACTGATCGACTATTCCTTGCATCGGACTCGAGTCCTGCGCCTGGAGCGTTCCTGAAACGGCCAGACACAGACCGAGGACGCCGATGATGACTGCACGGTGCTTCAAGAGACACCTCCGCGAAGGGATTAGTTTGCAGTAGACTTGAGTAAGACCCACACCATGTTACTCCCGCCATCGGGATCGCGCGACTCGAGGCACTATGAGCGACATCGATTTCGGAAGATACAGCGAAGACTACGCGGAATATCGGCCCGGGTTTCCCGCGTCGTTCTACGAGCGAATCAACGCGATATCGCCGATTGGACTGTCTCGGACGCTGGATCTGGCCACGGGCCCGGGGACGATCGCGTTAGAGCTTGCCGCACGTGGTAGCTCTGTTGTCGGCATCGATATATCAGCGGAGCAAATAGCCACCGCGCAACGCGTCGCGAAGGAACGAGGCCTGGAAGGCTATACCCACTTCAGGGTCGCCAACGCCGAGAATACTGGTCTCGATGCGGGCTCGTTTGACCTTGTGACCGCCGGCCAGTGTTGGCATTGGTTCGATAGCGCGGCGGCGATGGAAGAAGCACAGCGTGTGCTTTGCCCGGGTGGTACCCTGGCACTGGCTTACAATTCTTACTTGGCGGGGCACAGTGCTGTGGCGTGCGAAACCGAGGATCTGATTCTGGAATTCAATCCCTCATGGTTGATGAGTGGCTCCACAGGAATGTTCCCCGAGCTCGTTGACGAGGTGATTCACGGCGGGTTCAAGCTCGTCGAGCAATTTTGTTATGATCATGATGAAGAGTTCTCGCACGCTCGTTGGCGCGGCAGGATCCGGACCTGCAGCGGGGTGGGCTCCGGCGGTCTCTCTCCGTCCGATGTAGTGCGGTTCGATGACACCCTCGGTCATCTCCTGAGCAGGAAGTACCCCGACCCCATGTCGATAGAGCATCGAGTCTGGTGCGTGGTTGCAAGCAGTGCGTCCTGATCCGCGTCCACCCGGCGCTCGCGACTTCGACTTCTTGATCGGGGAGTGGAAGATCCGTAACCGGCGTGTTACCGAGCGGTTGGTGGGAGCCGACACATGGGAAGCGTTTGACGCGACGCTATCGGTGCGGCCGATTCTCGACGGATTGGGAAATGTCGACGAATTCAAGGCCCACTGGCACGGCAAGCGTATTGAAGCCCTAACGCTCCGGGTGTTCAACCCGCAGACGCAGGAGTGGAGCCTGTACTGGGTCGATAGTCTAACGGCGGTCGTCCAGCCCCCCGTTGTCGGTCGATTTCGCGATGGACGAGGCGAGTTTTTCACCCGCGACACCCATGAGGGTACTCCGGTTCTCGTAAGATTCGTCTGGAGCGATATCACCGAGGATTCAGTGAAATGGGAGCAGGCCTTCTCGACGGACGAAGGGGAGATCTGGGAGACAAACTGGGTTATGGAGTTCGTTCGCGCCTAGAGAGGGAGGCCGGCCTAACTGCCGGTTACGGGAAGGCCCGCGGACAACCAGGCGGCCATCCCGCCCGTGACGTTGTGCACGTTTTGAAACCCGTTGACTTTGAGGATGCTGCTGGCTGTGCCCGAGCGTGAGCCCATGGCGCAGATGACAGACACGTGGTCATCGCGTGTCAACGCGAGTTCATCGAAGTTCTCGCGCAGATCCTTGTAACTCATCTGGTGCGCTCCCTCGATGTGGGCGCTGTGCCATTCCACGGGTTCGCGCACGTCGAGCAGCTTCATCGTCCCGTTCTGCGTGAGATCCCGATGCACATCGTGAACGGAAATCTGCGGTAGCGTTTCGACGCGCCTGCCAGACTTGATCCAGGCACCGATGCCACCGACGAGGTATCCCTGGACCCGCTGATCGAGGCCGATAAAGGCGAGCGCGCGAAGCGCCCGATCGATCAGATCATCGCCGTCCATCACGAGCAGGATCGGTTCGTCGGGTGGGGTCACCCATCCGACCCTCTGCTCGAACTCGCTGCTGCTGAGCTGGATGTTGTACGAGCCGGGAACGTGGCCGCTTCCGAACGCCGCGGTCGAGCGTGTGTCGACGACAACGTGGCCGTTTGCGCAAAGGTCCTCGAAACGATCGGCGTCGAGCGCCGTCGCTTCCGGGTCGCCCATCGTTAGTGGGAGCTTCCCCTGGTTGATCGCGACGATGTTGAGGATGTTCGCCGGTCGGGCCGGCTGGCCTTTGGTCATGAAAGCCACGAACTCGTCGCGATCATCGAACTGGAGCGCCCGGTTGTTTCGTCGTTCGTAGCCGAGAGTAGTGACAACCTTGCCACTCGTTACGCGGCCTCACGTCGAGCCCGCGACGTGGCCCGGGTAGACTTCGACGTAGTCGGGGAGATCGCGCACTCTCGGGATCGCCTCGTCGAAGATCTGTTGGGCGCCCTGCGTTCCCGATTGAGCGAGATCAGGTCGGGAGATGTCGCCGACCAACAGGAAGTCAGCCGTCAGGATGCACCACGGATCCGCGCCCCTGCTGTGATCGGTGATCAGCAGGTTGATCTGCTCCGGCCGGTGACCGGGGACGTGCACGATCTGCATCGTGATCTCACCCATCTGGATAGTGTCTCCACCCTTGACCCGTGTGGCGTCGTACGTGATCTCTGCCAGCTCCGGCATGATGAGCTCGGCACCCGTTCGTTGGGCTAGACGGCGCGCCCCCGAAACGTGGTCGGCGTGGCTGTGGGAGTCGATGACACACTTGATCTTCGACGATCGTTTGGCGGCGCTTCGGAGGTAGGGTTCGATGTCCCACAACGGATCGAAGACGGCGCACTCGAACGTCTCGAGTGCCCCCAGGACGTAGGAGGCGCAGCCGGTTTCCTCACGCAGGATCGTTTCGAACCACATCTGTAACAAGATATGCGGTTCGAAAAGCGGTTCAAGGCTTACGCGTGGTGAAGCCCAACCACCCGTGATATCATCGGCGCCATGGAGTACGTGTGCGCCGTTTGCGGTGATGTCCACACGGATCTGCCGGACATCGGATTCGCCTGGCCGGATCACTACTTCGATGTGCCCGAGAACGAGCGTGAGTCTCGGGTAGAAGGGACCAGCGACACGTGTAAGATCGACCAAGAATACTGTTTCGTACGAGGCGCGATGCTGATTCCGATCAAGGATGAAGATCGGTCATTCGGAGTGGGAGTCTGGGTCTCGCTGAAGCCGGAGAACTACGAGACCTACCTCGCCGACCTTGACTCCCCAGATATCGGCCCGTTCTTCGGGTGGCTGTGCAACACGATCCCTTTCTACGATGATGACACGCAGCTCATGAGAACGATGGTCCACTTTCAGGGTGACGGTCAGCGGCCGCTGATTGAGCTGGCTCCATGCGAGCATCGTCTCTATTGGGACTACAGGGACGGAATAACCGTGGAACGTGCTTTTGAGTATGTGCACTCGATTCAAGAGTAGGGCCGTCTCGCGGACGATTGGGAGCGTGTCCGCGCTTCTCGCCGTGGTCGTATCAGCGCCCGCGGCTCTCTCGCAGGGTCCGGTGTCCGTGAGTCGCGAGTTCGTGTTTGAGACTGCCGGCTTGGGTGTGGCGAACGCGATCATCGAGCTTCAGGACGGTGGGTTTGCAGCCGTGGGTTACGCTGACGACGACGGTGAAACGGGAACCGACGTTTTCTTCGTCCGTTTCGACGCCGCGGGGGATACGCTATGGACGCGCTCCTACGGCGCGGAACGCGAGGAGTTCGGCTGGGACGTGGTAGAGACAGAAGACGGTGGTTTCCTGATTGTGGGCTATGTGGAAGCGCCCGCTGCAGGCCGCGAGGACGTGCTGGTGTTGCGAGTCGACGCGTTGGGTGCGCCGATTTGGGAACGGACGTTCGGAGAAGCGGGGCGCGATCGCGCTTGGTCCGGCACGCTGGCCGAGAACGGAGACTTGGTGATCGCCGGTGAGGCGGAACAACCTGGGCAGAGACACCGGGATGCGTATCTCATTCGCATAGCCGACGACGGTGAGACGCGCTGGACTCTCAGAGTCGATAAGCCCGGAGATCAACGGGTGTACCACATCGCGAGAACCGAGGACGACGCGTTTGTCGTCACCGGGACCACGGGCGCCGACACCCGAGCGAACCGCGACGTGTACGTCGTTCGGGTCGATAGGGATGGGAACGCCGTCTGGTCGCGCACGTACGGGGAAGAACCGGATGACGTCGGCCACGGCGTCTTGGCGCTCGATGATGGGGACGTCTTGGTGACGGGTTACGGCGGTACTCTCTCCAACGGTGGCACCGACGTCTACCTTCTTCGGATCGACACCGACGGGAATCTCAGGTGGTGGCAGCATGATGGAGAACAAGGAAGCGAGCGCGCGATGATGAGTGCGCGACGAGCCGACGGCGGGTACGTCTCAGTGGGATTCACCATGCCGTCAGCCCCAGGGGACGTGATCATTCTGGAGAGCGACCCCGAGGGCGCTATCCAAAGCCGGACAGCGCTGGAGCGGCCCGGCAGCGATCGAGGCGTCATGATCACGACATCCGATCGTGGGGGTTATGTCCTTGCCGGCACCCTCGGTGGCTCCGGCGGCTCGACCGGAGACTTCGCGGTCCTCTGGCTGGCGCCAGACACGCCCGAGTGAGGTCGATTGGGAATGGCCCCAACCGCTAAAACATCGCCGCTCGTTTACGCGCGGCTTGCGGGGATTCTGTATCTCCTTCTGATTCCGTTCAGCGCTTTCGGCCTCCTCTATGTTCCTTCCAAGCTCATTGTGCCCGGAGACGCCGCGACGACGGCCAGCAATATCGTGGCCGCAGAAGCCCTGTTCCGTAGCGCGATCGTCAGCCACCTGATCGGCCAGACGATCTTCATACTGTTACCGCTGGTTCTTTACAAGTTGCTGAAGCCGGTCAACAAGAACCACGCGGTACTCATGGTCGTGCTGGTTTTGGTCAGTGTTCCCATCACGTTCATCAATGAGCTCAACCACTTCGCCGCGCTGATCCTGCTGAGCGGTGCTGACTACTTGTCGGTGTTCTCGGTGGATCAGTTGCACGCTCAAATGATGTTGTTCCTCGAGCTGCACGAGCATGGAATCACCATCGCCCTGATATTCTGGGGTCTGTGGCTGTTCCCCCTCGGGTATCTGGTTTTCAAGTCGGGCTTTCTCCCCAAGATCTTGGGTGTTTTGTTGATGATCGGATGCATCGGGTATCTGATCGATGCCCTCACCACCATGCTGTTCTCCGATTTCGATATGACGGTTAGCCAGTTCACGTTTGTCGGAGAGTTGCTATTCCCCCTGTGGCTGGTGTTCAAAGGGGTAAACGTCGAACGGTGGGAAAAGCTCGTTCTCGCTTCCGAAAATTCGACATCATGAGGAATATTCGTTACATCATTTTGTTGGCTCCCGTCACGATCGTCTCGCTCGTCTGCGGAGAACCCGAATCGCAAACAGGCGAGAGTGAGCCGCCGACAGAGGAGTCTCCCGCTGTCGCCGTGGTCGGCCCGGGCGTGATCTCGACCGAACGGAACGAGACGTTTCCCGCTGAAGACCCCCTCGACGGCTCGCTTTGGTTTTCACGGTACGACGACTCGTTCGACGCGCAGACGATCATGTTCGCCCGGTGGACCGAGAGTGGATGGGCTGCCCCCGAGGTCGCGCCTTTCTCCGGGCAGTGGGGGGATCGTGCGCCTCGGTTCTCTCCAGACGGTTCGACCCTGTACTTCACGTCCAATCGGCCTCGTGAGCCGGGGGGGTCGGCCGCCGATATGAACATTTGGCGGGTCCCAAGGGCTGGTGGCTCGTGGGGCGAACCCGAGCTCATGGAGTCTCCGCTCAACTCAGACGCCAACGACATCCACGCCAGTGCAACGAACGAAGCGATCTGGGTGGCGTCGAATCGCGATGGCGGCCTGGGGCGATCCGACATTTACCGCGTTGCAGAAGACGGTGGCCTTGAACACCTCACTGCGCCGATCAACGATGAGAACAGCCAGCCCGATCTTTGGGTCAGCCACGACGAATCGTGGATGATACTCGTGATCACCGATCGTCCCGGAGGTTACGGTGGTGACGATCTCTATCTCACTCGTTTCAACGGTGAGTTCTGGTCGGCACCGACAAACCTCGGCCCAGAGATCAATTCAGCCGAGTACGAGTACGGTCCCACCGTTTCAGCCGATGGAGAATACCTCTACCTCACCAGTCACCGCGGCGGTTCGGCAGACGTATACCGGGTGGGCCTCTCCTCGGTGGTGAATGGGGGCCGCTGAGCTAAGATAGAGCGGCGGAACGAGTCGATTGACAAAGGAGGCATGCGCCGAATGGCCGCGAGTAACGGCACGATAGGGATATTGACTGGGGGCGGTGATGTGCCGGGGCTCAACCCCGCCATTCGCGCCATCACGATCCGTGCTCTGCGCGAGGGGTACCGCGTCCTGGGGATCCGCCGCGGTTGGGCCGGATTGGTGGACATCGTGCCCGAACAGGATGCAGACAACTCCTCCTGCGTAATGACGTTGACCGAAGAGGTGGTCAATCGCGCCGGCCGGACGGGTGGCACTTTCTTGCACACGTCCCGCACGCGACCCAGCCATCTGCCGAAACCGGTCGTGCCGCCGCATCTGGCCGACAAATACACCGACGAGATCAACGACGTCACGCCTGATGTCCTCAGGCACCTCGAGTTTTTGGGAATCGATACGCTGATCCCGATCGGGGGCGACGACACGCTGAGCTATGGCGAGCATCTGAACCGCGAGGGCGTGAAAGTCGTTGCCATTCCCAAGACGATGGACAACGACGTACCGGGGACCGATTACTGCATCGGTTTTAGCACCTGTGTGGCTCGCACCATCCAGCTTACGCACAGCCTGCGAACGACCGCGGGTTCCCATGAGCGCTTTTTGATCATCGAGGTCTTTGGTCGCTACGCCGGTTATACGGCGTTACTCCCGACGATGGCTGGCGCCGCGGACCGCTGCTGCATACCGGAGCAGCCTTTCGATATTGGACAGTTGCTCGAGCTGCTCACGTACGATCGGGACCGGAATCCGAGCAACTACTCGGTCGTTCTGGTGTCTGAGGGTGCCCAGATGACCGGCGATACCGGCATGTCCTTCGAGAGCGATGAATTGGATCAGTACGGGCATCGCAAGCTCGGCGGGATCGGCGACAGAGTGTCGGCCGCCCTGAAGGAGCTTTCACCGAGACTCAGCAGCGGTCGCCGCACCAACGTCGTGAATCAACGGCTCGGTTATCTGGTTCGTTGCGGCGATCCCGACGCGCTGGATGCGATCGTCCCGATGGCGTTCGGCAACTTGGCCCTGGACCTGATCCTCTCCGGCAGCTTCGGGCGCCTCGTCAGCCTTCGAAACGGGGTGTACGATAGCGTGCCCATCGATGTCGTTACGGGACGCAAGAAGGTGATCGACGTGCAGAAGTACTACGACGCGGAGCGCCTCAGACCAAAGTACAAGACGCTGCTGCGGCAGCCGTTGTTTCTTATGACATCAGACGTTTAGAGGGTGAGATGAGCTCGTTGTGGCAAAGAGGAACGGTAAGCGCGATCGGGCTGGCGTGGTTGGCCATGAGCGCCGCCGATTCGTTGTCCCAAACGCCCCCCACCGGAACATGGGAGGAGCGAGCCGACGTTTCCTACCGTGTGCAGGAGATCTATCCGGCGTTTCACAAGGGGCAGCTGTACCTGGCCGGAGGCTTTAGCCCGGACGTCGGGGCGGTGACGCAACAGATCTCTGATCGCGTCTACATCTACGACCCGATCAATGACACCTGGCGGCAGGGTGCGTCGTTGCCTGAGCCGCGCCACCACCCGTACCTCGTTTCCTCGGGGGAGAAACTGTTCTCATTTGGTGGCTTTGTGGCCGCCAATGGTGGGCGTTGGAGTGCCAGCACCGACATCCTGATGCTGGATGAGAGTGCCAACCGGTGGGTAAAGGTCGGTGATCTCCTCCATCCGCAGTCGGAGACTGTGGCGGGCCTGATCGACGGCAGGATCTACCTCGCCTCTGGCCGCAAGCCGGGTGGCGAGCGCAACGCCGATTGGAACGATCAGGTCGATATCGATCAAGTGCAGGTATTCGACCCCGCGACCTACGCGGTCAGCGCAGGACCTGCCGCGCCCTCCGCCCGGAACAGCGCAGCGGGCGCGGTGATCGATGGCAAGCTCTACGTGGTTGGTGGACGAGTCGTGGGCGAAGGGAACAAGACCGCGAACGAGGTCTTCGATCCCGCGAATGGGTCCTGGGAAACGCTGGCTCCCATGCCCAACGCCCAGGGAGGCATCGCCGCGGCGGCCCTCGACGGCAAGCTCTACGTCTTCGGCGGCGAGTTTTTCGGTTCAGGTGGTGGCGGCGTGTACGAGGAGTCGTGGGTCTACGACCCCGCCGGCGACGCCTGGGAGCCGGTGACCTCGATGCCGGTCCCACGCCACGGCCTTGGCGCGGTCACCATCGGCGACGAGATCTACGTTGTCGCGGGCGCCTCTGAAGCGGGTGGCTCCGGTACGACAAACCGACTGGCGGTTTTCCAGCCGTAACCATTTTGCAGCGGGCAGCATGATGCACCTGGAATCAACGGTCCAAATCCGTCCGATGACGATGGAGGACATTCAGGGGTTCTGGGAGTGCGTGTCCGAGGTCGCCAAGGAGCGGAAATACCTGAGCTTTGTCGAGGCCCCGCCGATCGAGATGTCCCGAAAGTGGATCGAGCGGCTGATCAAGTTCGACTTCCCGCGCTTCGTCGCCACGGACGATGATGACATCGTGGGTTGGATCGACATCGCCCCCCTCAACCGCAAGATGTTTAGTCACGTCGGTCATCTGGGCATGGGGTTGCGGGCCGATTACAGGGGGCAGGGGCTCGGGAAGCGCATGATGGAAGCGGCACTCGCTCGAGCCTGGGAGATCGGTCTTGAGCGCGTCGAGCTGGAAGTGTATCCATCCAATAAGCCCGCCATTCAGCTATACGAAAGATTCGGTTTTAGGCATGAGGGATGTCGCCGCAAGGCGAAGAAGCTCGACGGGGTACACGAAGACATCCTCATCATGGCCCTGCTGCGCGAGGAGCTGGACGGCTAGCCGGTTTCAGCGCCAGGGACCTGCCCCATGACGAGCAACGGAATCATTCACGTGATCGACACGGTGCTGATGCCGCCGAAGCCTGAGTAACTGACGCAAACATGCCGCGGGCCCTAAGGTACGATAACGGACGCCTGTACGGATACATAACCGCTGAGGCTGAAACTGAGTTCGGCTCGGTCTCGACTCCGTTCTACGTCGGGCTGGTCAAGCAAGAGTAGCCGGACGATCCACCCTGGAAAGCGCTCGACAGAAGGAAATCAAAAAAAAACTCGCGCCGCACTCATCCGAGGAGATATCTTGGGGCGCGATGAGGGTCCACCTAATCAATCCCAGCCACCTCTCGTACGGCATCGGCGTGATCACGCCGCGCTGGCTCTACGTCCTGGCCGCAGCGACGCCGCGCTCCTTCGGAGATCCGGTCATCGTCGACGAAACACTCGAGGTGGTCGACCCGGAGAGCATTCAGCCCGGCGACCTGGTCGGGATCGGGATTCACACAGGCAACGCACTGCGCGGCTACGAAGTGGGCCGCATGGCTCGCGACCGAGGTGCGCATGTCGTCTTTGGCGGCATCCACGCCACCCTGTACCCCGAGGAAGCGTACGAGTTGGGCGGCGCGCATGCGGTCGTCAAGGGCGACGGAGACGTCGTGTGGGGGCAGGTAGCCGCCGACTGCACAAACGGGGGGCCACAGTCCCTCTACGAAGGCGGTCGGATCGACGGTGATGAGTTCATCCCTGCGCGGTGGGACCTCATCCCTCCCGACAGTTATATGTGGGCTTCGGTTCAGACCGTGCGCGGGTGTCCCAAGCACTGCTCGTTCTGCTCCGTTTGGCGGACCGACGGTCAACGTCCACGCCAACGCGTCGTCGATGCGGTGATCGGGGAGATCGTCGAGCTGCGCCGCATGGGATTCCGCTTCATCGCCCTGGCCGACGACAACTTCTATCCGGTAACGGTCCGCGACCTCGAGCTAGCGGCGCGCCGCAGCGATCCCGGTCGATACAACGAGCTGAAGGCGATTCGCGACGAGCGGTTTGAATTGATGGCGCGGCTGTCCGAGCTGCCCGAAGACATGGTGTTCTTCACGCAGATCACCATGGAGGCGGCCGAAGACCCCGAGTTCCTGGATGCGATGCGGGAGGCGAACATCAAAGGCGCGCTCGTGGGAGTGGAATCGGTCACACCGGAAGGGTTGAAGGCCGTCTACAAGGACTTCAACCTCAGCGGTTCGGCCCTCGCGCAGCGGCTGCTGACCTTCCGGGAGCACGGCGTGCACGTCCTCGGCTCTTTCATCTTTGGACTCTCCACCGACCGGCCGCACACCTTTGAGGCCACCGCGGATCTGGCAGAGGAAGCCGGCCTGACGTTCGCTCAGTTCGTGATGCTCACTCCTTTCCCGGGAACGATCGATTTCCAGAACTGGGAAAAGGAGATGGAGAACGATACGACCCGTATCGGAGGAATACCGCTCACCCGTCACTGGCTGATACCGCAAGCTCTTCGACCGAAGATGTACATGCCGCATCCGGTCATGTCCGCCGACGAAATCCGCGAGCGTACTCAAGGCGTATGGGATCAGTTCTATCGATTCTCCTCGGTCTGGAAACGGTCTGGGATCCTCAAGACGCTACGCTCGCGACTCGCCTTTGTGCTGATCTCGAAGCTCTACCGACAGATGTACGCGAACACCGGCATCGCCACCGACAGCGCTCGCGTGAATCGCTCAGCGAGTTGGGCACGGTTGATCGCCAAGCCCTGCCGCCGGCTGTTCCAGGCCCCGCCCATGCCAGAGCTGGAAGTGCCAGAGGCTTCGTTCGCGATCGCCGATCGAGAAGTCGTGCTGGACTGAACCTACGGTTCGGGGCGACAAGCTCACTCCATGAATCGATTTCAGGGCACATTCCTCGCGTTGGTGACCGCGCAAGCCGCGCACTCGCTCGAGGAGTACTCGGGGCGTTTGTACGAAGTGTTCGCCCCGGCACGGTTCTTTAGCGGTTTGTTTTCGGCCGATCTCGAGACCGGTTTTATCATCGCCAACACGACGATGGTTGCGTTCGGGTTCTGGTGCTTTCTTTGGCCGCTGCATCGAGAGTGGCCGTCGGCGACCGCATTTGCCTGGTTCTGGGTTGTTCTGGGGCTCATGAACGGGGTTATCCATCTCACGTGGTCGTTGAGTCAGCTCGCTTACACACCGGGAGTCGTGACGGCGGCATTGCTGCTGGCGCTGGCAACTTTTTTGGCGCGGCAATTGGCGACCCGTGGGACGGCTCGAGCATGAGCACGCTTCCCCTACGTTGGTCCACGGGTTTTCCCCGACAGATCCCTTCGAGCATCCCTTCACGTATCCGGCGTGCTGGGCCTCCATCAGCATGTCGCTCGATCTTTCAGAGAGCCCCCAGACATTTGTCGAAGATTGCGAGGTGTGTTGCCGACCCCTGGCGATCTCGCTTAACACAAAGGCGGGCGAGCCGGTAGAGTTTCACGGACGGTTGGAGTATTGACCCAGGTTCAGCCCGCTGGGTTAGCAAGACTCGAGGACTTAAGTTGGTAAGTAACAGGGTGCCGTCAGTTCCGCGGGGAGAACCCCTCACATGCGAGGGCTACTCCCCGCTTTGCATTATCC
>JBDHED010000016.1:0-21310 GCA_039591175.1 Gemmatimonadota bacterium | reverse complement strand
TGTCGCTCTCCCCTTAGTTTTTGATGCCTTGCGCCGCCCGGCTGGCTATCCGACCGACCCCTCCATCTCGAGCTCGACCAGACGGTTCAACTCGACCGCGTACTCGAGCGGAAGATGCTTCGCGATCGGCTCGATGAAGCCACGCACGACCATCGTCCGCGCTTCGTCCTCGGCGAGCCCACGCTGCATCAGGTAGAACAGCTGCTCGTCCCCGATCTTGGTTACCGTCGCCTCGTGACCGATCGAGGCGTCGTTCTCGTCGATCTCGATGTACGGGTACGTGTCGGTCCGGGCCTCTTCGTCCAGCAGCAGCGCGTCACACTCTACGTTGCTCGACGCATTGTGAGCGCCTTTCTGGACCTGGACGAGGCCGCGATAGGATGAACGGCCACCCCCCTTGGAGATCGACTTGGAGATGATCTCGCTGGTGGTATGGGGCGCAGCATGAATCATCTTGCCGCCGGCGTCCTGGTGCTGACCGGAGCCGGCGTACGCGATCGACATGATCTCGCCTGAAGCACCGCGTCCCATCAGGTAACACGACGGATACTTCATCGTGATCTTGGAGCCAAGGTTTCCATCCAGCCACGCCATGCGGGCATCTTCTTCTACCCGCGCCCGCTGGGTAACCAGGTTGTACATATTGTTCGACCAGTTCTGAATCGTCGTGTAGCGAACGCTGGCGCCCCGGTTCACGATGATCTCGATCACGCCGCTGTGGAACGAGTCGGTCGAGTATGTCGGCGCCGTGCACCCCTCGATGTAGTGCAGCTTGGCACCCTCGTCGGCGATGATCAGCGTCCGTTCGAACTGACCCAGGTTCTCCGAGTTGACCCGGAAGTACGCCTGCAACGGGATGTCGACCTCGACACCCGGAGGCACATAGATAAACGAGCCCCCTGACCAAACCGCCGAATTGAGCGCCGCGTACTTGTTGTCGTGCGGTGGGATCACGGTGGCGAAGTAACGCCTGAACAGATCGGGGTGGTTCTTGAGACCGTCCTCGATCGAATCGAAGATCACGCCTTGCGCAAGGAGATCGTCTTTGATCCGATGGTACACCATCTCGCTCTCGTACTGCGCACCCACGCCGGACAGCGGAGCCGGTCGAACGTGCGCTTGATGTCCTCCGGCACTTCGTCCCACGTTCGCCCCTCGCCCTCGGACGGCTTCACGTAGAAGTAGATGTTGTCCATGTCGAGCCCCGACAGGTCGGCGCCCCACTGCGGTACGGGCTTCGACTCGTAGATCTCGAGCCCCCTGAGCCGGAACTTCCGCATCCAATCCGGCTCTTCTTTCATCTGCGAGATCTGCTCTACGATTTGCTTCGACAACCCCTTCTCGCTCTTGAAAACGTAGGAGTCGGGGTCCTTAAAGCCATACTTGTAGTCGTCGAGGTTGAGCGCGGAGACATTCTGGTCTTGCGGCATCGAGTGCCCTCCTTAGCTGCCGGCAGCGGTCAGCTGACCGCGCGTGGATTCGTAGCCTTCCGCCTCAAGCTCCAGGGCGAGCTCTCGATCGCCGGAACGGACGATCCTGCCGTCAACCATGACGTGAACGAAATCGGGCTGGATGTAATTGAGAATTCGCTGGTAGTGAGTGATGATCAGAACCCCGAGGCGCTCTCGCTCGCGGTGCAACGTGTTGACGCCATCCGAAACAATCTTGAGCGCATCGATGTCGAGCCCTGAATCGGTCTCGTCGAGCAGCGCAAAGTCCGGCTTCAACATCGCCATCTGTAGAATCTCATTGCGCTTCTTCTCGCCTCCCGAGAAACCGGCGTTGACGAATCGCTCGGCGAACTTCTCGTCAACGTCGAGCTTACTCATGGCGTCCTTGAGATCGTCGTAGAAGTCGAGCACCGAGATATCCTCGCCGGTCCGCGCGGACTTCGCATGGCGCAGGAATTGAGCGATCGTGACCCCTGGGATCTCGCTCGGATACTGAAACGCCAGGAACAACCCCTTTCGTGCCCGCTCATCGACTTCCATCTCGAGCAAATCCTCACCACGGTAGCGAATCGAGCCGCGGGTGACAGCGTACGCGGGGTGACCGGCGACAACTTTGGCCAGGGTCGACTTGCCAGACCCGTTGGGACCCATCAGCGCGTGCAGCTCGCCCTCACGAAT
The DNA here is from genome assembly GCA_039591175.1 of Gemmatimonadota bacterium. Taxonomy (GTDB): domain Bacteria; phylum Gemmatimonadota; class Gemmatimonadetes; order JACCXV01; family JAHWKZ01; genus CAMYLR01. The sequence continues at coordinate 19,181 of JBDHED010000016.1, read as the reverse complement.
GGTGAGATTGACGCCGCGGAGAATCTCTTCGCCTTCCACCGCAGCGTGGAGATCCTCAACTATCAGTAGCTCTTTCTTTTCCGTCATCACTATCCCTCGACTCAGATTTGATCGGTTGCGATGGTTAGAATCGTGTCTGTCCGCCCGCCGTCGCCCCCCCCGGCTCGTCGGGTCCCCAACTAATGTCGATCAGTGCCTGGACCCCGGCTTCGTTCTCCTCGATCAGGTCGCTCAACCGGATGTCGGACAGCAGATCGTCGATGCGTTCCCTGAGTGCGTACCACACCGGGCGGATCGAGCAGACATGAGTTTCGCCGCATCGATCGGGTCCAACCGGGTGCATCCTGCAGTTGATCTCGAACGTCTGCCCTTCCGTGGCGTCGATCACGTCCTTGACGGTGATCTCGCTCGGGTCGCGCGCCAGCTGGAACCCGCCGGTAACCCCACGGACAGCGGTCACCAGCTCGGCCTGCCTGAGCCGGCGCAGGATCTTCTCCGTGTAATCGGCCGGCAGGTTCTCGAGCTCGGCCATCTCTCGCGCCGCCACTGGCCCCTCGGTTCCGAATCGGGCCAGATGGAGGCTGCAGATCAGGCCGTACTCCGCCTGGGTCGTAAACCTCATAGGGCCAGGGTACCATTCCGGAGTATTTTAGTCAAGTTTTGAGAATGGTTCTCATTGAGCGATGAGATCCGATCTCAAAAACCCGCCATCAGCGCCCAGAACAGGCGATCACACCCTCGTCGGTAGCGGGAAAGTGGGGTCGAATCTGACCCTGGAAGAGTGCGCAGAAGTAGCGCGTGGGGCGACGTCCCCGATGCTCCACACGGGCCGACCATCCGCGCTGATTCCCGCGCAGCCGAAGGATCACGTCCGGGCTGACCTGGAACTCGAGATCTCCCCGCCGCCGCGTGTAGCGGTCGTTATCGATGAAGTAGTGCTCCTCGGCAACAGCCAGATTTCGCAGATCGGACCTGAGGACCGCCGTGTAGGTCTGCTCGACCGCTCTTCGGCTCCCACCGATCGCGATCGTAGCCAGGATTCCGATCACGACCACTACGACCAGCAGTTCTATCAAAGTGAAGCCGTTTCTGTGCAAAACGCTCTCCATGGGGGTCCCCCGGGGGTGCTCCCAATACACATGCTATAAAGCGCACGATTCGTGCCCCATGGTGGTCGAGGAATGGGAGGAGCTCTCGGGTGGTGCTCGGAAAAACGAGATGCGGACTAGGGCGCCGGCGTTGACTCTGTGGTGTGATCGTGGACGATCAGCCAGCGGCCGTCGATACGACGGAACACGAGCGAGAAGACGCCGCCCCGCGGTTCACCGTCGGTTTCCAACCGCCATCGCCCGAGCGCCCACGCGCTTTCGCGCTCCATCTCGTGGACTTCGAGATCGGTGAACATCAAGCGTCCCATCGTCTCGGTCCGTTCGCCGTACGCCGCGCGGTATCGGTCGAGTGTCGTCTGCCATCCGCGCTGCACGCGTCCACCGGAAGTGAATACGAGGTCCGGACTGTTCCAGTAGCCCTCCATGAACGTTTCGAGATCGCCGCGGTTCCAGGCTTCAACTTGCGTATCGAGGACTTCGGCGATGGCAGCCTTGGTCGACCCGCGGGCCTCACCCGAGATGTCCGGGTTTCGGGTGATCGCGCAGGCAGTGAGCGTGCCGGTTATGGTGACCGCGATGAGGAGGCGGCCGATCACGGTCGACCCGCTAAAGGATCGACGATAATCCTCACCCGTTCGCCGTCGCGCTCGACGATCATGCTGTGTTCGCCCGTTGATGACAGTTCGCGTAGAGCCACGACGTAATCATACACCGAAGCGACCGACCGCTGCCCGAGCCTCACGATTCGATCACCCGGCTGCACGCCGGCCAGCTCCGCGGCCGATCCCTCCAGAACGTGGTCGACGATCACCGGCTCGGCCGGCCCGGCCGGCGCCGGGACCGCGCCCAACCGGACCGCGACCGGTATATCGACCCGCGGAGTGATCTGCTGAGGCTCGAACTCGCGCGGGTCAAAGACCGGTCGGGCGGAGCCCTCGGCGAGGCCTCGAATCAGCTGCAGACCAAACGCCGAGATCCACCGGATGCCGTCCATGTTCAACTGCTCGATGTCGTCGCTCGCTCGGTGGTAGTCGTCGTGGACCCCAGTAAACAGGGCCAAGACGGGGATCTGGCGCAGGTAGAAGGCGGCGTGGTCCGAGGGGCCATACCCTTCGGACATGAGCTTCAGATTCAGTCCGACGTTCGCATTGGCCCGCTCAATCAGCCCTCGCCACTCGTCCGAAGACCCGACGCCGTAAACGATGAGCTCATCTTCCAACCGGCCGATCATATCGAAGTTGATCATAGCCACTGAGTTTTCCAGCGGGACCGCCGGTCGTGCGACGTACTGCGCCGAGCCCAACATCCCTTCCTCCTCGGCGCCAAACGCGACAAACACCAGCGATCGAGGTGGCCGGTTGGTCGGATAGGCAAAAAACTGGGCCAGCTCGAGCAACGCCGCTACACCGCTCGCGTTGTCGTCTGCCCCGTTGTGGATTTCCCCGGGAACAGGATCCAACGATCCAGCGCCGCCGATCCCGAGCCCATCGTAGTGAGCCCCGATCACCACTACCTCGTGCGCCAGCTCGGGATCGCGTCCCGGCACGACGCCGATCACGTTGTGAGTTCTTCGTGTCCGCGGCTTTAGATCGGCCCGCAGGTTGAGCACCGCATTCGGGATCAACTGGCTGTGTGGACGCTGAGATTCGTCAATCGCGCGTTGCCATTCGCCCAAATCGCCGCCGCCCATGCTGACGATCCTGCGACCCACCGCCTGCGCAACCGTCATCGCCACGATACCCATGCCCTGAGGCTTCTCGTCGACCCTAAATGGGAGTAACCGGTCTATCTCTTCGGTCGCCGGTCCGCCCACAAAGAGGATCGCGCGAGCGCCACGCTCGAGCGCGGTCAGCGCTTTGTATCGCTCGGAGAGAAAACGCCCGAAGCGGCCACCGGGGTCATCACCCTCGGGACTAAACCGCAACACCAAAACGATCTTGCCGCTCACGTTCAAACCGGCATAGTCGTCGTAGCCAAGGTCAGGTGCGCTGATGCCGTATCCGGCGAATACCACCGGTTGAACGACACGATCGGCAACCGAACCAGCCAAGGGAAGGAAATCGATCCCAGGTTCGAACACCATCGCTCTGAGATCACCGTGTTGGAGAACGAGTCGGTTGTCAGAACCCAGCTCGACACCAACCGGGAACTCGAACATCTGGAGGTAGGTCGGGTAGCTCGATGGCGGCTCGAGGCCCGCCGCCTGGAAGGCCGCGACAACGTAGCGCGCGGCTCGCTCGGCGCCGGCGGTGCCAGCCCGCCGACCGGCCAACGCGTCGGCAGCCAGATGGCTCACATGTTGCTCGAGTTCCACGGCCGTGAGGAGCGGCGAGCCGGCAGCACCGATCGCGCCCGCGCCCGTTGCTGCACCAGCCACTTGGGCCTGCGCAGCCGCTGGCGTGACGATACCGATCACGATCGCGAGCGCAGCAGTTCTGAGACGCCGATCGAGCACCATGATATGTAAATATGAGAGTACCAACCGAGGTTGGCGAATGAGCGGCTCTACCCTGTGGCGAAGAGCTCGGCCTCGATCACGGTCTTGGCACCATCGGGCCCCACGAGGTGAAGCCAGATGCAGTTTTCTCGGGCCGGGACATCGATCGCGAACGACACGAACGGGCAACACAACCCCTCGAGCGAGGTGAACTCGGCGAGGTCAACCAACAGATTTCTGGGAAACGCGAAGCTGTAACCGTTCTGGAGCTCGGCCGTTGCGTGATGCGACCGACGGAGCTTCTCGCGCAACGCGTGATAGCGACCGCGCTGGTCGGGTGACAGGATCGCGAAATTGCAGACCACTTGGCGATTCATCTCGCACTCCGAGCTATGAGAGCCAGCCGGGCATCTTCCCTTCCAGTCCGGCGTGTTCTAGCTCGAAATCTTGCAAGAGTCTTGCCACAGATTGTGGGTCGGTGGTGTTATCCCGGGCCAACATCGCCAGTTGGTCCCGCGTCAGGGGCGGTCTCGGGAGGATCCGCTCGGCGATCGCTGCACCCACCCGGAGGGGCCCGATCGGGACGGAAACTGTTTTCCGCCGTCGGCCCATTGCTTTCGCTAGTACGTTCACGATCTCTCGCAGCGACACGATCTCGGGACCCACAACGTCATAGACCGGCTGCGGCGTTCTCTCCATCCGGGCCGCCTGCAGAAAACACTCCGCCACGTCACCAACCCAGACTGGCTGGAAACGAGTCGTGCCGCCGCCAGGCAGCGGCACCACCGGGCTCAAGCGGACCGCCTTCGCCAACTGATTCACGAAGTCATCGCCAGGTCCGAAGATGATCGATGGTCGGAGCACGGTCGCCTCGACATCGCTCGCGCGCACCGCCTCCTCCGCCACCCACTTCGTCCGATAGTAATCGGACAACCCGCGCCCCGTTTCCACACCCAACGCACTCATGTGAACGTACCGGCGCACCCCGGCGCGCACGGTCGCTTCGAGCACCGTCTTGGTGCCCACGACGTGGGCGCTTTCGAAGGATTGCGCACGCGTCGCGACGATGATGCCCACCAAGTGGATCACCGTCTTGACACCTTCCAGCGCCTCGTCGAGATCGTCCGGGTCACCCACGTCCGCGCGAAACAGCTCGACGTGGGGCAACCGCCCCAACTCCTCGGCGCGCTCGGGCCGCCGAGAAAGACCTCTCACGCGCCATCCGCGGGCGCTGGCCCGCCGCAAGATCTCGGCGCCGACAAAGCCAGTGGCACCGGTGACCAGGATCACGGCGAGGTAACCCGTTGATAGCGCGCGCGGTGGATCGGTCTTCCTTCGGCCCGGTATTTCCGCTCGTAGTTGGTGAGATCGGTCATCTCGGCTTCGAGCACGGGTGCGGACGTCAGGTCAGAGTTCGCCTCGAACGTGGCCGTCGCGTTCGCGAAGTACCTAGCGTGATCGGTGACGAACCGAATCTCCCCGCCGGGCTCGAGTGCCTGAGCTACCGCAGCCACGAAATCCGGAGTGATCAATCGCCGCTTGCGGTGTCGCTTCTTGGGCCAAGGATCTGGAAAGTAGATATGTAGGGCCCGCACCGAGCCGGGCACCACGCGCTCGGAGAGAAAGCGCCCGGCATCGGCGCGCACGATGCGAATGTTTCTCAGATCATGGCGACCGACGCGATCGCGCAAGTGCTCGGCGTAGGGCCGCGCCCGCTCGATCGACAGGAAGTTGACATCCGAACGCTCGGCGGCAGCCGCGACGAGAAAGCTCCCCTTCCCGGAACCGATCTCGATCTCGACCCCACCCGGACGGCCGTAGATCGCCTCCCACCTGATCCGGCCACCCAGAGCCTCCAGCGACAGCAGTGGATCCCAGCCGGTGCGCTGCGGATCCGGCTGGTAGCGATATCGATCCGAGAACGCCTCGCGAATTGTCGAGTGGGCGATCTCCACGTCGGGGTGCGCGCGCTCCACCGCCTCCGCGAGCAGAGCGATCATACGCTTGACGGACGGCAGCGGTTCGACCGGTGGGGACGCGTACAGCCTCACGATGACCGCGGCGTCATGCGTGCGTTGTGCGAGATGAACGAAGAACCTCTGCGGCCGCCCTGCGATGACCACCAGACATTCGGCCAACGCATGTTGGCCGCCCTTGCTCAGATAGGTATCGCGGAGCCGCCAAACCGTGTCCGCCTCGCGCACGACGAACGGCTCGAGCTCATCGATTAGCTCGCGAAGCGGCGAGCTCGTGTGAAGGACAACGTGTGGCACGTCACTCGGGTCCTACCCCGCAATCTCTTCCCCGCCATCCACGCCAATCACGTTACCGGTAATCCAGTACGTCTCCGGTTGCGCCAACGCGACGAGCGCTTGGGCCACGTCCTCGGGGGTCGTCAAACGCTTGTGAGGATTCCGCTGGGCGGCCGCCGCCACCATCTCATCGCTGCCCGGGATCTTTCTCAAGGCCGGCGTGTCGGTTACCCCGGCGCGGATCGAGTTGACCGTGATGCCGGCGGGAGCCAGCTCGAGCGCCAGCTGCCGGGTATGAGCTTCGAGCGCCGCCTTGGCAGCCGATACCGCGCCATACGAGTACCAGGCGTGGGTATCGCCAGTCGACGTCATCGAGAACACTCGCCCGCCCTCGACCATCAGACCTCGATCGACGAGCGCCTGAACCCAATACAGCAGCGAGTTCGCCATCACATCGAGTGTCATCTCGAGTTCCTTTTGGCTCAACCCCCCCTTGCCGTTGGGTCCGATGAACGGCTTGAGTGTACCGAAGGCGAGCGAGTGGAGCAGGACGCGTACCTTTTCGCCAGATTGATCGAGCCGCTGAGTGATATGCTCGACGACATCATCTCGCTTAGCAGGCTGTGCGGCATTGACATTGAAGAACTCGACGTCTCGGCCCGTCGCCTGGAGCTCGGTGACGACCTCTTCGACATGCGGCAACGTCGACTTTCGGTCCAGGTGTACGCCAAAGATGTTATAGCCCGCGGTGGCAAAAGCGCGTGCAGCCGCCTCGCCAAAACCACTCGATGATCCCAGGATCAACGCCCAGTCCGCCACGCGCACCTCCATTGGCTCGATAATCGTCCGTGTTGCGAATCGAGAACCTATCTACTTTAGGGACATGTCGCTGCCCACCCAAAGCTATCGTTTTCTCGTCGTCCTGTTGGTGATCGGCGCCTGTAGACCGGCGACCGGCGGTCGCGATGGCGCCCCCATCTGGCCCGACTCATTGCCCGTTGCGGCCGAGTTTGGCGCGCGACGCGATTGGTCGCCGATTCGAGCCATACTTCACGTTCATTCGGTGTTTTCACATGACGCGTGTGACAAAAACCCACAGGACGCTGCCGAGCAGACCAATGAACCTTGCCTGGAGCGTTTCCGCGCGGCGCTCTGCCAATCCAACGTCGATGCGACTTTTCTGACCGAACACGATCGGTACCTCGTGCGTGCCGATTCGGTGGCCGAAGCGTTGTCCCTCCGCGCCGAGGACCAACCTGTACGCGTCAACGGGCGTGTCGTGGCAACGCAACTGGCGTGTGGGACGCTGTTGTACCCGGGCGCTGAGAATGCGCTCATGCCGATCGGATTCGACTCGCTGCCCTCCGGCACTCGCGAGGAGCGTCGTTCTTTCTACGATGCGAAGGGCTTCGCGGCTGCCGACGACTTTCGCAACTACGGCGCGATCGTCCTCTTATCGCACACCGAAGACCATCTCGTCTCCCAGATCGAGGCTTCCGGGCCCGACGCGATCGAGATCATCAATCCGCACGCCATCTTTGCACCCAAGCATCGCCGTTCGCAGGGTCTGTCGAGGTTGGGCGCGATCCTCCAGTTGATGCCGTTCCTCTTGCGCCAAACACCGGCCCATCCGGACCTGGCTTACCTCGCGATTTTTAGGTCCAATGACGTTGCGCTCGAGAAGTGGGATCAGTTGCTCGCCGACCGGATGGTGTTTGGTTTCGGCGCCTCTGATGCCCACGAAAACTCGGTTCCGTGGAGCTTTTCCGATGGCGACCGCGGCGACTCGTACGAGCGCATGATCCCGTGGGTCACCAATGTCGTCTTTGTCCCCGCCGACGCATCGACCTCACTCGCCGAACGCACGACGGCGATCAAGGACGCCGTTCGAGCCGGTCACTTCTTCGCCGTGGTCGAGGCTTGGGGAACACCAAGCGGATTCGACTTCCGCCTCGAAGGCCCGCACGGGGTAGCAGAAATGGGGTCGACGATCGCGTTCAGAGACAGCCTGCGCTTCGTAGCGGTGGCACCGACAGTGGCCGGACTTGGCGAGAACCGCGCGACCGGTAGAATCGCGATGCAGCTGTACCGGATCGACCCAACAGGCGCGCAAGAGCTGGTAGTCGAATCAGCCGATCGCATCGACGCGCCAGTCGTGAAACCAGGCACGTATCGGGTTGAAGTCACCATCGAGCCGCGTCACCTGGCACCGTATTTGGGGATCCACGCGCGGGAGCTGATTCGCGAGATTGATTGGGTTTACTCGAACCCGATTCGCGTCGTCGCCGCACCGCGTCCGGTTGCCCAAGCTGATAGGGCGGAATAACTTGAGCTTTCGATCGGCGAGCTTTTGGCCGGTCGCCCTCCCCGGTAGCTCAGTTGGTAGAGCAGGTGGCTGTTAACCACCGTGTCGCTGGTTCGAGTCCGGCCCGGGGAGCCAATTTTCAGCGGCCGCCGGACACCCGGCGGCCGTTTTCTCGTCACCGTATGGGGCTAGATGTCGCCCGGGCTTTGAATCCGGAAGACGAGCGCCGCCAACGCACCGCCCGCGAGCGGTCCAACTATGTAAAACCAGATGTACGCCAGCGAGTTGCCACCGGCGAGCAAGTCGAACAGCGCGGGTCCCAAGCCAACCGCCGGATTGAACGCCCCACCTGAGATCGGTCCTCCGGCGAACACCGCCACCCCAAGCGTAAACCCGATCGCGAGACCGTAGAACGAGTTGCCCTCGGTGTCGATCGCGGTCGCCGTCTGGAGCACCATTAGCGCCAGCGCAAAAGTGAATAGGAACTCGACCATCAGCACCGCACCCACGGAGTAGTCGGGCGAAGACCGGAGCGCGAACGACTGCCGCGTTATCGCATACACGCTGCCGGCGGCCAGAAACGCACCCAGGAATTGTGCGAGCCAGTACGGGACGAGCTCCCGGCCGTCCAGCCGGCCTCGCATCCATACCGCCAGCGATACCGCCGGGTTGTAGTGACCCCCGGATACGTGTCCACCCATGTACACCATCACCATGAGGACCGACCCGATCGCCAGGGGCGCAAACGGCGTTCCCCCGATCACCGTCAAACCGATGGTGAAGACGAGGAAGAACGTGCCGATCGTCTCGGTTAGCAGTTTTCTACTCATCGAACCGACCTCCGTCTCGGGTCGCGCAAACCTGCCTCTACTGGCTGTGTCCCCAGAATCTACCACATGAAGCGTTGACGCGGCGGTAGTAGACTTCGCCGCATGGTCCAACCGATCCTCGCCACCGGCGCGATCTTTGTCATGGTCGGATGTCTGTTCTTGATCCCGCTCGGCTTCCCGGGTACTTGGGTGATGCTGGGCGTTCTCGGCATTGGAGCCTGGCTCGGAGAGGTTGCGTGGTGGGTGTGGGGCGTGCTGATCGGGCTGGCCGGACTCGCCGAGGTGGCCGAGTTCTTGATCGTGCGCCGTGCCAGCCAACAGTTCGGCGCGTCGCGGAAGGCGTTTTGGGGCGCGATCCTCGGGGGGATCGTAGGCGTGTTGATCGGTTTGCCCATACCCCTACCGTTAGCCGGGCCGCTGATCGGGGGGCTCGTGGGCACATTCGGGGGCGCAGCGGTAGTCACATGGTGGGAGACCAAACACATGAAGACCGCAGGTCGAGCGGCGTTCGGCGCGCTCGTCGGGCGAGCGTTCGCAGCCGCCGCCAAAACCGCCGTCGGGTTTGCCGTGCTCATCATTGGTGCGGCCTCGCTACTGCTGAGGTGATGTGCGTTTTCGAGCCGTAATCTTTGATCTCGATGGCACGCTAGCCGACACGCTGAGCGACATCGCCGAAGCGATGAACCGCGCGTTGGCGGCGCACGATCTCCCGACGCTCGAACCCGACGCGTATCGTTCGCTCGTCGGTGAAGGCGTCGAGCGACTGGTCGAACGCTCGGTCCCGATCGATCAACCCGATCTGGTCGGCCCGGTGCTCGAGGATCTCAAGCGCTACTACACCGCGCACATGCTCGACAAGACGACCGCCTACTCGGGGGTCCCCGAGCTGCTCGATCGGTTGACCGAACGTGGGTTGCCGATGGCCGTAGTGAGCAATAAGCCCGAGCCAGCCACCCGCTCGATGGTCGAGCGGATGTTCGACCGATGGCGCTTCGCAGCGGTTGTCGGTGGCACCGACGGAGTCCCGCTCAAGCCCGATCCAACCGTCGTCTTGAAGATCGCCAGCGCGTTAGGTGTCGAGCCCTCAGCGTGTGTCTATTTGGGCGATACGATGACCGACATGCAAACGGCTGTCGCTGCGGGGATGTACCCGGTCGGCGTGCTTTGGGGCTTCCGCGATCGCGACGAGCTCTTGGCGCACGGGGCCAAGGCGCTCATCGAGCAACCGCTCGACTTACTGCCGCTGCTCAACGAGCCTAACATGTGACGTGATGAACGAAGAAAGCGCAAGTATTGAACTTCTCGACGGCACTGGCAGTCGAATTGGAGGGAACACCGGCGTCACGGTAACGATGCTGTGCCCGGGTCCAACGCGCACGGGGTTTGCCGAGGAGGCCGGAATTACGAGCTCGATGCTGTTCGAGCGTGGACGCGGCATGGCCGCCGACTGTTTGGCGCGCGTGTCGTCCAGCGATTGCAATGGGGAGGAGTTCTGACGATGAGTTTCAACGAATCGCGTCCTTTGATTACCATAGCCATCTTGGGATCAGTGTTCGCCAGCTGGGCTTTCGCTGACCCGGTCGCCGGCCAGGAGACAGACCACGCCCAAACCGGCTTTTCCGAGGCGCAGCGGCCGCTTCCGCATCCGCTCCAGATCCCTGCCGCCTATCGGCGTGCGATAGCGAATGGAACGCGATCGGAGAGCGGAACACCGGGACCACTCTACTGGCAGCAGTGGGCCGAGTACGATCTCGACGCGAAACTCGATCCCGCCGCTCATCGTCTCGACGGCACCACGAACATCACTTATCACAACAACTCCCCTGATACGCTTGCGGTGCTATGGGTTCACCTTCACCAGAACCTCCACGCCGAAGGTGCAGCTCGCAGGGAAGAGGTCGAAGTCACTGGCGGAATGGAACTCAACCGTGTTTCGGTCGATGGCGTCGAGCTCATGGAAGCCGACCCTGACTCGATCGGGTACCACGTCTTCGGGACGCGGATGCTCATCTCCCCACCCACCCCGATCGCCCCAGGTGCTACGGTTGCTTTGTCCTTCGAGTACGGCTTCAACATCCCACAAGCAGGTGCCGGGAACCGCATGGGGTACAGCGGCGACGACTTCTACTTCCTCGCGTACTGGTACCCGCAGATAGCGGTGTACGACGATCTGGCGGGTTGGCACTTCGACCTGTTTACCGGAAACGCCGAGTTCTACGCTGGATTCGCGCGCTACGACATCGAGATCGAAGCACCCTCGGACTGGTTGATCGTCTCCACGCGTGAGCTGCAGAACCCTGAGCGGACGCTTTCCGCCACGGTGAGGGAGCGGCTGACGCCCGTGATGGACAGCGACGAAATCGTGCCGATCGTCACGCCCGCCGAGTTCGGACGGGGTTCAACGTGGGCGGACGCCGGAGCGTCGATCCGGTGGCATTTCGTCGCCGACTCCGTGCACGACGTTTCTGCCAGCGTCACCCGCGCTTCGAACTGGGATGCGACTCGTACCCCTGTCGGTGATCGTGACGGCGACGGGTCGATCGACTACGCGCTGATCAACGCCCTCTACCGAGAGAGCGCCCCGTTCTGGAAAGAAGCCGCTCGGTATTCGCAACACTCGATCGCCACCCTGTCGGAATACACTGGTTACTCGTACCCCTGGCCCCACATGACCGCTGTCGAGGGCGGTGGGATCATCGGCGGTGGGATGGAGTTTCCGATGATGACCCTGATCGGCGACTACAACCAGCGCGGCCAGGAACGATTGTACATGGTGGTCGCGCACGAGCTCGCCCACATGTGGATCCCGATGATCGCATCGAACAACGAGCGTCGATACGCGTGGCTCGACGAGGGAACCACGACGTTCAACGAGAATCGGGCGCGCGAGGATTTCTTCCCCGGTCGCGATCACAATCGCGAGGACCGCGAAGAGTACGTCGAACTCGCTCTGCGGGATGGCGAAGGGGAGATCCTGCGCTGGTCGGATTTCCACTACCCCGGCGCCTACGGCGTGGCATCGTACGAGAAGCCGTCAACCGTGCTTGTCGCGCTGCGCGGTATGCTCGGCGAGGAAACGTTCATCAAAGCGTACCATGAGTTCTGGGATCGATGGGCGTTCAAGCATCCTTCTCCGTGGGACTTCTTTAGCACGTTCGAAGACGTTTCCGGCCGCAATCTCGATTGGTTCTGGTCGGCGTGGTACCAAGAAACGTGGACCCTCGATCACGCCATCGGCGAAGTACGGCTCCTCGATGGGGGTCGCGCTGAGATCGAGATCATCGACGAAGGTCTAGTGCCGATGCCGGTCGACGTTGTCGTCACGCGTGAAAACGGGTCGACCGAGCGCCACGAGGTGCCGGTCGACGTTTGGCTCAGGGGGGCGGTCCACACACTCGTCGCGACACGCGCCGGAGCCCCGATCGTGAGGATCGATCTGGACCCGGAGTTCGACTTCCCCGACGTCGACCGGACGAACAACACGTGGCCGGCGGAGGCTGGCTCAGGGCGATAAAGAGAGAGACCCGCCGGGGAACCAGCGGGTCTCGCCAAAGAACAGTTCCTGTGTCTGTACCGTCAGGCCTCGCTCATATGCCCGTTGACGAGTTTCGTCATCTCGAACATGCTGACCTCAGCCTTGCCGTCGAACACCGCCTTCAGATTGGCGTCAGCGACGATATTTCTCTTGTTCTTGGGGTTCTGAAGGTTGTTTTTCTTGATGTACTCCCAGAGTTTCTTCGTCACCTCGGTGCGTGGCTTGGGCTCGGGACCAACGACTTTTGCGAGGGCAGCATCAGGCTTCATCGGTTTCATGAACGCCGGGTTCGGCTTACGCTTGGTCTTTGCTTTTGCCATCTCGTAGTTCTCCGAAAAGGGTCGTCTTGAGTAACGTGCAGCGTTCTTCAATGGGGGCGAGCGAACCGGCGATATCCGCTCCGGTCACTTTTTCGTACAACATTCGAGTCCAAAACGCAAGGCAACTGGAGCAACCATGAAGGATGTAAGCGTCACGTTTCGAAAGCTGGACGAACGGCTTTGGGTCGCCGAACACTCATTGAAGATCGCCGGCATCGACTTCGGTCGACGCATGACGGTCGTGCTGTTGAGCAGCGGCGAGCTATGGCTTCATTCCGTCGCACATCTGACCCCGGAGCTCCGCGAGCAGCTCGACGCGATCGGTCCGGTCCGTTTCGTTGTTTCCCCTAACCGCTTTCACCACAAGTACATGGAGCACTATCGGGCGGTCTATCCAGAAGCCGAATTGCTCGCCTCGCCCGGACTGCCAGAGCGGCGGGAGGACCTGTCATTTTCCGGAATCCTCGGCGACAAACCCGACCCGCGATGGGTGACCGATCTCGATCAGACCGCGTTCCACGGAAACAAGATCTCCACCGAGATCGTCTTTCTTCACCACGCGAGCCGGACTCTGATCCTCACGGATCTTTGTTTCAACTTGCCGCCCAGCCGCCCATTCTTCACGCGACTCGCCGCTCGAGCGCTGGGGGTTTACAATCGCCTCGCCGTCAGCCTGACGATGCGTCGTGGAATGTCCGATCATAACGCTGCGCGTGAGTCGCTGGAGCGCATCCTCCAATGGGATTTTGATCGCGTCATTGTCGGTCACGGGGACATTGTCGAAACCGAGGGTCGCGAAAACCTCGAGCGGGCCTTTGCTTGGATGGAATGAAACGGGGGGCGTGAGCATGCTGGAAGCACAACTCGCGGAACTCTTTATGCAAACCGGTAAGGACCATCACCTCGCGTTTATCGAAACCGACGGCGAAGACCCTGATTGGCCGCAATGGTACGCCGAGTACCTGGAGCACCGATTGCCGGAGCTTCTCCAGTCACCTGAGCTGAGCCGGGCGTCGATCGCGCAAGCCCTCATCGAGGCCGATCAGCATCATCGCGAGTCGGGCGATGCTGAGTGGCCGCAGATCTACGCGCAGTTCTTGATCGACCGTTTTGGCACACTTGCCGACAACTAGAACAACAACCAGCCTCAAACTGGGACGAGCATGGATCTGAAAGCAGTCATCCTGAATTGCACGCTCAAGAAGTCACCCGCTGTATCGAACACTAGGGCACTGATCGATAAGGTCATCGACCTGATGAAGCCGTTGGGCGTCGAGTCCGAGGTGATCCGCATCGTCGACTACAACATCCCGTTCGGTGTCTCCTCAGATGAGGGTGAAGGGGACGAATGGCCAGCGATTCTGGCCAAGCTCCGAGCGGCCGACATCGTCATCATCGGCACTCCGATCTGGTTTGGCGTACGGTCGGCGGTCGCCCAGCTCGTGATCGAGCGGCTCGACGGCACCTACGATGAGGGGGATCCGGAGACGGGTCAGTTCCCGCTGTACAACAAGATCGCCGGCGTGGTGGTGACCGGAAACGAGGACGGGGCTCACGACGCCGCAGCAAACACCCTGTTCAACCTGTCACATATGGGATGCATCGTGCCGCCAAACTCGGATTGCTACTGGGTCGGTGACGCCGGCCCAGGACCGAGCTATATCGAAGCCGGTGGCGACAAACACATGTACACCAACAAGACGGCCCGCTACATGGCCAACAACGTGGTGTATATGGCCAAGCTCATGAAGGCCCACCCGATCCCGACCAACCTGAAACAACTCATCGCCGACGCAGAGGCGGCCAGTCAGGACGACTGTCCACCGAGCCACGGCGCGCCGATCAGGTAAGCTCATCTAAAGTGCAACGCGGAGGTTCTGCTTTGTCCGTCTACTCGATCTTGCGAACCATGAACGTCTGTGTCGTTGCCGCCGGGCTGTCGGTGGTGGCCGCGACCGGAGCACACGCACAAAAGTACCCCGAGGAGGCGGTGGCAAAGCTGCAGGTCTCACCCGAAGCAGTCACCGTGCAAGTCGGCGAGCGCGTACCTGTCGAGATCACCCCGCTCGACGGAGATGGCAACGCGCTCGATGACATCATGATGCGTGTCAGTTCTCGGGGCAGTGGCGCATGGTACGATTCGGAAACTTCCGAAGTGTTAGGAATTGTACCGGGCGAGGAGTTGATAGGCGCCAGGGTCAGGCGCTCCCGACGCGACGGGCCGGGCTTTGACGACGTCTTTGGATTCGTTCGCGTCTACGTCACCCCGGCTCCCGTTGACGCGATCGAGATCGAGCCTCAGCCGACGATTTTCCCTGGCACCCGAACAACCCTGACGGCGAGGGCATCGGCGGGAGGTGACCCACGCCACGATGCCGAGATCGAATGGACTTCTTCTGATCCGAGTGTTCTGCGCGTCACAGCCGGTGGACTCGCGATTGGCGTGTCCCCGGGAGAGGCGCGGGTGACCGCACGGGTGGCCGAGGTCACCGGATCAATGTCGATGCGAGTCGAGCAGGATCCTGTGCGCGGGCTCGAGATCGAACCCCCCACGCAAACCGTGCGTGTCGGGGACGTCACTCATTTGTCGGCCACAGCGACCGACGCGGGCGGCCGCGATCTCGGTGACGTGCCAACCGAATGGACGCTGCTACCGGGCCCAGGACACGCTCATGGCCAGGCGTTCGTCGACGCGGACGGCGCTTTTGTCGCCTACGAGGAGGGACTTCACCACGTGATGGCCAGCGTCGGCTCGCACAGCGCCGTAGCCGAGATCGTCGCCACGCCTCGGCCACCGCGGCACGCTGTCCGACTCATCGCCCACGGCGTTGCCCCGGCGGGTCAATCGACCACTGACCTGTGGGTGTTTGAGGGTCAGGACGGCCGCGATTACGCGTACACCGGTACGTACTCGGGGAACCTCATGTACGCCTGGGACGTGACCGACCCAAGCCAGCCGGTGATCACCGACTCGCTGGCGTTCGATGGCCGGCGGGTCAACGACATCAAGATCAACGCTGATGCGTCAGTGGCTGTAATCACGAGCGAAAACGCTGCCAATCGTAGAAACGGAATCACGCTTCTCGATATCGGCGATCCCGCGCACCCGACGCGGATCGTGCACTTCACCGATGGGCTCACCGGCGGCGTCCACAACGCGTGGATCGAGGGCGACCTCGTCTACGCCGTGCATTACGGGACCGCGGATCTGCACATCGTCGATATCTCCGACCCGGCGAACCCGCGTCGAGCCGGGCGCTGGGGTCTCGACAAACAGAATAAGTGGCTGCACGACGTGAACGTCGAGGATGGCCTCGCTTATCTCAGCTATTGGGACGATGGCGTGGTGATCCTGGACGTCGGCAACGGCGTCGCCGGAGGGACGCCGACCGACCCGCAATTCGTCGCACAGCACAAGTACCAGTACCAACTCGGAAACGACGGCGAGACGTACGGAAACACCCACCATGCAGTTCGATACGGCGACTACGTCTTCGCCGGCGACGAGATCTTTGGCTGTGCCGAGTGTCTAAACGGTCCACGTGGGTACATCCACGTGATCGACGTGTCGGACGTACGCCGCCCGGTTGAGGTCGGCTACTACCGCGTCCCCGAGGCCGGCGCCCACAACATGTGGGCCGAGGACGACAAGCTGTACATCGGATACTACCAGGCCGGCCTTCGCGTGCTCGATATCTCGGGCGAGCTGCGTGGCGATCTATACCGGCAGGGCCGTGAGATCGGCTGGTACATGACCCAAGACTCGGAGGGGACGACCCCCAACACAACCGACACCTGGGGTGCGCAGCCGTACAAGGGGAACGTGTTCGCGTCGGACCCGAACTCCGGGTTGTGGATCGTGAAGCTGGTGCCTCCCGACCCGCCCCCAGTGTTCTAACCCGGCGGCTCATATGGCGGTTCTAATCCTCGTCCTTGGTCTGGGCGTCACGACCCTGGGCGCGGAGTCGTTTGTCGCCGGGGCCTCCAGGCTCGCGCGCGCACTCCGTATCCCACCGGTCGTCATCGGCTTGACCGTCGTAGCGTTGGGAACCAGCGCTTCGGAGATCGCCGTGGCCTTGAGCGCTGTCGCCACCGACCACTCGACGATGGCCGTCGGAAACATCGTTGGCAGCAACATCTGCAACGTGCTCCTCATCTTGGGGATCGCCGCGTCGATCACCCCGCTCAGGGTCGCGGATCGCCTCGTCCGGTTCGACATCCCGGTGATGATGCTGGCATCGGTTCTCGTCTTCGGCATGGCGTTTGACGGACGTCTCGGCCGGTCCGAGGGCGTCGCATCGCTGATCCTGGCGGGTGTGTACTTTGTAACCCTCTTTCGGGTCCGGTCGGTCTCTACCTTTGACGAGAACGAGCAATCCCCTCGACCAACCGGCCGCTCGTCAGTAGCGGCGGCGATGGTCATCGCCGGGGGGTTCCTTCTATATCTAGGCGCGCGTTTCGTCATCAGCGGCGCTACCGACGTCGCTCAGGCGATGGGTGCAAGCGAGCTCGTCATCGGCCTGACGATTCTGGCGGTGGGGACTTCGCTACCCGAGCTCGCGGCTACCGTCTCTTCATTACGGCGTGCGGAAACCGACCTCGTGGTCGGCAACATCGTCGGCAGCAACGTCGTCAACCTTCTTGTCGTGCTGGGCCTTACGGCGACCGTCAGCGAGACACCGTTATGGATCCCCGTCGCCGTGACGAGCTTTGATTTTCCGATCCTGTGCGTGGTCGCGTTCGCTTGCTTGCCGGTGTTCTTCACGAACTACGCGATCGAGCGCTGGGAGGGGTTCGTCTTCCTCTTCTACTACGCCATCTACATCGCATACCTCCTCCTGGACCAGAGCGGACATGTTGACCTCGCTCTGCATCGCATAGCCGTACTTGCGTTTGTGGGCCCACTCGCGGTGTTGACGATAGTTGTCGTCCTGGGCAAACGACGGCGTGGATCAAGGACAGGCTGAGAGCGATCGACACTCAACCGGCCGAGGACCATGGGGATAGCCGCTGACCTTGTTCTAATCGTCGTGGCCGGGGTCGTCGGTGGCCTGGTAGCGCACCGACTCGGCCAACCGCTCCTCGTGGGGTACATCCTGGCTGGGATCGCCGTCGGGCCCCATACAGCGGGACCAACGGTCGTCGAGATTCACGACATCGAGCTGTTGGCGGAGATCGGGGTCGCCCTTCTGTTGTTCGCGCTCGGGCTCGAGTTGCGCTTTGGTGACCTGGTTCGTGTCCAAAGACTGGCGCTTATCGGCGGGCCGATCCAGATCCTCTTGACCGGAGCGCTTGGAGCGTTGTTCGCCGAGAGCGTACTCGGGTGGGAGCGGACCCCGGCCATCTGGATGGGGGCGATGGTATCGCTGTCGAGCACTATGGTCGTGCTCAAGCTACTGCTCAGCACCGGCAAGGCGGACGCAATCGCGGGTCGCGCAATGATCGGGCTGCTTGTAGTACAAGATCTCGCCGTAGCGCCGATGCTGATTGTGCTGCCGCGTCTCGGCGACATGGGAACCGCGTTTGGGGACGTCGCTTTGACCTTTCTGCGCGCCGCGTTGTTCCTGGTCGCCATGATCTTCATCGGTACTCGTTTGATCCCGTTCGTGTTGCGGCGAATCGTGCGCTGGGAATCGCGAGAGCTGTTCATGATTAGCATCGTCGCGCTCGGCGTGGGCGTCGGTTACGGCACCTACCTCTTTGGGTTGTCCTTCGCATTCGGCTCCTTCGTCGCCGGGATGGTGATGAGCGAATCCGAGTTCAGCCACCAGGCGCTGGGCGACATCGTTCCCCTGCGCGATGTGTTCGGCTTGCTCTTCTTCGCCTCAGCGGGAATGCTTTTTGACCCCCGGTACCTGCTCGCCGACCCGGCAGTCGTCGTTGCCGCGATCGTTTTTGTTGTCATCGTAAAGGCTGGAGTATGCGGTTCGCTGGCGTGGATGTTTGGTCGTCGTGGGGTGGAGCCATGGATCGTCGGTCTCGGTTTAGCACAGATGGGAGAGTTTTCCTTTCTGTTGGCACGTACCGGGGTCAGTACCGGTGGCATTTCCCAAGACCATTATGCGTTCGCCCTCACCGTCGCACTGGCAACAATGGTCCTATCGCCGGCGCTGTTTCGGGTCGCCACCCCGCTTCACCAGGTTGTCTCGCGTGTACTCCCACGCTCGCGAGCGATCGCTCCAGCGCCCCCTGCGACCGCCGAAATCGCCGAACACACCGTGATCATCGGTTACGGTCGGACCGGACGGCCAGTGGTCGAGATCATGAGTCAGATCGGAATCCCGTTCACGGTTGTGGAGCTCGACCATTCGCTCTCCGAGGCGGCTAGGACGATGGGACTCCACGTTGTTTGGGGTGACGCTTCGCGACCTGAGGTATTAGCCGCGGCGCACA
>JBDHED010000015.1:0-21281 GCA_039591175.1 Gemmatimonadota bacterium | reverse complement strand
ACACAGCGGCTAGCGTCTTTGCGCGTTGGCGAGCGTCGTCGGTGTCGTCGACGTACGCGCGCGCGATCCGACCCCGCAATGCCCTGAGGACGAGATAGGCAACCGTCCCGCCCAGTAGGATCAGCCCGATCCGGGCCGCGCTTAGAGTTACCTCGTTCCAATCCATGATGATTGGCGCGAAGGTAGAGTCGACCCGGCCAGGTTACAAACGGTTACGCCGCTGGATCTGCTGCCGATGAGGGCGCAGTTGGCGAAGCTGAGGTCGTCGAACCGCCGCCGCTCGTGCCAAACACCTCACGGATCGCGCCCAGGCTCCCGAGCACGCCGGTAACCTCGAGCGGCAGGAAGAGCTTGGTCGCCTGCCCGTCGGCGATCCCCTGGAGCGCATCCAGGTACCGGATCGCGATCAGATCCGGGGTCGGATCACCGGTGTGGATCGCGCCAAACACCCGCTCAATCGCCCTGCCCTCACCCTCGGCCACCGTCTCGAACTCGTAGCGCTTGCCTTCAGCCACGCGCTTGATCGCTTCCGCTTCTCCCTCCGCCTCCAAGATCTGTTTCTGCTTCACCCCCTCGGCACGCAGGATCGCCGAGCGCTTCTCACCCTCAGCTTCAGTGACAACCGCGCGGCGAAGTCGCTCCGCTTTCATCTGACGGTGCATCGCATCCGTCACGTCGGGTGGCGGCTCGATGCGTTGGATCTCGACCCGCACCACACGGCTCCCCCACTTGTCGGTCGCGTCGTCGAGAATCTCTCGCAGCCTCGCATTGATCAGCTCGCGTGAGATCAGCGCATCGTCGAGTTGGAGATCGCCGACGACGTTACGCAGGTTTGTCTGAGCGAGTTTCGTCACTGCCAGAATGAAATCGCCCACGTTGTAGAGCAGCTTTACCGGATCCGTGGGCTCGTAGTAGATCACCGCGTCGACTCACCCATCGAAGACCGGACTCTACGGTGATTTCGTATTTGCCAAGGACCTCGACCAACCCCTTCTCGTAGGGTCGAACGATGCGAAATCCGGTGGCGGCCACAAACACGAGCACCACTGCCATAAAGACAAATAGCACAACAATCGGGTCCATCACGCCCCCCTTTCTCGATTATGGGTCATCGTTGATCTGCCGGGGCCACGACCAATCGCGCTCCCCGAATCCCGACGACCACGACGTGAGCGCCAGGCTCGAGCGGTTGGCCGTCGGTAGTCGCACGCCACTCCTCAGTCTCGACGCGCACCATTCCGGTCGCGGTTTCGGCATCAACCCGCGCCGTGACGACGCCGCGGCTATTCAGATATCGATTGGCTCCGATGGCGAAAGCAGCTTCGTCCTGATGGCTCATGAACTGGCGCACGTAGGCCAACGCGAGGCCGGAGACGAAGAAGAACACCAACCACTGAGCCAACAGCTGAACGCCGAGCCACGCCAGCACCGCGGCCGCGACCGCGCCCACGGCGAACGGCAGCAGAAAGAAGCTGGCGGTGAAGATCTCACCCAATCCCATGATGATCGCCAGGCCCGTCCACAACCAGCGCCACGTCGCGTTCGTGGCAGGATCGCCACCACTGGCGATCGTCAGCGCCAACCCACCGGCGGCCAAGACCAAGGCGAGAAAGCCGGCAGCCGCGAAACGGGCTTGCCGGTTGCGGGCCGTCTTGCCCGTAGTGACCTCTTCCCACGAGGGGACCTGCCCCGCGCTTGAGCGCCGCTCGGCTGCCCACGCCTCTGCGAATGCGGGCAGGTCCGACCCGACGACAGCGTGCGCCGACCGCCCCTCCGCCAACACCTGAACCAGGTGCTCCTGGAGCTCGGCTCGCATCTCAGTCACTGCCTCGGGCGGTACCCCCGTCTCACGCCAGTAGCGCTCGCAATCGGAAACGACCGTCACTATGTCGCTGTGATCAGACATCGCGCCCTCCTCTCAAGACCGTCTCAACTCCGATCGACAACTCCCGCCACTCTCGAGTCCACTCGTCGAGCCGCTCACGACCTAGCTCGGCGATGCGGTAATACTTGCGCCGGGGTCCCTCCCGCGACGCGACCTGATAACCCTCGACCAGACCCTGCTTCTGAAGCCGGCTCAACAGAGGATAGATGCTGCCCTCGCTCACCAAGCCGAGACCCCGCTCGCGAAGCTTCCGAGCCATCTCGTAGCCGTAGCTTGGCTCTTCAGCGACGATCGCCAGCAGGCACATGTCGAGAACGCCCTTGAGGAGCTGAGAACTCCGTTCGGTGCTGACCGCCCTAGCTACCATGCAAGACATGATACCAGCTCTAGCCTTGCAATGCAAGGTACCGGTCGACCTGGCTTTGTTGGGGACTTGTGCTATGGGTGAGGAAAGAGCGGGCTCTAGTCGTCGGTAAGTCGGAGCTCGGTCAGCACCCAGCGACCGCGCACCTGGCGCGTACCAGCGAAGACGCGGTCGGTACGAGGCTCTTCAGCGGGTCCTTCGCGATACACTCGCTCGCCCACCGCGTAGGCCGTTCGTCTGTCTGGATCATAATGAGTCGACGCCGGGAAACGGAGCTCGATCTCGTCGCTCGAGTCAAACAGCTCCTGCAGCAGGTACTGTAGCTGGCTAGCTGCCAACCGTTGGTTCACACGCTCCCTTTGAACCACCACATACACGCGCCCATCGCGGGCCAGCTGAGCGATCTCACGAGCGTTACCCGACTGCCAGAAGTTCGCCAACCGCTCATAGGTGTCCTGAAGTGAGGTCGGCACCGCCGGCGCCTGCGGCTGGAACGGAGCGCCAACCGGTTGTTGACCGATCTCTTGGGCGTGGACCGACGTCGCGCTGACCACCACGAGAGCGGCCGTCAACACGGCCAGGGAGGAGAGCTTTTCAGTCATCGGCTATGAGTACTTTCCTACGCCGGCTTTGTTCCCGCTCCGCTGGGTCGACTTCCGGGCTTTTCGAGCTCGAGCCCGGCTGCACACTGGGGACACCGACCCGGCGGTACCTGAACACCTTCCAGGGTGACCAGCGCCGCCGACGGGACTCGCCACTCGACCTCGCCCCCGGAGCGATCGACCAGCGTGGCCACGCCGACCACCTGAGCTCGGTGGCGCTCGAGCAATTCGACCAGCTCGCGCAATGAGCCGGCAGTTGTCACGACGTCTTCGACCGCCACCACCCGTTCACCTGGCTGCAAGTCAAAGCCGCGACGAAACACCAACCGTCCGTCCTTTGCCTCCCGCTCGGCCCAGATCGAACGGCACCCCCACGCGCGAGCGACCTCGTAGCCCAGAGTGATCGCGCCCAGCGCAGGCGAGGCGATCGTCGCCGGCGGCGCATCCAAGCGTGGCGACAATAGTGCCACCAGATCCCGCGCCGCGGATTGAACCAGATCGGGGCGTTCCAGGAGCCGGGCGCACTGCACGTACTCGGAGCTATGAAGCCCGCTCGAGAGCTCGAAGTGCCCCTCTGTAACGGCCCCGATCGCGGTCAGTCGATCGAGCCATCCACGCCCGTCCGGGGTGCGTCCGCTACTCACGCGGCGAGCTCGGCTTGAATCCTAGCCACGGCAGCGGCTGGATCTTGGGCCTCGGTCACCGCTCGTCCCACGACTATGTATGAGGCGCCCGCCTCGAGAGCCGCCCGCGGCGTCGCGGTTCGTGCTTGGCCGCTGTGGCCCGCAACCGACCAGGCCGGTCTGATGCCGGGGACGACCAACAGCGGTGATGACCCAAGCGCACTCCGCAACCGAGCCGCGTCGCTGGCTGCGCACACGCAGCCATCGATTCCCGAATCGATGGCCATCTCCGCCAGCGCCGTAACAGCGTCACCCAGGGACCTCGCTCCGGGGCCCACGATCCGCGCGTAATCGTCTTCGCTCAAGCTGGTGAGCACCGTCACCGCAAGTAGTCGTAATCCGTGGTCCCCGACGTCTGCAGCTCGCCGGGCGGACTCGAGCATCTCGACACCGCCAGTCGCGTGTAACGTGACCAGGTCGACCCCTAGGTCGGCTGCGGCCGCCACCGCACCCCCAACCGTCGCCGGCGTGTCGTGGAACTTGAGATCGAGGAACACGCTATGGCCAGCACCGATGAGCTCTCGAACGAACGGCGGTCCGACTCGCGCGTACAGGACACTTCCCACCTTGTAACGCTCGACCAGGCCCGTCAGCGAAGCCACGCATGCCTCCGCATCGGCAACGGTCTCGTGATCGAGCGCAACGATCAGCGGTGATGGGTTCAGCCCGTCCAAACGGCTGGCTCGGCCAATCGGCCCTCTCGATGCGCGGCTCCACTGAGTTCGGCGATCGTCGTCTCGCGCTGGGAGCAATAGCGCTCTAGGCCGGCGATGATCTCCACACACGCAAGCGGGCTTACAAACGCTGCCGTGCCGACCTGGATCGCTTGCGCTCCTGCGAACAGGTACTGAAGCGCGTCACGCCAGGTCGCGATTCCACCGATCCCGAGAATCGGGAGATCGGGAAACGCGGCGCGCACCTTGTACGTCCAATAGACGCCGACTGGGAGTATCGCCGGTCCGGAGAGTCCACCTGAACCCGTACCTAGCACCGGTCGTCGTTTCTCGACATCGATCTGCATCCCGTACAGCGTATTGATCAGCGACACTCCATCTGCGCCCTCATCCATGGCGCACCCGGCGAATGGAACGACATCGGCCACGTTCGGCGATAACTTGACGAACACCGGCAACGAAGTTTCTTCTCTCACGCCCCGGACCGCGGCTTGAAACTGATCCCGATCACAGCCGATGTTTGTTCCCCCCTCCTTCACGTTCGGGCACGAGACGTTCACCTCGATTCCGGCACATCCGACGCGTTCCCGGTCGCCTTCGACTCTCGCGGCGATCGCACGGTATTCGTCAGGGGAATTCCCGGCGATGTTGATGAGCATCTTGGCGGCCCCGACAATCGCCTTCAAATTCGGCACTTTCTCCTTTACAAACGCTTCCCAGCCGACGTTGGCGAGACCGATCGAGTTGATCATCCCGGTCGATGTCTCCGCCACCCGGGGCGCTGGGTTCCCGTCCCGTGGCTCGACAAACAGCGTCTTTGTCACAAAACCCCCGAGCGAAGCCACCGGGAAGAAGTGCTCGAACTCGGAGCCGTACCCGAATGTGCCGCTGGCCGCGAGCACCGGGTTCTGAAAGGTGATTGGACCGCAGTCAGCGGCGAGTCGTTCGCTGCTCACCAGGCCACCTTTCCAATCTCCAATACCGGCCCCTCAGTGCAGAGCAACCGGTAGCGTGGGGGTGGGTGCCGGTTAGGTACGATGCACGCTTGGCAGACGCCAAAACCACACGCCATGCGCTCTTCGAATGCGAACTGCGCCCCCCCGACATCGTGTTCTTCGAGTTTCACGGCGGCGGCTCGTAACATCGGTTGCGGGCCGCAGCCGTACCACGCGACCCCTGGTTCCGCCCATTGGCTTTCCAGCCCGTCTACGACCGAACCAGCGGTCCCCAAGCTGCCGTCGTCGGTGAATCGCTCGACGGTGTCGAACAATCCCTTTTCATCTGCGGTCAGCTCGATGTGAGAGCGCGCGTCACGTTCTCCGTAGTAGAGCTCGATCGCAGCCTCCGGCTGCTCTGCCCTCAGCCGACGAGCCAGGAACAGAAACGGCGCCAAGCCTATACCCCCGGCGATCATGCGGTGAACCTGGCTCTCGCCGCGCGCAAACCCAACTCCCAGTGGCCCGACCAAGCGCATCATCGTGCCCGATTCCAGCGTTCGCAGCCACGCCGTTCCACGACCAAGGGCTCGCAACATGAAAAACCACTCTCCGTCGCGTACATCGCCGATCGAGAACGGACGACCGAGGTACGCGACTGGTGAGGGCGCGACCGTCGACAACATGAAAAACTGTCCCGGTTCGCAAGCTGTGTCTGAGGGCGGTCGAAACCGCAGCCAGCTCGTGCCAGCGGCGATATCGGCGGTCGACTCGAGAGGTACGGCAAAAACCCGGGCCGCCGTTGGGCTCGGAGTCACTCTGGAATGTCCCGCGGCGGTGTTCGGCGGGGATCGTCGGGATCCACCTGGCCCGGGGGGCCCTCGCCGGGCGGCCCCGGGCGCTCCGCGCCATCTGCCGGCTCAGCCAAGGTCCGTCGCCCGCGACCGGCACGTGCTGTGTCCCGGCGTTGTTCGTCCCGCCGCGCGTAGCGGTCTAGCTGGTCTATGATCCGGACCATCGGGTCAGCCGCGTCGGGAAGTGCCGTAGTCAGCGTCGTCAACTCGGGCGCGACGACGTAGAAGTCCGCGGGCCGTTCGGGAACGTCGAAACCGAGTTCCCGGCGCGCCGAGTCGGCCTCCGGTGTATCCGGGAACTCGGCAACCAAGGAGCGCAGGGTTGCCGACCCGGTCCCCAGTGAACCGTTGCGAAACAGCAACAGACCCGCCGCCAACATCGCCCGCGGTCGCCACGGCGAGTCAGGATACTCGGCACTTAGTTGTGTGAAGATCGCCGCGGCTCGATCTGGGTCGGACTCAATATCCAGGGTTTCCTCACCCAATCGATACAGAGCGGTCGAACGCGCCACACTGGCGTCCTCGATACCGACCGCGACCTCGCGCCCGGATGCCAATTGCTGATAGTGAATCAAGCGTGCCAACGCGCGTGACTCGGTTCGCGCCGAGTCTCCGAATGCGCTGGTGGGAGAGTGAAGAAAAGCGTCGAGGAGAATGTCCAGGGCTTCCTCATTCTGACGTCTGAGCCGCCAGACGATGCGTCCGCGTTGCAGCGTCGCCCGGCTTGCGACGACTGTGCCAGGGGCCAATTCGGCGGTTCGCCGGTACGATGCTTCGGCGTCATCCCAGGCCGAATCAGCAGCGAACAGATCGCCGCGTTCAACCTCTGCGATCGCAGCAATCGAGTCGGGTACGCCTAGATCGATGATCTCGGTGTACGTCGCGAGCGCCTCGTCTCTATGCCCCGCCAAGCCGAGGGCGTGCGCAATCTTTAGGGCCGCCTGCCGTTGGGCACCCAAATCGGCAGCGTTGTCGCGATACGCGGCGTAGGCCTCGAGCGCGGCATCGTACTGACCCGCTTTCAGCTGCGCGTCAGCGAACTGAAGGATGAGGTTGTGCTCGCGAGCGAACTGCGGATCTTGCTCGAGCAACTGTCGAAAGGTCCCGACCGCTCGATTGTGGGCGCCAAGTCCCAGCTCAATCAACGCTTTCTCGTACAGGATTTCGGCTTCATCGACGCCCGGCGCGGCGTTGCCCAGCAAGCCGCCCAAAGCTGCCTCCGCCGCACCTAGTTCTCCAAGACGCCGCTGACTGCGCACCAGGCCGAGGCGAGCCAACCCCGCTTCGTCGTTATCGGGAAAACGAGTGATGTACTCACGAAAAACAGTCGCCGCGTCGCGATGGCGCCCGAGCTGGTAAAACGATTGGGCCAACAGCAACAGTGCATCGTCCGCGTAGTCCGAGTCGCTGTGCCGGTCGAGAACGATGGCGCTTTTCTCAGCTGCACGCTCGAAAGCTTCCCGCGCCGGGGCAGAGAGCGAATCCGATTCACCACCCGACAGACGTATCCCTTCCTGATAGGCTTGCTCGGCGTTGTAGAACGTGTTCAAGTAGGCGCAGCCGGCAGACGCCCATGCGAGTAGCAACGCGGCGACGAGCGAGCGAGAGGAGACAGGTCTAACCGGTGGTCCTGCGCACCAAGGCTCGCTCTCCGTACTGCGAGAGGTATTGGAGCAAGGAGTCGGCGAGTCCATCGACGAGGCGGGTTCGGAACGCCGAATCATTGAGCAGCGCTTCCTCCTGGGGATTGCTGATGAATGCCATCTCAAACAAAACGGCTGGCATGAAGGCACCGTTGAGAACGAAAAAGCCGGCTTGCTTCACCCCTCGGCTCTTGAGTGGCAGCTGCCGGCCGAGCGCCTCTTGAATCGTCTCTGCCAGCGTGCTCGATTCGCGGAGGTACTCATTCTGCGCCAGATCCCAAAGAATGAAATTTAGATCCCCCAGTGATTCAGGGTCAATCTGGGGATTCTCGTAGCGAATGGCGGAATTCTCCATCCGCGCGACTCGTTTTTCGTCCTCTGTTTTTGCCGCCGACAGGAAGTACGTCTCGAAACCCTCCGCCGAGCGATTGCGTGCCGAATTAGCGTGGATCGAAACGAACAGGTCCGCTTGCTCACGGTTGGCGATCCGAGTACGGTCGGCCAGCGTGACGAACTCGTCTTCGTCGCGCGTCATCAAAACCCGTACACCGTTCTCGCGTTGTAGCCGTTCTCGCAACTGGCGCGCTACCATCAGCGTAACCGCCTTTTCTTGCGTTCGCCGGGGCCCGATCGAACCCGGATCGTCGCCACCATGCCCGGCGTCGAGAACGATGGTCCACTGCTTTCGCTCCGGTGGTGTGGCCGACGACGGCGGCGCTTGAGTGATCGGATCTGGGGGGCGATCGGTGGGCAACAGAACCACCGGTCGGCGGACATTGACATCGGCGGCGAGCATGATCGCCGCCTCGTCGGCGGCACCCGAGCGAAGCACGACCTCAAAGCCCGCCGGCCGGCGGAGCGGGGCTACGGCGTACACCGAGGCACGTGGATCGAGCCACAGCGTGACGGCGGTTCGATCGCTGGTCGCGGGGCCCACAGCCACGCTGTCAACCAGCCCCAACCCTACCAAACCACGCACTAATTCTGGTTCGATCTCGACTCCCGAAAGCAATAACTGGAGCGTCCCGGGAAGCGCGTCATCCACGACAATCCCCGGAATCGTAGCCAACCGGAACCCGAGCCGCGTGCGCCCCGGCTCAGCCCAGAAGTCAACTCGCGGTAGGCCGTCCCCAGATGGCAAACCATCGAGACCGATCATCCCGCTCTCCACCCCACCAGCGGGGGGCTCTCCCTGGATGTCGGCCGGCGGCGTGCGCTCGATGCTGCCGCGGTCGGGCAGGGTCGGAAAGCGCCCCGGCCACAAGGTCGGCAGAAGTTGAGAAAGGCTTGAGGCTGGCAAGTAGAAACCGGCCCCATCCTTCTGCGCAGCCTCAATCATCTGGTACCAGCGCCCATCGAACTGGACAAACGGCGAACGGCGATGAACGGTCATCCGGTCCTGGTCGACGACCAGCACCGCCCGCTCAGGCCCCGCAGCGAGGACATCGCCACGCAGCAACCGTGCGACCTCGGCCAGCGCCACAAACTGCCGGCCTTGGCGCTCGATTACGGGCACCTCGCGGTCCACGCCGTCGATCGCCACCGTCACCGTCTGGGCAGCCAGCGGTGGTGCGACGACCAAAACGGCCAGCGTAACTATCAGCCTCACGCGAGTCATCGACGTCCCAGCTCGCGCTCGGCTTCGCGATCGAGCTCGCGTCTCCGCATCGCCTCGCGCTTGTCGTAGTGCTTCTTTCCGCGCGCCACCGCCAGCGTCATTTTCGCAAAACCGTTCCGGAAGTGGATGTCCAGGGGCACGATCGTCAGTCCTTTCTCATTCATCTGCTCGGCAAGCATCCGGATCTCGCGCTTATTCAGCAGCAGCTTGCGACGCCGGGTTGGGCTCGGGTTCCAGCGATCCGCCGGATCATACGGACTAACGTGGACGCCGTTTACAAACGCTTCTCCGCCCTCCACGGTCGCATACCCGTCTCTCAGGTTGACGTTTCCCTGCCGCACCGATTTGACCTCGGCGCCCAGCAGCACGATCCCGGCCTCGAGCGTCTCAAGGATCTCGTAGTCGTGCCGCGCCCTGCGGTTCCGGGCAACGATCATCTCCGGTTTCATCGTTCTCGGTTGTGGTCGGTCCTCAGGATGGGGATGTCAAACGATACGGATCGAGCCGATTGTATGCAAACACGATTGACAGTTTCGAGCGATGATCCGTATCTTGATCCTCCCTTGGCGGGCCTACAGCGAGCGGCCCCGCATGGTGCCCAAGTGGCGGAACTGGTAGACGCGCACGATTCAGGGTCGTGTGGGCTTACGCCCGTGGGGGTTCGACTCCCTTCTTGGGCACCATGCGGGGCTGCCGTTGTTTTTCCAATCCCGCCACGGTAATGTTCGCAACGTCGTGCTCAAACTAATCATCATCGTCGCTGTGCTCCTGTGGGTCGCCTACCGGATCGCGCAATTACTCCCCCGCATCGAGATCAGTATCGACCGCGGGCACGACGAGATACGTGTTTTTGGCATCATGCGCGAGCACTTCCCTGACCAGTACGAGCGCTACAAACACGGCCTGTTGTCGGAGACCGAGGAACGGCAGTTGTATCTCGACTGTGTCGAGATCCTCGGCGCACGACAGGAGATCGACCGGCTCTGAGCTCGACCGTTTCTCAGCCAGCCCGCCGCTGGCTCTCCACACTGCTAGACATCCGTTCTAACGAGTGGCCGATCGTATGGTTGCTATTCGGCTACAACTTCCTGCTCATCTCAACCCAACATCTGCTGCGCCCGGCTCGAAACGCGTTCTTCTTGAGCACCGCCGGAGCTGAGAACCTGCCGTGGGCGTACATCGCAAGCGCGGTGGTCTCAGCGCTCGCCACACTCGCCTACGGACGTCTCGCTAAGTCGCTCTCACGAAGTCGGCAAGTGGTCATGACGCTGGCGATTGTGATCGCTTCGCTGATCGTATTCTGGGTGTTGCTTAACCGACCCGACGGCCGAATCGCAGGCGCATTCTACGTGTGGCTCAACGTCTTCTCGTTGCTGTTGCTAAGCCAGTTCTACTTGATCGTTAGCGACCTGTTTGACCCTCGCCAAGCGAAACGCGTGTTTGGTTTTATCGGTGCCGGGGGATTGTCGGGCGGGGTGATCGGGAGCGCCACGGCGGGGTTTCTCTCTAGACCGCTGGGAGCCATCAATCTGCTCCTCATCGCGGCGGCTTTGTTGATCACGTGTACAATCCTAGTGGTGCGGGTGCTCAGGGTCGGCACGCTTCGCGAAACGCGGCAGGCGGATAGCCAGCGCAGCCCGCGGCGTAAAGATCAGGCTCTCGCCAGCGGCTTTCGTTCGATCAAACGACTGCCCCACCTCCGACGGATCGCAACACTGGTGTTTGTCACGGTCCTCGTATCGACGTTTGTCGATTGGATGTTCAGCTTTCTTGTCGAGTCGACCATCCCTGACCGAGAGGCTCAAGCCGAGTTCTTTGGCCGCACGTTCGCCGTCTTCAACGGCCTGGGGCTCGTTTTTCAGTTGGCAGCGACCGGCGTGGTCCTGCGTTGGTGCGGACTTGCGGGCGCATTGGTGATCCTGCCTATGGGCATGGGACTGGGCGCCGCGGGACTTGTGTTCCTACCCGGGTTGATCACCGCTACCGCGGGCAAGGGTTTCGACATGACGCTCCGAAACTCGATCGACCAGTCCGCGAGAGAGTTGCTCTATCTTCCCGTGCCGACGGCGCTCAAACAACGCGCCAAGCCATTTGTCGATGTCGTTCTCTCTCGAAGCGCAGACGGAGTGGCTGGGGTGCTGATCCTGCTCGGGAGTAGTGCTGCCGGGGCCGGAATACGACCGCTGGCGTTTATCACGTTGGCGCTGGTCGGCGTTTGGCTGGCAACCGTCGTACGCGTCCGCGGGAGCTACCGTACCGCGCTCGAGCGGCTACTGGCGGTGCGTGATGTCGACCTGGTCGAAGCTGCCGACGAAAGCCTCGACACCGAGGCGGTGCGCAAACTCCGCACATCGCTGCGATCGACGGCGAGCGCGGCGGACGTTCATTACATGCTCGACTTGTTGCGGGACTCCCCCGCTGACAAGCTCCGCGACGATCTTCTGCGATTGTTCGAACATCCCGACTCGACGGTCCGGGCCCGAGCGATCACCCAACTACTTCCGGTCGCGAACGACAGCGACCTTGGCCCCATCCAACCGCTGCTCGACGATTCGGACCCCAAGGTGCGAGCGCAGGCAACGATTCTCGCCAGCAGGTTCGAGCCCGAGCGTCAGCTGGCACGCATGGAAGGGTGGCTCGAATCGCCAGAGCCGAACGCTCTAGAGGCGGCACTGGCGTGTTTTCTGGCCCACGGTGATCCCGAGCAAGAACGCGCGGCGACCGATGTATTGAACCGTGTGATCGAGGATGCCACCCCGGAGACGGCCCCGCTGAGGGCGGCCTGCGCTCGCGCCTTGGCTCGGTTGCCAAGCCACCACCGACTTCAGGGCCGGCTCACCGTACTCTTGGATGATGCCGATCCGGCGGTGGTTCGAGCGGCGATCTCGAGCGCGGGCACGGCTCGCCGAGTCGAACTGCTGGAGCCATTACTGCCGCACCTCAAGCGCGTGGACACTCGTCGGTTTGCGATACGAGCGATGGCATCGATTGGCGACGCTGCAGTGCCGCATCTGTCTGCCTTTCTTCGCGATCCGACCCTGCCTCGGCAGTGGTTGCCGAGTGTGCTCGTCGAGATCGCCACCCCAGCGGCGTTCTTCGCGCTCGCCGATAGCCTCCCGTTCCTGACCTATACCGATGTCCGATCCTCGGCCCTGAAAGCGCTCAACAAGCTCCGCCGCCGGCACCCATCATGGGAGCTGCCGACCATCGTGATTCGACGACAATTGGAGGCTGAACTGTTCGACGCCTACGACACCGAGCGCCAGCTGCTCACGCTGTCTCGCTTTGAGGATAAACTCGAGCCAGCGGACACCGAGACCGCTAGCACGTATGCTTGGGCACTCGGCCTGCGCGGTGAACGATCGGTCGAACGCGCGTTCCGGCTCGAGGCGCTGCTGCACACCCCGAGGACGATCTACTTCGCGTATGCCGGCCTCACCGGGGGCAGGTCAGAGCACGCAGCACACGCCATCGAGCTGTTGGAAACCGCTCTCGACCGAGAGGACGCGCGAGTCGTCATTCCGCTGATCGACGCCGATTACTCTCGGCCGCAGCGGGTCGACGCTGGGCGTGAGTGGTTCCAGTTGGAGGATGTGCCCCTCATGTCCGATTTGACGATCGTACTGGAGCGCGGACAACCATGGCTCAAAGCGTACGCCGCACCGCTGGCCCGACGCGTCCGTGCGACGATCGAAACCTACGAACACGAGGAGCGAGTGGTCAGGTCAACCGTCGAAAAAGCAGCTGCACTCAGGCACGCCAAATTGATGCGCCATCTCGACGCCGACGATCTCCTGCAGCTGGCCGCAGTCGCCGAGGAGCGCTCCTTCGACCGCGATGAGCACCTGTTCTACGAGGGTGAGGCGGGTGAGTACCTATACGTCGTGTTGGATGGCGAGATTCGCGGCGAGCGCGGCGATCTAGCGCTCTTTCAGGTCGGCCCCGGGGACGTGATCGGCGAGTTCTCGATCCTCGACCAGCGGCCGCGATCCACCAGCGCGGTAGCTACCAAACCCACGCAAACTCTAGCCATCCACCGCGACGACATGATCCAGGTCATGGCCGACAACTACACGCTGGTCGAGGGACTCTTCAGACACTTGACGCAGATCATCCGGGAAATGAACGAGCTCGTCTACCCATCGCAGGAGTCGAGACTCGATGACGACGACGCCTAACGAGTCAAATGCTAAAGGTGGATGACCTCACCGTGCACGTCGAGCGCGGCTTCCTTGATCGCCTCGGCCAGCGTGGGGTGGGCATGGACGGTGAGTGCGATGTCCTCGGCGCTGGCTCGAAAAGCCGCCGCCACCACGACCTCGGCGATCAAATCCCCAGCCTTGGGACCCAGGATGTGGCAACCCAGCATCCGATCGGTCTGGGCGTCGGCAACGAACTTGACGAACCCGACGGTATCGTTCATGCTGCGCGCGCGGCCGTTGGCTGAGAACGGGAAACGTCCGACCCGGATTTCGTGACCGGCGGCCTTCGCCTCTTCTTCCGATAACCCCACGGTAGCGATCTCGGGGTGCGTGTAGACGACGCCCGGTATCGGAAAGTAGTCCATCTCGCTGTCACGCCCGGCGATCCGCTCGGCGATGACGACACCCTCTTCAGACCCCTTGTGGGCCAGCATCTTGCCGCCGATGACGTCGCCCACCGCGTAGATGCCCGGCACGCCGGTTTGAAAGTGCTGGTCCACCTCGACGAACCCCTTATCGTCGGTGGCGACTCCGACGCGATCGAGATTGAGCCCATCGGTCACCGGTCGCCGCCCGATCGCGACCAGCATCGCATCGGCCGATGCGGTCTCGCCTTCGTCCCCAGCGGACAGCTCCACGTCTACACCTCGGTCGGTCACGTTGGCTTTTGTGACGAGCGTCGAAGTCCGGATGTCGAGCCCCTGTTTGGTGAACACCTTGAACCCCTCCGCCGCCAACTCGGTGTCCATCCCGGGCAGGATCGTCTCCAGCGCTTCGACGACCGTTACTTGCGATCCGACGCGCTGATAGACAGAACCCATCTCGAGGCCAATGTACCCGCCGCCAACGACGATCAGCGACGCGGGGATGTGATCCATCGCCAAACCCTCGGTCGAGGATATCACCCGTTGGCCGTCGAAGGGCGTCCCAGGTAACGCGATCGGCGCCGATCCGGTGGCGATAACGGTTGAGGTCGCGCGCACGCAGCGTGTCGATTCTGAACCGACAACCTCGATCAAGCCCGGTTCGACGAACCCGCCCTCGCCCTCGAGATGCTCGATACCGTTTTTCCGAAACAGATACGCCACGCCCTTCGAGCTGGCAGACACGACTCGCTTGCGATGTTTCTGCATCTTCGGCCAATCGACCGCCACGTCACCCACGACGATCCCGACCTTCCCCGCACCATCGCGAATCCAGGCCAGATGCTCGGTAGTATCGAGGAGCGCTTTAGACGGGATGCAACCGACGTTGAGGCACGTGCCACCCAACGCTTCGCGCTCGATGCACGCCACGCTGAGTCCTAGCTGAGCAGCTCGGATCGCCGCCACGTAGCCCGCGGGGCCGGACCCAATGATCGCCAGATCGACGCTGACGTCGGTTGCGTTATCCGGCATAGTGTGACCCTGTCGAAATCGAAGTGACGAACATCAAGCCTCCAGGAGAAGTCGTTCCGGGTCCTCGAGCAACACGCAGACACGCCTCAAGAATTGAACCGCCGGTGTCCCATCCACGAGTCGGTGATCGTACGATAAACCAAACCACATCATCGGCCGAATCACCACTTTGCCATCGATCGCGACCGGCCGCTCCTGGATCTTGTGGATCCCGAGCACGGCTGATTCGGGCTGGCTTATGATCGGTGTGGTCAAAAGCGCCCCGAATCCGCCCGCGTTCGAGAGCGTGAAGGTGGCTCCCTGGATATCACTTATCTCGAGCTTCCGTTCACGCGCTCGGGTAGCCAAATCGTCGATCGCCCCCGCGATCTCGACCATCGACCGACGGTCGGCGTGCTTCACGACCGGGACGACGAGGCCGGGTTCGGTATGAACCGCGACGCCGATGTGGTAGTACCGATGATAGATGATGTCCTGTCCATCGATCGAACCGTTCACCTGCGGGAACTCCCTGAGCGCCGCGATCGCGGCCTTCATTATGAAGGGCATGTACGTAAGCTTGAAACCGTGTTCGGCGACAAACGCTTCCTTCATCCGCTTTCTTAGCTCGATCAACGCGCCGAAATCGCACTCGTCGACGGTGGTGACATGAGCCGCGGTGTGCTTTGACTCCGCCATCCTATACGCGATCGTCTTGCGTATCGGTGTCATGGGCACGCGCTCGATCGGTTCATCGGCGGCGTAATCCCGAGCCGGCGCCGCCGCGGGCGTTGGAGCGATCGGTGGTGGAACCCCTGGTGCAGCTGGAGCCGACGTCACGTGCGCCACGACGTCATCCTTGGTCACCCGACCGCCGCGTCCGCTTCCAGTGATCTGGCTCAAGTCGAGCTTGTGTTCCCGAGCGAGCTTGCGAACCGCAGGCGATGTCTTGGCGCCTTCGGGAATGACCGCCTCAGCGCCGGCGAGCGGTGGAGTGGTGACCGGTTCTTGCGGTGTGGCAAGTGGTTCCGGTTCGGCAGTGGCCTCCTCTGGCTCGGCGGAGACCACCGCCGCGCCTGGACCTGCGGCCGCGATCTCCGCGGCGTCCTCACCCTTCTCGGCGATCGCCCCCAACACCGACCCCACGGCCACGACTTCGCCAGGACCGCGGTCGATCCGGGCCAACGTGCCACCCCTGAACGCCGTTACCTCGACGTTGATCTTGTCGGTCTCGAGCTCGACCACCGCTTCGTCAGCCGCAACCGGGTCGCCAACCTCTTTGAGCCACTGCCCGACGACAGCCTCGGGTACACTTTGGCCTAGTGATGGCACCGTGATCTCTAACGGCATCGCTTGGCCTCCATTCGAGGTGTGATCACATTCGCTCGCGACTTACGTCTGGGCCGCTGTCTTCAGCGCCGCGGCAACCTGCACGGTCGATGGCATGTAGTGCTCTTCCATCGTACGGGCTGCCGGAAAAGATGTATTGTAACCCGCTACTCGAGTGATCGGCGCATCAAGCTCCCAGAAACATTCCTCGGCCAGGATGGCCGCGATCTCGCCACCGATCCCGCCCACCTTTGGAGCTTCGTGAACGACCACCGCTTTGCCGGTCTTGGCAACCGACTCGATCACCGTCGACTTATCGAGTGGGAGCAACGTCTTGAGGTCGATCACCTCGACTTCAATGCCTTCAGCGGCTAGTTGACTGGTCGCTTCAAGACACAACTGCAAGGTGTAGCCAAACGAAATCGCGGTCACGTGCGATCCGGTGCGTACGACCTCCGCCACTCCGA
This sequence comes from Gemmatimonadota bacterium, assembly GCA_039591175.1. Taxonomy (GTDB): domain Bacteria; phylum Gemmatimonadota; class Gemmatimonadetes; order JACCXV01; family JAHWKZ01; genus CAMYLR01. The sequence goes on along the minus strand of JBDHED010000015.1, from coordinate 4,649 downwards.
TCGGGGTGAGCGTTTCATCTCCATCCGGCAGATCGTCCTTCAATGATCGATACAGCTTCTTGTGTTCCCAGTACAGTACCGGATCCTGACTGCGGATCGCTGAGCGAAGCAGGCCAGCCGCGTCACGCACCGATCCCGGGGCGACCATCACCAGCCCCGGTGTGTTCATGAACCACGCTTCGTTCGACTGTGAGTGGTAGACACCGCCGCCGACACCACCACCGTAAGGGCAGCGGAGGGTAACCGGCATCTCGAACGCACCATTTGTGCGCCAATAGTACCGCGCCACCTGTTGGACGATCTGGTCGAACGCCGGGCTAATGAAATCTGCGAACTGGATCTCTGGCAGCGGTCGGCAACCAACCATCGCCGCTCCGACGGTCATTCCAGCGATCAGAGATTCCGAGATCGGGCTATCGATAATCCGCTCGGGACCGAATTCTTCCAACAACCCCCGCGTAGCCTTGAAGACGCCGCCATAGATGCCGGTATCCTCTCCGATCAAGAATGTCGTCTCGTCGCGTGCCATCTCTTCGTGAAGGGTTCGATTGATGGCGTCGATGTAGGTGATCTCAGCCATTGGCGTCGCCTGAGTTACGGTCACCGAATTCGAATCCCGGATAGTCCTCAGCGTAGACGTGGCTCAGGTATCCGTCAGGAGCCGGGCGCGGGCTGTTCTCGGCGAAGTCAACCGCTTCCTCGATCTCGGCTTCGATCCGCGCGCGTACCTCGGCGAGAGCATCGTCGCTTAGAACCTCTAGCTCGCGGAGGTACTGCTCGTACCGCGGTATCGGGTCGCGCTCCATCCAGTGCGCGACCTCATCGTCAGAACGGTAATCCGCTGGATCGATATCGGAGTGGCCATGCCAACGGTAGGTCTTCATCTCGATCAGCGTTGGACCTGCTCCGCTGCGCGCACGCTTCAATGCCTCACGCGTCGCGTTCCAGGTCTGAACGACATCGTTGCCATCAATTGAGATGCCTGGGAAACCGTACGCATCGGCGCGGCGGCTCAAATCCGTGAGCGCGGTCGTCAGCGCCACCGGCAGTGACTCCGCCCAGAGGTTGTTCTGAACCACGTAAACGATAGGCAGCCGGTGAACGCCGGCGAAATTGCACGCTTCGTGGAAGTCACCGTGAGCGGTGGCCCCATCGCCGCAGAATGCCACCGCCACGTTGTCTTTCTTGAGCATCTTGTAGCCGAAAGCCGCGCCGGTAGCGGCGACCCAGTTCATGACGATCGATGTGGACGGGTTCATCACCCAGTACTCCGGGTGCCAGTAGTGGCACGCCGTGTACCGACCGCCGTCTGGCGAATCAATGCGGTTGTAGACCTGGGCCGCGAGATTCTTGAGCGGCACTCCCTTGCCCGTCGAGGCACCCAAGTCGCGGTGCGAAGGCCCGACAAAGTCTTGCTGATCGAGTTGGTACGCAATCACGACATCGCACGCTTCCTGCCCGATCTGAGAATAGAACGTCCCCTCGAAGCGTCCCTGGCGGAACAGTTTCCGCATGCGAGCATCGAACTCGCGCGTCTTCAACAAGCGCTCGTACAGCTCGAGCTTTTGCTCGTCGGTGCAGCCTTCCATCTCGCCCGTCAAGCGATACTTGGCGGGAAAGGAAAACCCCGTTTCCTGTGTTTCGGCCATCGAGATTCCTCGGCGATCAGCCGGTCTGAGCCAGGCTTGTCAGATCCCTCGCCAACCGACTCCGCAGCAGTTGGCGGTCAGCGCGGTAGGAGCTCCTGACGAGCGGACCAGCCTCGACGTGGGCAAACCCCATCGCCTCGCCGTGTCGGGCGAGCTCCTTGAACTCGTCGGGATGAACAAATCGGTGCACTGGCAGGTGCCACTCGGATGGGCGCAGGTACTGACCAAGTGTCAAGATGTCAACGCGGCGCTCAACCAAGTCACGCATCACCGTCAAGACCTCGGATGTCTGCTCTCCCAATCCGAGCATCATCCCCGTCTTCGTAACCACCCACGGTGCCCACGCACGAGCCCGCTCCAGCAGTTCGAGCGAGGTCTCGTACACACCCCCGCCACGGGCCCGCCGGTAGAGCCTGGGGACGGTTTCGATGTTGTGATTGAACACTTCCGGCCGAGCGTCGAGGACGGCTCTGAGCGCAGTCGGGTTGCCTTGAAAGTCCGGCACCAACGTCTCGACTACCGTTCCCGGCGATCGCTCGCGAATCCGGCCGATGCACTCGGCAAAAACAGTGGCCCCGCCGTCGGAGAGATCGTCACGATCGACCGACGTGATCACGACGTACGACAGACCCATCCGCACGACAGCATCCGCCAGTCGGCTTGGCTCCTCGAGGTCGAGCTCGGTGGGCATTCCCTTGTTGACGGCGCAATAGCGACACCCCCGGGTGCAAGTGTCGCCCAGGATCATGAACGTGGCCGTCCCGTGCCCCCAACACTCACCGATGTTGGGACAGTGCGCTTCCTCGCACACGGTGTGCAGGTCTTGCTCGCGGACAACCTGTTTGACGCCCACGTAGTGAGGGCCACCACCGGCTCGGATTTTGAGCCAATCGGGTCGCCGCTGCCGGGTTGCTGGGCCGATCGTCATTCTGCACCCGACCCAAACACGTCACAGAACGAACGCGCGAGCGCGTCCTCGACCGCATCCCGGCTCACGTCACTTTCCGATAGCTCATTCATCGACGTCACTCGCTTGTCGGCGATCCCACACGGAATGATCAGATCGAAGTACGACAGATCGGTGTCCACGTTGAGCGCGAACCCGTGGTGGGTGATCCACCTCGAAACACGGACCCCAATGGCCGCCAGCTTGGCATCCGCGGCCCAAACACCAGTCAAGCCAGGGACGCGCCCAGCGTGGATCTCGAACTCCGCCAGTGCGCGCACGACCACCTCCTCGAGGTCCCTCAGGTATCGATGCAGGTCGCGTTCTCGTTGCGTGAGGTCGACGACGGCGTACCCGACGATCTGACCGGGGCCATGGAACGTGACGTCACCCCCGCGATCGGTCTCGACGAACTCGACGCCGCGTGCTGACAACTCACGCAGCGATCCAACCAGATGCTCAGATCGGCCTCCACGGCCCATCGTGATGACCGGCGGATGGGACAGCAGCACGAGTGTGTCCGGGATCCGGTGCTGACGACGTGCGGTCACCATCTGGCGCTGGAGCTCCCACGCCTGCCGGTACCCCACCCGGCCCAACCGGTGGACCTGTACCGCCGCCCGGGAGACCCGGGGCGCAGCGGATTCAGCCGTCGAGATTGGCGGCTGAGCGATAGCTGTCGAGTGCGCGTCGATGACGATCAAGCTATTGCGGCCGCTATCGACGACGCAACGCACGCATCGGGTTAGTACGATAACGAACTAACCGCTTCGAGCGTCTTCTTGAGGATCGCAAAGTCGAGCCGGAGAAAACGGTGTCAGATCGATCGGCAGCACCGACCCGCCCGCCAGGGCGGCCACGGCCGCGGCGGTGATCGGGGCCAGCAGGATGCCGTTGCGGTAGTGACCGGTAGCGTACACCAGCCCCTCCACGTCGGGATCGGGCCCGACGATCGGGAGCTCGTCCGAGGTACCAGGTCGGATTCCGGCCCAGGCGCTCAGCCGATCTGCGCGCCCCAGCGCCGGAACGTAGTCGGCGGCGGCCGCCACCAGCCCCGCGATCGCCGCCTCGTCTACGGTGACGTCAAACCCAGCTCGCTCGACCGTGGCGCCGATCAACACGCGGCCATCGCCGCGTGGTACGCAGTAGGCGCCGGGTCCCCCCACGGTGTGCGTCAAGTCCGCCACACGGCCATCGACCGCCACCATCTGGCCTTTAACCGGCACTACGCCAAGCCGCCGCGGCAACCCGGCGACGTTCTCACTCCAGGCGCCCGCTGCGATCACCACCAGGCTCGCCGTCTCATAGTCTGCAGCGCCATCGGCTCGCTCCAGCCGTACACCGGTCACCCGCCCGGCCGCGGTGTCGATCCCTACCCCCCGGCAGTTCAACTCGAGCCGTATGCGAGGATTAGCGGCAACAGCCCGAGCGGCCGCGCCGACCAACGCCACAGAGTCGACCTGGTGGTCATCGGGTAGCAACAGCCCGCCCTCGGTGCCGACCGCCAACGCGGGCTCCAGCCGGCGGGCTTGATCGCCATCGACAAACTCGGCCGCTAGCCCACCGGCCGCGTGGGCGGCAGCCGCCGCAGCCAGCGCCTCGGCCCGTGTCGGATCCGTCGCAACCACGAGCGTGCCGCGGGCTCGATACTCGATCTCCAATCCCGTTTCGCGGGTAAGTGACTCGACCACGCCCGGGTACCAATCCCGTCCGGCGAGACAGAACGCGAGCATCGCCTCGGCCCGAGTCGAGCTCTCAGCGAGCAACCCCTCGGCGGCCTCCATTTGGGGAGATAGCATTCCCGCCGCTGCGGTCGACGCGCGCCGACCCAGCTTGGGATCGCGCTCGATTAGCACTACATCCAACCCCTGAGCCGCCAGCGCCCTTGCGACGAGGCACCCGACCAGTCCACCACCAACGACTGCAGCCTCGATATCACCCCGGTAGACCATTGGAGAACCGATCCTTATCTTGATTCGCCTGCCATGAAGATCATCGCGAACCCGCGCGCCGGGCACGGGAGGGGCGAGAAGAACGTAGCGCAGCTCGCACGC
>JBDHED010000014.1:0-20767 GCA_039591175.1 Gemmatimonadota bacterium | reverse complement strand
ATCTTGATTCGCCTGCCATGAAGATCATCGCGAACCCGCGCGCCGGGCACGGGAGGGGCGAGAAGAACGTAGCGCAGCTCGCACGCATTATCCGGCGCCGCGGCCTTGATTGCACACCGGTCCTGACCGAACACCCCGGCCATGCCACCGAGTTGGCCCGGTGCGCGGCGGAGGCGGCCGAAGCGCGGCTGGTAGTCATGGGTGGGGACGGCACGGTCGGCGAGGTCGTAGAGGGGCTAGTAGGCTCCGACACCGAGTTGGCGATCGTCTCGGTCGGGACCGGCAATGACGTCGCCCGTAGCCTCGGCCTCCCGCTCAACGACATCGAGGCCGGGCTCGACTTGGCGATCAGTGGGTCAGTGATGGCGATCGATGTTGGCCGCGAACGCGATCGTCACTTCATCTCCGTGCTCGGTCTCGGGTTTCCAACGATCGTGGCCGACGCAGCCAATCGTGCCCGTTGGCTCAGAGGACCGCCGGCTTTTTTTGTTTCTGTCTACAAGGGTCTGTACCGCTTGCGTCCTGCGCACCTCGTGATCGAGCTCGATGATCAGACTTTGGAGTTGGAGTCGGTCGCGGTCATGGTTCAGAACACGCCATACACTGGGGGTGGGCTCCATATGGCCCCCGGGGCGGAGATCGATGACGGCTTGCTGGATGTCGTCGTGGTTGACGACATCGGCCGACTCGACCTCATGCTCAACTTTCCGAAAGTCTATCGCGGGAAACACCTCGAACACCCTAGCTTTACGCTCTACCAGTCCCGGACGGTGCACATCACGTCACCGGAGCCAATGCCTAAGATGTTCGATGGCGACGTGATAGGCAGCTCGCCGCTCGAGGCTTCGGTGGTACCACGATCACTCAGGGTCGTCGTGGGCCCATCGTCATCAAACGGAGGCTGACCCGGGTGGACACGATCTCCGAGTTCTTGCGCGGTAAACAGCTGCTCGTCACCGGGGCCACGGGGTTCTTGGGTCAACCGTTGGTCGAGAAGATCCTTTGGGCGGCACCCGATGTCGAACGTATCAACGTGCTGATTCGCCCCAAACGGAAGTTCGGCGGCCGGATCCAAACGCCCGCTGAGCGGCTGCGCCGTGAGCTGTTTCAGTCCAGCGTCTTTGACCGGCTCCGCTATCGGCATGGCGAGCAACTGGAACGTTTCTTGGCTCAGAAACTTCACGCCGTGGCCGGCGACATATCGGAGGCCGGCTTGGGAATCGATCCGACCGTCCGGGCTCAACTCGAACGTGAACTAGACGTGGTAGTCAACAGCGCAGCAGTGGTCTCGTTCGACGCGCCGTTAGACGACGCCCTCGATCTGAACACGCTGGGATCGGGACGGGTGACCGATTTCACCGCTTCCTGCCAGCGAGCTGTCCTCATCCACGTTTCGACAGCCTACGTCTGCGGAGCGACAGACGAACCCGTCGCCGAGACATTTCACCACGCCGCCGATACCGACGAACCGTTCCCGCCGCGTCAGTTCACCGACCCAGAACGCGATATAGAGCGGATCCGAGAGATCATCACCGCGGTGCGCGAAGAGGGCCAGGGTGCCGATGTGCGCCGCGAGCTAGTCCAAGCACTCGTCCAGCGCCGACGGGGCCGTGGTGCCGGACGGGCCGAGCCGCGACGCGAGATGATCCAGAATCTCCGCAGCCGATGGATTCAGAAGCGGCTCACGGAAGAAGGCATGAAGTGGGCTCGCCAACGAGGCTGGAACGACACCTACACGTACACCAAGGCGCTCGGCGAGCAGATTGTCCTGAGACAACGCGGTGACTTGCCAGTCGCAGTGGTGCGACCGGCGATCATCGAGAGCAGCCTGGCTGAGCCTAGCCCGGGCTGGCTAGACGGATTGCGAATGGCTGACCCGTTGATAGCAGCCATCGGGAAGGGACGCCTACGATCCCTCCCGTTGAACCCTCAGGTAACGCTCGACCTCGTTCCCGCCGACATGGTCGTCAATACCATCTTGGCGGCGATGCCGAAGCTGGTCCGGGAGCGCGGGGTAGCGATCTATCAGGTGGCTACCGGGTCTCGAAATCCCGTCACCATGGGTCGTCTGCACGATCTCATCGTGCGGTACTTCACAGCGAATCCGATGCTGGACAAGAACGACCAGCCGATCCGGGTCAAGCCGCTGACGTTCCCGGAACCGGAAAAGTTTCGGCTGATGTATCGGGCTAAGGCCGAGCCACTCAAACGGTTCGAGCGCATTCTCCGACGCTTGGTCGCCTGGGGCGTGCTCAACAAGCAATGTCAGAAGTACCGACGCCGACTCGCTGCCCGCCTCGCTGCGATGGAGACCCTCTACTACTACGGCGAGCTGTACGAGCCGTACTTGAACCTCGATTGCCAGTTCAAGGTCGACAACACGATGCGGCTGCTCGAGGAGTTGACCGAGGAAGAGCGGAGTCGTTACAACTTCGACGTCACGAGGATCAACTGGCCCCACTACATGCACGTCCACATCGCCGGGGTCAAGAAGCACATCCTGAAAGTAGAGCGCGCGGGGACGCTTGAACTCGATGACGAGGCTGCCGCCCAACGAGCGTCCGTCTCGACAATCAACGATTTGTTGAGACAATCGGCCGAGCAGTTTCCCGATCGAACCGCACTGCAGATGAAGAGGAACGGCCAGTGGGTCCAGATCACATACGCCGAGCTGAAGGAGCGATCTGAGGAAATCGGCGAGCGGTTCCGGAGACTCGGGTTTCACAAAGGTGATCGTGTAGTGCTCTACTCGGAGAACCAACCCGAATGGGGTCTCGCCTACATGGGAGCGGCGTCGATCGGACTGGTTGTCGTCCCACTCGATGCTCAGACATGGTACCGGGAGGTGTGGTCCACGGCGCGGTTTGTCGGCGCGCAGGCTATGCTCGCCTCGGAATCGTGCTTCGAGCGCTTGTCGCCTGAAGGGTTAGAACAGAACGAACGGTCAGATACGCCGATGTTGGTGCTGAACGTTGACCGCAGCTGTCGACCCTTTGACCTCGATAGCTACCCCAGAAGCACCCGTCCAGCAGAGAAGGAACCGCCGGCCTTGAACAAGGCCGATCGGGTTCGACCCGACGATCCCGCGTCGATCATCTTCACGACCGGGACCGCGGTGGATCCGCGGGGCGCAATTCACACCCATCGTAATTTCTTGAACAACCTGTTCGGTGTCAGCCGCACGTTATCGGTTAGCGAACACGACCGGTTGCTTTCGGTGCTCCCTCTCTATCACGCCTTGGAGTTCACGTGCGGATTCCTCACGCCTATATACCACGGCGGGACGATCAGCTACGCGCAATCGTTGAAGCCCAAGGTGATTCTGGAGACGATGCGTGAGACCGGCACAACGATCATGCTCGGGGTGCCGACACTGTACGCGCTCATTCGCGACGATCTCGAGCGGCGTGTACTGCGGGCTGGAAAATCGCCGCTGCGATCGAACTTGATGGAGACGACCAAGCAGATAAGCCGTTCATGGGAGCGAACGTTTAACCGCAACATAGGCCGTCAGATCTTCAGTCGGGTTCACCAGGAGCTGGGCGGCAGCGTCCGGTTTTTCGTAAGTGGCGGGTCTGCGCTCGGTGCGGAGCTATACCACGACTATAGCGCGATGGGCTTGACGATCTACGAAGGCTACGGACTCACCGAAACAGCTCCGGTTCTGACCGTCAACCCGCTCTACCAGAGTCGTCCCGCTTCATGCGGCAAGCCGCTGCCGGGCGTTGAACTGAGACTCTACCACACGGACAACCAAGGTGTCGGTGAGATCATCGTTCAAAGCCCCAGCCTGATGAACGGTTACTACAACAACACCGAGGCTAGCGACCGCGTCATGGTGGACGGATGGTTCCACACCGGCGATCTAGGCTGGGTCGATGCCGACGGGTACCTCTACATCACGGGTCGCAAGAAAGACGTCATCGTGACGGGGGCCGGCAAGAATGTCTACCCGATGGATCTGGAAGCCATCTACCGAGCGCTGCCCTCGGTGCGGGAGATTTGTGTCGTCGGAATCCCGAGTGGCTTGACGGAAGAAGTCCACGCGATTGTCGAGCCGGATCCGGCTCTTTTGGATGATGCATCGGCGGACGAAGTCCAAAAGTTGATCCAGCGCGAGGTTCAGGCCCAGGGGCGCGAGCTGCCGAGCTATCATCGGCTGCAACAGGTTCATCTCTGGGCAGGGTTGTTGCCGCGAACAAACGACGGGCGGATCGATCGGACGCGGTTGCGAGGCTGGATCGAGCGCACCGCACGCGCGCGGGCTGATCGCGAAGCGCCCGCTGTCGCCAGTGGGCCCGGCCGACTCGAACTCAGGACCCAGCTGCACGACGAGCTCGCGCGCCTCTCGGGTCGACCGCTCGAAGAGATCACACCGGCTACCCATCTGTACGACGATCTGGGGCTCGACTCACTCCGGGCGATCGAGCTCTTCTTGTTTGTCGAGCACGCGATCGGCGCCACGCTGGACGACGAGGCAGCTGCGGAGGTCGAGACGGTGGAGCAGCTGTTGGCGATCGTGGAGCCCGAAGAACGGGCGCCCGAGAGGCCGGCCGCGGCGCAACCTGAACCCGCGCTTCGCTCGACCCTTCCATATCCAGAGCGCAAGGCGGTCGATCGGTGGTTGCTGGGATCCGCCAGCCGCGGACTCGAGGCCCTGTACACATCGTACTTCGACCTCGAGCTAGTCCACACTGAACGGCTGCCACGAAAGCGACCGTACTTGCTCGCCGCGAACCACTCGAGCCATCTCGACGCACCGGCCGTGTTGTCTGCCGTTCGACTCGCACATGGCCCAGAGGCAGCGCGGTCCATCCATGTACTCGGTGCGCGCGACTATTTCTTTGACACGACGCTCAAAGGGTGGTTCTTTAGCACGTTTCTGAACGTCGTACCGATCGAACGCGAAGAGACATCGCTGGCCGGACTCAGAACCGTCAAATCGATTCTCACGAACGGTGAGTCGGCGCTGATCTTCCCGGAGGGGACCCGTTCGCGGAGCGGCGAAATCCAACCGTTTAAGCCAGGCTTGGGACTAATCGCTTGGGAGCTGAGGACACCCATCGTCCCGGTCTACATATCTGGGACTCACGACGCCCTACCGGTTGGTCAAAACCTGCCCCGCAGGCAACGACTCAGGATAGAGTTTGGCCATCCAATCACGATGGACGCGTACGACAAAGCCGGCGATCGAGTTTCGAACAACCGGCTCTATCGCGAGATCGCCGCCGACGTGCGAAACACGATCATAAGTATGTCAGATGGCCAACGGGATCCCGACGGCGGTAATGGCGCCGGTGGTCGAACCGAATGAGGCAGAAAGGCGCTTTTTTTGACGTCGATGGCACTCTCGTCGCGAGCAACATCGTTCGCTATGGGGTCGAGATCCGGACTAGCGGCATGCAGCCCGGTCAGCGCAAGCTCTGGACAGCGGCGTTTCTCCCGCGAGTCCCGTACTACCTGGCACTCGACAGCTTGAGCCGAGAAGCCTTCCAGCGAGCGTTCTATCGTATTTACCGGTCTGTGTCCCCAGAAGACCTACGGCAGCGCGCTGGGGAGTTGTTCGAGCATCACATGCGCCCGCGTCTTCTTCCGGCTGCGGTCGCAAGAGTCGCCGAACACCGTGATCGGGGCGATCGCGTAGTCTTGGTTTCTGGCTCGCTGGAAGAGATCGTCCAACCGGTGGCCGAGCACTTGGACGTCGACGACATCATTGCTGTCCGGCTGGCAATAAGCGACGGTGCCCACACCGGCGAACTCGAGGGAAAACCACTCGCCGGCCAGACGAAAGCCGAAGCGGTTTCAGAATACGCGGCCGAGAACCAGATCTCGCTGTCGCGATCGTTTGCGTATGCAGACAGCCTGGATGACGTGCCGATGCTTGAAACGGTTGGCCGACCGGCAGTCGTCAATCCTGGGCGTCGCCTGCTCCAGAATGCCCGTGCCCGCGGCTGGGGCGTCTACGTCTGGGACAGCACCATTCCCGGAACCGTACCCCAGGTTCGCTGATCGACACCGTGCTGGCGCTCGAATACGTCCGCAGTGTGCCCCGGTTTCTGGCCACCCGAGCGCTCGGTCGACGACGACCGGGAGTCGGAACCTCGAGGCTCGGCGTGGTGCGCCTAGCCGAAGTCGAACCACCTCCACTGCCGAGCCCCGAGTGGACGCGGGTAAAGCCCATCCTGAGCGGGATCTGCGGGTCTGATCTGGCCACCATCACGGCCCAAGGCAGCCCTTATTTCTCACCGCTGACCTCAACCCCGTTTGTCTTCGGACACGAGGTCGTCGGTGTCGTCGGCGAAACTGGAGAGAACGTGACATCCGTGCGAACGGGCGACCGCGTCTGTCTCGCGCCTCCGCTTCACTGTGCGATTCGTGGCATCGACGATCCTTGCGCGGCATGTCAGGATGGTGACCTCGGCCATTGTCGCAACGTCACCCGCGGAGTGATCGGGGCCGGTATCCAGACCGGGTACTGTCGTGATACGGGCGGCGGCTGGAGCCAGGGGTTCGTGGCCCACCAGTCGCAGCTGCACCGTGTTCCCGACGCGCTGTCTGACGCCGGCGCAGTACTGGTCGAGCCGTTCGCCTGCTGCCTGAACTCGGTTCAACAAGCACCGCTCGACGAGGATGATACCGTCGTCGTGTTCGGTTGTGGGACGATCGGCGCGCTCACGATTGCGGCGCTGCGATACGTCGGACCCAGTTGTCAGGTGATAGCGATCGCCAAGTACCCCTACCAGGCGGAGGTCGCGCGGCGTCTTGGGGCCGACCTCGTGTTGCCGACCGGTGGCGGGATGCGTGACCGCTTGGCGCGCGCGGTCGGAGCCGAGCTCTTGCAGCCTGAGATAGGCCCACCGGTGGCGATCGGAGGCGCCGCAGTCGTCTTCGACTGCGTAGGCTCGGGGACCACGATTGACGATGCAATGCGCTTTACCCAGGCCAGGGGCACCATTATCGTCGTCGGCATGCCCGGTGTACCCCGTGGAATCGACTGGACGGCTATGTGGCACAAGGAGCTCGAGGTGCGCGGCAGCTACACCGCTGACGCCGACACCTTTGACCGGACGTTGGCGCTCGCCACCGAGCTCGACGACCAGCTCGCACCACTGGTCGGCGCCCGCTTTTCGCTCGCCGACTACCGTGAGGGGATTCAGTGCGCACTCGAGGCCGGTCGCCGAGGCGTCACAAAAGTCGCATTCGAGATCCACGACACGATCGAGCCGCTCGCGGGATGAAGTACCTGACCTACTCGGGGAACACGCTCCTGGGAGCTGATCTACCCGATCGAGCTACCGTGCTCTATCCGCCGCCCGCGATTGAGGGGATTCCTAAGCGCGGCATTCCACGCGCCCTGAGAGAGGCGCTGGAACAGCCTGTCGGGATGGAGCCGCTTGGTGAGCTCGTTGGGCCAAACTCACGGGTCCTGATCGCCTTCGACGACAACTGCCAACCGTTTCCGTTGATGGCCCGTCCGGATATCCGACAGATCATGATCACGCGCTTGATCGAGCTGCTCGAAGATCAGGGAGTCAAGCAAGAAAACATCCAACTGCGTTGCGCAGTGGCGCTGCACCGCAAGATGCAGCATCACGAGCTGGAGTACATGCTGGGCGAGAAGATCATGGCCCGGTTTTGGCCTGATCAGCTGACGAACTTCGACGCCGAAGATGGTGACGACATCGTTTCGCTAGGTGAGACCGATGAGGGAGAACCCGTCGAGACTAGCCGCGCGGTGATCGAAAGCGATCTCGTCATTTACGTTGACACGGTCCAGATCCCACTGAACGGCGGTCACAAGTCGGTAGCCGTCGGATTCGGTACTTACAACTCGATCGCTCCCCACCACGCGCCACAGATGACCGAGCACACGCCACACGTGATGCAACCCGACGGCTCTTGTATGCACACGACGATACGCCGAATGAGCGAGGTGATTCAGAAGCATTGTCGGATCATGGTCATCGAAGCCGCGATGAACGGAGCAACCTATCCGCAGCATCTCGAGTATCTGAGCAAATCACCGGATCGACTGAGTTTCGCCGAACGGATCCTCCGCAAAACCGCCCCGATGTCGATGCGGGCACTGCCAGAGCCGGCGCGAGCCAAGGTTTTTCGCGGTATACGATCCAAGTACGCGCCAATGGCGATCACCGCCGGAGCAATCGACGACGTCCATCAAGTCACGTTGGAAGCTCTTCGACCTCAGTTGGAGGTTGAGGTCGATCGGCAGTTCGACACGTTGGTGTTTGGATTGCCTGACCTCTCACCGTACGCGATCGATGCCCGCATCAACCCTGTGCTCGTGGTCAGCGACGTTCTCGGGTACGTGTTCAATTGGTTTTGGAACCGACCGTTCATAAAGCCGGGCGGCGTGGTGATCATCTTGAACCCGGTGTTCGAGGTGTTCCATGAGCGGTACCACGTTGCATACCAGCGGTTCTGGGAAGACGTGCTACCAGCCACGACCGACCCATTCACAATGCAGGCCGAGTTCCAGGAGTCTTTCGCCCGTGATCCAGAGCTGATCGACTGCTACCGGCACCGTTTTGCCCATCACGGGTTCCATCCATTTACGGTGTGGTACTGGGCGACGTACCCGCTCAAGTACCTGTCAGAGACGATCCTGGTCGGGCCCCCGGACGACCGCGCCGCCCGCAGGTTGGGCGTGTCGTGGGCACCCAGCTTGGATTACGCACTGGCGCGAGCGCGGGAGGTTACCGGCGGCGACGACGTGGTTGCCCTTACGATCCCGCCGTTTATGTACTTGAACGTGACTGACTGAACCCCGCGTGGCACGACACCCGGTCCGGTTTCACTTCGACTTCATATCGCCGTACTCGTACCTCGCGCTCACGCAGGCGGAGTCGTTTGCTCAACGTCACGAGATCGAATGGGAAGTAAGGCCAGTTCTGTACGCCGCGATACTCGAAGCCACCGGCTTGGTGGGTCCAGCCGAGCAGCCGATCAAGCGGCAGTACACCGCCCGTGACATCGTCCGCGCAGCCGACCTGATCGGGGTACCCATGATCGGGCCCCCGTCGCACCCCTTCAACCCGTTGATGGCGCTGCGAACGGTGTGCCTGTATCAAGACGATCCTCGTGGTCTTCAGCTCGCCGTCGAGCTGGCGAGCCTCGGTTGGGGCCAGGGGCGCCCGCTCACCGAGTACGGGGTGATCGAGCAGGCGCTGGAAGCCACCGGTCTCGAGACAGCTGATCTCGCGACTCGAGTCAATGCGTCGGCGACCAAAGCCCAGCTCAAGACGAACACCGCTCATGCGTTGGCCGCTGGCGTGTTCGGCGTACCGACGTTTCTATGGCAGGGCGAGATTTTCTGGGGTCACGATCGCATGGATCATCTGTCGGACCGGCTCGCTAAAAGACTTGATTCACCCGAAACCCGTGCCCGTGCGTGGGCGGCCAAACCGCGCGACGCGGAGCGGTCGAGCTCCCCGTGGCCCAAGTCCTAATCGTCGCTGGCGAGCCTTCGGGCGACGCTATCGGAGCGGAGCTAGTCGACGCTGTACGCAACATGGAGTCGAGCATCCGTTTCTTTGGCGCCACAGGTCCAGCTCTCGAAGCCGCCGGCGCCAAGCGTGTCGTCGCGACGCGTGAGCTTACGACCATCGGGCTGACCGAGGTTCTGCCCCGATTGCCGGCAATTCGACGCGCGATGAAACGCTTGGAGCGAGCGGCCGTGGACCAACAGACGATTGGCGCCGTCCTGATCGACTCGCCCGATTTCAATCTGCGGCTCGCTCGGAAACTCAACCGACGATCGATCCCCGTTGTCCAGTACGTCAGCCCAACCGTCTGGGGCTGGCGCCCGGGACGCGTCTCCGCGCTCGAGAAAAGCGTCCGTCGTCTGTTGCTCACGTTGCCGTTTGAAGCCGAGTTCTATCGCGACTCACGCGTTGACGCCGTGTACGTTGGCCATCCGGCTCTAGATCGCACCCCAGTTGACCTCGGGACTCGTGAATCGGTCGCCGCGCGACTCGGTCTGAACGCGTCGCGTCGCTGGGTCGCCCTCTTACCCGGAAGTCGCTCCGGTGAACTCCACCGAATGGGATCGCTGTTGGCGGAGAGCGCCGCCCGAATCCGGCAACGCATCCCCGACATCGAGATCGTGACAATGGTCGCGCCGGGCCTCGACCCCTCGGCCGTCGCGTCCGCCCTGGCCGGCGTTGCCGGGCTCAAACTCGTCGAGACGGACCGCCACGTTGCCTTGGGTCACTGTGATGCGGCGATCGTCACCTCCGGAACCGTATCGCTCGAGCTGGCGATGCTCGGCGTCCCGCACGTCGTCGCCTACCGTCTCTCCCATGTCACGTTTGCGATCGCCAAGCGTATGGCTCGGGTACGCTGGATCGCACTTCCCAACCTGATCGCCGGGCGAGCGATCGTTCCCGAGCTGATTCAACGCGATGCCCAGCCGCACCGACTAGCGCAACCGGTGATCGAATGGCTCGAAGATGACCACGCGCGAGCTGCGATCAGGGACGAGCTGCGAGGCGTGTCTCAGGCCCTTGGTCCGCCCGGCGTCGCTGAGCGCGCGGCCAGAGCTGCGCTATCCGTCTTCGGCATCCACCTCGAGTAATTACCGCCGCCTCTCAGTGCGACCGTTTGACTTGCACTGGAGCGGTAACGATTATTCGCCACGGGTACGCTCCGTCACCGATTCCCAAACCCAGCGAGGCGATAACATGGCTGGCGGAACCTTGGTTTCTACGCTGAGCCGGCTCTTCTGCGGTCTGGCGTTCATTCTTCACGGCGCCCCGAAGGTTTTCAACCTCGAGGCCACGTCAGGCTTCTTTGAGAGCGTCGGAATTCCATCTTGGTTGGCAATCCCGGTCGCCGGGCTCGAGTTCTTCGGTGGGATACTCTTGGTAGTAGGGTTTCTCACCCGTTGGTTGTCCGGGCTGTTCATCCTGGAGATGATCGTGGCGATCGTGATCGTGCATCTGCCAAACGGATGGGACGTTTTCAAAGGCGGCTACGAGTACAGCCTCGCTTTGATCGTCATGCTGATCGGTGTCATCGTGCTCGGTCCCGGCCCATTCTCGATCGACGGCCAGCTCCGAAAGAGTCGCGGGGGGGCTACCTCGCCTGAACTCGAGGCATCCGGCCTGGAGACGTGAGCCAGCCGACAACCTTCCTCTCAACAGCGCCCGAGGTCCGGCTAACAAAAGCGTTCGAAGCGCCGTTCGCCAACTTTCTCGCGACGGCGCGAACGTGCTATAGCTCCAAGGGAGTAATCCCCGACGTCGAAATCAACGATCGATGGATCGGGCTGGCCAAGAGTCTCTACCAGGCCGGCCACCATACCACCCTGCAACATGCTCAGTTTCAGTTCTCGCTCGCTAACGTCAGCCGGCATTTCATCTGGAGCTTTCTCCACAGCCATCCGTTCTACAACAGCGAGCAAGTGAGTCAGCGATACGTCGAAGTGAAGCCAGGGAACGTCGCGGTCCCACCGTTGGAAGGCGAAGCTTTGGCGAGATATCGATCGACGGTAGGCCGGCAAATGAAAGAGTACCGCGAGCTAATCGAGTTGTTGACGCCGGTGACTGAAGACGCCTATTACGAGCGCTTCCCAGGCCGACGAGCAAACGCTGAGAAGTACGCCAAAGAAATCCAGAAACGAGCACAGGAGGTCGCTCGATACGTGTTGCCGATCGGCACGTTCGCGTACCTGTATCACACTGTCAGTGGGATCACGCTGCTGCGCTATGCGAGGCTGTGCGAGCAAGTCGACACGACGGCGGAGACAAAGATGGTGGTCCAGGCGATGGTGGACGCGTTGTTGGAACACGACCCGGCCTACGAGACGATCCTCGAGGAATCGCTGCCGTTGAATTCCACCCCCGAACACAACTTCCTCAGCGCCCGCAATGGCGACGGGGAGCGACGGCGGACGTTCCGCAGCGAATTCGACCGCGAGCTGGACGGCAAGTTGTCGCAGCTGGTCGACTACGGAGCTCGCAACGAGGAGGTACTGGCTGACGCTGTGCGCGAGGTGCTCGGCGAGCCCAAAGCCGCGCTCACCGATGACGAGGCGATCAGCCTGGCGCTCGATCCACAGCTCAACCCGCTACTCGGCGAAGCGCTCAACCTGACCACACACGCCAAGCTGACACGAGCCCTTTATCACCCACACTACACGTTTCGGAAACGCCTCTCACACGCCGGTGACTCGCAAGACCAACGGCATCGAATGACGCCCGGCTCACGGCCAGCACTCACCGCGCACATCACCGGTGAACCGGACTACCTCGTTCCACGGTTGGTGCTCGAGGACACGCGCGTCGAAACAGCGTACCGACAGAGCATGGAGCGCACTTGGGAGGACATCGACGCCGTGCGGGCGGGCGGCGCTCCGGCAGAGTTCGCCGAATACCTTCTGCCGAATGCGGTCACCATCCGGTTCACCGAGTCGGCGGACCTGCTGAACTTGTTCCACAAGCACACGATGCGTCTGTGTTACAATGCGCAGGAGGAGATTTGGCAGGCATCGTTCGAAGAGGCGCAACAAGTAACCGTGGTCAACCCGCGAATCGGGTGCCATCTCCTACCACCCTGCACGGTCCGCTTTCGCGCCGGTCAACGACCGATTTGCCCCGAAGGGACACGCTTCTGCGGCGAGCGAGTTTGGAAGCTCGATGTGGACGCGTTTACCCGCCGTATCTGATCACCGCTAGGAATAGAGCGGTTCGAACCGTTCGTCGAAGCCAGGTGTAATCAGGACGAAGGGGGTGCGTGCAACCTGACATCAACACATGGTGGGGACGGCCTTTCAAGCTCGCCGTCCTGACGGCGGCTGTGATCCACGTCGTGGCGCTGCTGACGCTTTCGATCCCGGGGTCCAAAACGTCCAACGATCAGCTCGACGATAGCGACTTGCTTCTCGTTCCAATGGCTGTGAGTCAGCCTCGTCAGACAGCACCAGAAGCCCCAGTACAACAACTCGACGATGCGGCTCCACCAGAGACTCCGCCAGTGCAACTCGACATCGAGATCCCCCAACCCGCGATGTCGCCAGCGGCACCCTTGACCAGGACGATTCCGCCGACAACGCTAAACGCCCTTACCGAGCCGACCCAATCGTTGATCGTCAAGCCGGCCGGAATCGGGCGCCGGACACCCCACATCGACGCCAAGAGGTTGGCGATAGCCCGAGCCGAGTCCCTCCTTACCTCGCGGTTGGCTTCATTGCCCGGAGCAGGTGCTCCAAAACCGAAGCGGCCGATCGACCTGGCCGAGGATGGCGGTGTGGGAGTCGTGATCCCGTGGTCGGGGTTCCTCCCTGCGGATCGATACGACGAGGTCTGGCGCGCAGACCGCTGCCGCAACATCGACCGTGACGATGACGCTGACAAACCGGGTGAAGCAGCGGCTCGCCGGGCGCAGTGCTGACCTAGGACTTCCGGAAAAACAGGTGGCTAGACGTAACCCCTGAGGCGGGTCGCTTCCATGACGCGCGAGATCCCGATCATGTAGGAAGCGTTGCGATACGTTAACCGCTCGGCTTGGCTGGTGGTGAACACGTCCCGCCAGGCCAGATTAATGAATCGCTTGAGCTCCTTATTCACTTTTCCGAGCGACCAATGGAACCTCTGGATGTTCTGAACCCACTCGAAATACGACACGATCACCCCACCGGCGTTGACGAGCAGATCCGGCAACACGATGATTCCTCGCTGGTTGAGAACATCATCGCCACCAGGTGTCACCGGATGGTTCGCCGCCTCGACGACGACCCCGGCCTGGACGCGTGCGGCGACTTCCGGGGTGATCACGCCGCCGATCGCGGCCGGCATGAGAATGTCGCAATCGCACGTCAGCAGCTCTTCCTGGGTCAACAGATCGGTGTCCGGGAACCCGACCACGCTACCCGTGTCGTCAACGTGCTTTAGCAATCGCGGGATATCGAGCCCGTCGCCGTTGAAGATCGCACCGTCGACATCCGAAACCGCCACGATGATGAGCCCCATTCTGTCCAGAATGCGGGCCCCCCAGCTGCCGACATTACCAAAACCCTGGATCGCGACCCGAGCGCCATCGAGTGAAAAGCCGCAATCGGTCGCCGCCGACTCGAGCACGTACGCTGCCCCCTGAGCGGTCGCCTGCTCGCGGCCTGGCGAGCCCCCGAGTGGAATGGGCTTGCCAGTCACAATCCCCGGGGTGTGACCATAACGTTGGCCGTAGGCGTCCATCATCCAGGCCATGATTTGGGCATTAGTGTTCATGTCGGGTGCCGGTATATCCCGATTGATTCCGAGGATGTAGGAGATGTGCGAGGTGTAGCGGCGCGTCATGTCGCGCAGCTCGCGCTGACTCATTCCCCGCGGCTCGACCTGGATGCCGCCTTTAGCGCCGCCAAAAGGAACGTCGACGATCGCCGTCTTCCACGTCATCAGCGAAGCCAACGCCCGGATTTCGCTCAGGTCGGCCTCCGGATGATACCGGACTCCTCCCTTGTACGGTCCGCGAGCGCCATTGTGTTGCACGCGGTAGCCGATGAAAACCTCGAGCTTCCCGTCATCCATCCTCACCGGCACCTCGACCCGCATCTCGCGATACGGTGTCTTGAGCAGCAGCCGAAAATCCTCTGAAACACCGGCCGCG
The DNA here is from genome assembly GCA_039591175.1 of Gemmatimonadota bacterium. Lineage (GTDB taxonomy): Bacteria > Gemmatimonadota > Gemmatimonadetes > JACCXV01 > JAHWKZ01 > CAMYLR01. Next base: position 6,142 of record JBDHED010000014.1, on the reverse strand, counting down.
GTAGCCCCGATGTCGAAGTAGTGATTGACCGCAGCGAACGGATTGGTTTCGAGCTCGGCGGTGGCTGGGTCCATGGTCCCGGTGTCGCGGGTCGCCAGAGTCGATTCAGCAGTCGGTGGGTTAGACATGGCGAGCGCAGTATAATCCCGGCCCCATGGGTCGGCCATCGCGGTTTGATGATCCGGGCGATCCGATCAACGGCCTCTCCCTCTTGGGTTTACGGAGTCCTAATGGCACCCGATTCTGACGCTGTCAACTCACCGGTTCAATGGTTCGAATGGGGACCCGAATCGTTCTCGCGCGCACAGCGCGAGGACAAACCGATACTGCTCCGGATCTCGGCCGTTTGGTGTCACTGGTGTCACGTGATGGACGACACGACCGATGCCGACCCTGAGGTCGCCAGGCGCGTAAACGAGTGGTTTGTGCCGGTGCGAGTCGATAACGACGAGCGACCCGACGTCAACGACCGCTACAACCTGGGGGGCTGGCCCACTACAGCCTTCCTGACCCCCGACGGCGAGCTAATCACCGGCGGCACCTACTTCCCAGCGGCTCAGTTCAGCGACATCCTCGAGCGGGTCCACCGCGGTTGGCTCGATGATCGAGAAGCCGTACACACGGCCGTCGAGAACGTCCGTGAACGACGCGCCGCGGCCCTCATGGAGCGCCCCAGCTCAGGCGATTTCGATGCACAATTCCTCACCACAGTGGTCGAGTCGATCCTCGACGCCTTTGATTGGCGATACGGCGGGTTTGGGACCCAACCAAAGTTCCCGCACCCCGAAGCGGTGCGACTTCTCCTCCACGCGCATCGCGGCAGCGGCGCCGGTGCACCGTTGGAAGCAGCCAAGAACACGCTGGTCGCGATGCGGGATGCCGGCTTGTCAGCGAGTCGTGCATACGGGCTCTACGATCATCTAGCTGGCGGTTTCTTCCGCTACTCGACGACTCGTGATTGGAGCGAGCCTCACTTCGAGAAGATGGCCGAAGACAACGCGCGCCTGGCGATGGCGTACCTCGACGCCTACCGGTTGACCGGCGAGGAGCGGTTTGCCGAGACCGTTCGCGGGATCCTCTCGTTTGTACTCGAGACACTGAGTCACCGCGAGGGCGGTGCGTTCGGGAGCCAAGATGCGGACGGAGAAGCCGGGTACTACGGACTCGAGCTTGGCGAACGCGCCACGCTCCCAACGCCCAGCATCGACCATCGTCTCTACACCAACTGGAACGGGATGATGGTAGTCGCCGCATTTGAGGCGGCGGCGGTCCTCAACTGGCCCGAACTCATGGCGTGGTGCGAGCTAACGGTCGACCGGTTGACGTCCATGCTATCCACGTCCGACGGCGCCATGCGGCACGTTTTACGCCCTCCGTATGACGACGACGCTATCGATGTGGCTGCGCCTTTACTGCTGACCGATCAAGCGTGGTGGCTGGCGGCGCAGCTGGCAGCTTATCAGAGGACCGGCGCTCGCGACCATTTCAGGCGCGCGGAGAAGCTAGCGAGCGTGATCGAACGTGGTTTCTTTGACGCCCAGCGTGGCGCGTGCCGCGACCGATCGTTCGACGCTCGTGGGGACGGAATTCTGGACCAGCCGCACTATCCGGTGACCGATAACGCCACGGTCGCGACTGGCTTTGCCGCGTTGACGGCGCTGGGCGGTGATGAGCGATGGCGCGAGCGGGCAGAATCGATCGTGCAGGCGCTCGCTGGAGAGGCAACGGGCTTCGGATTGCTCGGCGCGAGCCTGGCATTGGCAGCGATCCACGTCATGGACACACCGGTGCAGGTCCACTTGGTCGGCCCAACCGATGACGAGACGTTGCGAGCATTGTGGAGGGTCGCCTGGCGGCAATACGTGCCGTCACGAGTAACGGAGATTCTCGACCCGGACCGCCAACAGGCCCGGTTGGAGGCGCTCGGTTATCCGCTCGAGGGCGAACCACGAGCGTATGTCTGCGTGGGGGATCGATGCCTGGAACCCGTCACCACGCCAGACGCGTTAGAACGCCAACTGGAGGGTATCGGGCCGCGGTAAGCTAGCTAGGGATTCTGGCGCGCGGAATCGAACGTCAGCGTGGCGCTCGGGGCGTCGTTTCCGAGCCGATCCGTGATCGTCGCTTCGAGAGTGTGTACGCCCGCCGGCACCGGCACACCGAGCGGCGGAAGCGGCAACGTCGTCTCACGTTCTCCAGCCCCCACCCAAGAGGCCAGCTGGAAAACCGCCCCTTGGGCAGTAATCAGCCTAAAGCGGAGCGTGGCCAAGTCCAGGCCGAATCCTGCACGGTCGACGTAGTGTGCTTTGACGCCCCCCGCAGCGCGCTCCAACGTCAACGACGGCGGCGCAAACATCTCCTGCGCGGGACCTGAGTCGACGCCGAGCCGGGCCACGATGATCTCAGCCGCACCGGTCATTCGGTGCGCCGCGGTGCCGTTGAGACCGAACGACAAACGACCTTTGCGGGGAGCGGTCCAGACGATGGGCTCGAGTGGCCAAGCGAACTGGGCGCTGTTCTCGAACCGGGCGATCACCTCGCCAGCCAGCGCCTCGGGGACCGGCAACGACGCGGCTCGGGGCCGGGCGATCCGAACGCGGTTCTCTACCCAGACCACCAACCGCTCACCACTCGAGAGCGTGATCCCTGGTTCCGTTCCATCGGCTTGGATGCGCAACGTATCGGTGGGAAGGTCGGGAGGAATCGACTGCGACCGCGCGGAGGGCGGCCAACTGCCGGCAAGCATCACCAACCCGACAAGTGGCAGAAAGTGCGTGCGGTTCACCGGGCCTTGTCGATCACAACTGGCCAGCGCGCCGACGCGATCGCCAGGAACGCCCGCGCTGCCACCTGTGCCGTCTCGTCGCCCCAGTCCCATCGCGGCGAGAGCTCCATGATGTCACCACCAGAGAAATTGGGCGACGACGCCCACATTTCGAGCGCCTGCAGCACCTCCGACACCGACAACCCACCCGGCCCGGCCGCGCTGGTCCCCGGTGCTTGGGCTTGATCGATAACGTCCAGATCAACCGAAACGTACAGCCGATCAGCCTCGTGCGCGGCGCGCTCGAGCGCCTCCTGGGCGACCTGAGCGATTCCGCGCGCGCGAACCGTCGCAACATCGTACACACTCACTCCCCGCTCCTCGCACCACGCGCGATGGACGGCCGAGTTGGCAAAGGGTCGGATACCGATCTGTATCAGCTTCTTGGGCGAAAGCGCCTCCAGCTCGAGAGCCCGCCGCATGGACGTGCCGCTGGAGATCGAATCGCGACTGTACGGCCGCACGTCGTGATGAGCGTCCAAGCTGATCAGGCCCCAGGTCCCTCCCCGCGCCTCGACCAGCGCGCGGAACACGGGAAACGAGAGGCTCTGATCGCCACCGATCGCGATCAGACAATCGACGCGATCGAGCACGCCGGCCAGCACGTTTGCCACACGATCGTGGGCGTCTGCGACCCCGAGGGTCCGGAGATCGACATCCCCGAGATCGGTTATCCTCGATCCTACCGGCCATTGGGAACTCCCCTGGTCGGCCGAGAACCGCGTCAACGCAGTCCGAAACGCATCCGGTCCACGACGCGCACCCGGTCGGGTCGGAATCGCGGCATCAAAGGGGAGCCCGACGATCGCCGCCGCACAGGAACCACCATCGTCGGATTGGATGCGCTCCACCAGCCTGCCTCCACCATCCGATGTGGGATAAAGCGCCCTTGGAGGCAGCAACAAAGATTGAAAACCAGTGCTGGTCCGTTCGCTACTCAAAATCGAGATACACCTCACCATCGACCTGCTGGATCACCAGGCCCGACTCTGTCCGTCGTCCATTCATCGATCGAATGTCCAGTCTGGCGCCCATTTGCTCACCGCGACCTTCGATCCGCAGTTGTTCGGGCGGCACACCGGTCCGGCCCGGCTGATCCTCCGATCGCAGCGACTCGACCAGTGGTGCCAACGGAATCGTCACCATCTCGCTGCCCGCCTGCAGCACTCGAAACACGTTGGCCTCCTCGTCGAAACTGAACTCGAGCGTGTCGGCACCAATGGCGACCTCCTGCGACATGGGTCGCGACCAGACCAAGGGCGTCACGTAGTCGAATCCGGTGATCGACTTCCCCCCCGATCCCGTGTACGGCGTCGTCGCGTAATAACTGAAGAACTCGCGATCCTCCGATGCTGCCCACCGGGGTACGTAGGCCAAGCCCCACTGCTTCATGACGCGGTCGGCGGCCTCCTCATTCGTCGGGATTTGAGACGGCGCTGCCGGGCCGTCGATCTCGACGGGTGTGTCGGCTCCGCGCTGAGCAAGCCCACCCAGCGAGCCTTCGCCATGGGTTTGTATGAGGTACCTGAGAGCGGCGCTTATCTCATGTCGGTCGTCATACGCGACGTTCTCCGCGACCACCACCTGCCCGTCGTTGGCTAGCAACCCATTGGCAGCCAGCAGATCCGTCAGCCTCCCAAGCTGGCTGTTTCTCGAAACCGTGTATGCTCCCCAGGGCCCGAAAAACGTCACCAATGCGAGCAAAGCCAATGTTGTCGGGATCAGCTTGATGTTTCGGGAACTGCGAACTGCGAAGTAAACCGCGATCAACGCTAGCCAGCACGCCAGGACGATCAGGAAATAGCGGTTCTCGGTCACGCCGTATTGGTGCACGCGCTGCCAGATCGCCATCAGCAACATCGCGACCGACGGGAGGAGCGCGATGTAGAACAAGCGACTGTAGGTACGAATCCAGCTCGAGTCGGCTCGATGGCGAACCGGATAGACGAGTAGCACCGAGAGGATGCCAACCACCGCCACGCTCGAAACGAGCCACCCGATCCAGTTAGTGGGCCACTGCTGGGTGACGATCACCTTGACCAAATAGACGCTCAGAATCACCAGGTAAAGAGCGACCAACGGAACCAGCACAAACTGAGCAAAAACCTTGAGACCCATCGGGTAACTCGAGCGCTCCCCGAGCGATTCCAACGACTTGGGCACCCCAGCCAGAAAGAACCAGGTATTAAAAATGAACGCGACTACCGCCCACAATCGCATATAGTTGGAGTCATCAAACTCGATTCCGAGCAGGTTGTCCATGGCGAGCATCGCGACCGCCAGTCCAACGAACAGCACCATCGAGTACAGGTACGCGATCAGAAACCGCAGGAAGAGCCGCTTGTTGTACTCCCAGAAAGCGTCGATGTCGGGATCGCCGACGTACGGAAGGACCGCTACCAACAGATGAAAGCCGACGCTGAGCTGAATGAATCGTCGGTTAGCTACACCATCAGACCACGTGGGCCAGGCGACAAAAAAGGCGGCCAGGATCGCCACGCCGATCAACGAGAGCGCAAGTCGTCTCCATCCACTCCAACCTCGGCGCTCACCAAAAAGAGCGAGCGCCAGAAACAGCGGTAACCCGAGAGACGCTCGCAGCACCTCGGACATGCCGTCGAGGATGAAAGCGATCGCGCACACCCAGCCGGTGATCACCACCAGCGGGAAGCGGCCAAGCGTCTGCCGCGCTTCCGACGCGACGTGGTAAACCGCGGGGTAGCGCACTCAGACGGTAAACGACTCCAGCGTCTCGGATCGCGAACGGTGGCGCAGTCTGTCGAGCGCCTTTTCCTTGATCTGACGAACCCGCTCGCGGGTGATGCCAAGCACCGATCCGATTTCCTCCAGGGTCATCGCCTCGTGGTTGTCGAGCCCATAGTAGAGTCGGAGGATCTTCGCCTCACGGGGCTTGAGCGAACCGAGTGATCGTTGGATCGCCCTGCGGCGCGCGCTCTCAGCCGCGTTGTCATCCGGCAGCGGGCTGTATTCGTCGGGCAGGTAGTCCAACAACTTGTTGTCCTCGCCCGGCGTCAGCGGCGCGTCCAGAGACAAGTGCGCCTGCGAGATCGACATCGTCTTGCGCACTTCCTCGATCGAGATGTCCATCCCCCGCGCGATCTCCTCCGCTGACGGTTCTCGGCCGAGCTCTTGAAGCAGCGCGTTTGACCGCCGACCGATTCGATGCAACGTCCCGGCACGATTCAGCGGCACACGAACAATCCGCGATTGTTCGGCGAGCGCCTGCAGGATCGCCTGCCGGATCCACCACACCGCATACGAGATGAACTTGATGCCCTTCGTCTCGTCAAACTTGTG
>JBDHED010000013.1:0-20998 GCA_039591175.1 Gemmatimonadota bacterium | reverse complement strand
GGCATCCGCCTGACGGGGGCTTTCGTAACCGGGCAGGGTTTCGGCCTGGACGGCACACACTTCACGCCCAAGGCCTACGGTGGCATCACGAACCGCTTGCTGGAGGCCGTAAACGCTCGCTACGGCAGCCGGCTGCCGCCGATTCGGACCAGTGACCTCCCGGGCGTTCCGCTGATCTCACTGCCCTGAGTGACTGGGCGACCGATCAGGCGCTCAGTTTCTGCGCTCGAGCACGACTTTCTTGGCGTTTAGCGGCAGGCGCCGAAAGGCGCGCAGCGCACCCAGCCGACGATCCTGCGGCAATGCTTCTAGGCGATCGATGAAGCGCGCGGCTTGGCGCGCAGCTCCACGATAACGTGCGTCGAGGTCGCCATCCTCATAAGCCACTTCCCAGCGGGTCACTGCTTGATGGCGGACCCACTTTCGATCCGTCGCGGTGTAGCTGTGGGTCAGACCGCGGACGAACAACCTCAACAGTAGGTAGGCATCGATCCGAGCCAGCATTTCGAGCTCGGTCAGGAAGTCAGGATCGACGACCCTCGAGGAACCACCCTCGCTAAATGCATACGTCGTGTGAATCGCGTGACTCAGCTCCTCGGTCAGCACCAAGAACGGCAACACGTTCTCCTCGCTCAAACAACTGCGGGGGTCGCGGTTCTCCAGTGTCGAGATCATCCGATCATCGAAGAACAGGGCGAGCCGCAAGTTGGCATCTTCCACGTAAAAGAAAAACCGTGCCAGCTCGGACATCTCGGCGTGACAGATCTGACTTCGGATCACCAACTCCGCGCACCGCTTGGGTCCGACGACACAGGACTCGAGATCGACACCGGTCTCACGACCGTATGTCGTTTCGAATACGCGTTGCAGGTCGCCGAGCAGAGCCATCGTTGTCAGTTACGAACCCGATACATCGCCTGACGACACAACCGCTCTGAACCGAGGGGCCGACGACCCAGGTGCAGGTGCTCATCGACAAGGTCATTCAGCGCCTGACGCAGCGCCGGGAACCGGTCCGCCATAAAGCCCAGCACCTCGCCCAACGAGTGACGGCGCGCGATCCGAGAGCGCGACGCGGCCGCGTAGTGGAGACGTCCCATATCCTCGTAGTAAGCGAGGCTGACCGACCGCCTGCCGTGGACCGAGCGGTGATAGATCCAATCCGGGAAGACACCCGCCAAAAGCAGCGCCCGGTTCCCGATCTCGGCTTGCAATGCGAACGCCTGCTCGGGGTCGCCCGCCTCCGCCATCGCCGATACCAAGTCGACCAGATAGACCGACTCTGACGGCGGCTCATCGTCGCTGCGCCGCACCTCGAGGTGGTGCGACAGGAGTGCGCCCACGTAGTCGGCGACGGCGCCGCCCTCATCGATTCCGTGCTCGAGGAATACACGACGGACGACGATGTAGTAGAAGAAAAACGGTGACACGTTGAGCAGTCGGGGGGCTTCGAGAAGACGAGCGAAAAGACGCGGATCGTCGAGCAGTCGGTCCAGCGAGTCTGCGTCGCTGGTCAACTCCTGGAGTGGAGAGCGTTGCGATCCATCCGGGTCGAGAGTTTCGACCAGAAAGTCGAGGTCCTCAGGGGTTAGACGTGCCCGGCAGTTCGGTTGAATCAGGGGGGCTCACCTCCTCGCTCGCGTTCCCATTCGGGGTTCTCCTTCCAAACCCCACCATCCACGAAGACTTCCTTCTTCCAGACCGGCAGGACCGCCTTCAATCGATCGATCCCATACTCGCAGGCGGCGAACGCCTCGCGCCGATGCGGCGCGGACACCGCCACCAGGACACTCACCTCACCCACATCCACGGTCCCCAACCGGTGCGCGATCGCTAATCCGATCGTCTGCGGCCACTTGAGGGCAATTTCCGTACCGATCTCCTGGAGCGTGCGTTCCGCGAGTGGTGCATAGGCCTCGTACTCCAAGTGCCGCACCGCTTTGCCCTCAAACGACTTACGCGTTGTGCCGGCGAACACGGCGATGGCGCCCGCAGCGGTGTCGGCGACGCTGCCTACCACCCCTGCTACGTCCAGCGGCCCATCAGTTATTTCGAATTCCGTGCGCATAGTTACAGAAAACTGCCGGCAGCAGAAGCAAAACGGGAGTGCCAGCCGTTAGCCACCGCTGACCGGGGGGATGATGGCGACCTCGTCGTCGGGCCCGATCGACGCGTCAGCATCGACATAGCGCTGATTCACGACCAATCGAGAGCGGCCCAAGAGGGGCGCCAAGTTGGGATGCGCCGTCGATAGCGCATCGACGACCTTCGCCGCTGTCACCGGTGTCGGCAATTCCATCACGGTTTGGCTGCACCCCGCCGCTTCGCGGGCCGGTCCAAACAGCAGCACGGTGACGCCCGACGGCGTGCTCAATGCGATGCCGTTTCGACGCGATCCAGCTCCGACGCTTCGCGCGATACCGACGAAGACCCCAGGTGTCGATTGAAGAACGCCGCTACGCGGGCCGAGTAGGCGGGGCGATCCGTGAAGTATGCGCCGCAGTGATGGGCACCTTTCACAAACCACACCTCGTGTTTCTCGGGTGCGATGGAGACCAGTCGCTCGGCGTGCTCACGAGGAATGAGCGCGTCCTGGGAGCCGTGGATCACGAGCACCGGCTTGTCGGTCAGCTGCGGCATCACCGACTCGGGTGCGATGGCCGAGAACGGCGGCTTGCCCCACCGCCGGTGCCACCATTCGACCGCCGACAGAAACACCCGACCGTCCAACCACCCGCGCAAGTACTGCCGCGATTCCTGACGCGCTACGTGTTCGAGCATCGTCCGCTGGCTCGCGAATGCGCTATCGACTGCGATCGCCCCAACCCGCGGATCGGAACCGCCCATCAAGGCGACCACGCCGCCCATCGAGTAGCCGAGCAGTCCTATCGCCGCCCGTGGCACCTGCTGGTCCGCCACCTCGAGTGCCGCCTTCAGATCCTCCTGCTCCCACAACCCCATCGAGATGTTGGCTCTATCGCTCGTACCCCGCCCGCGAAAGTCGAACAGCAAGACATTGAATCCCGCGCGCCACAAGTAGCTCGAGATCCCCAGCAGCTGCGCTTTGTGACCCCGGTACCCGTGCATGACGATGATCACCCGTCGGCTGTCGGGTCGTGGCAGAAACCAGCCGTGCAACCGCACGTCGTCAGCGGTCTTGAAATGGACCGGCGAAAACTCGAGATCGAGCTCCCACGGCGTGAAGGCGAAATTGGCATCCGGCCTAGAGGAGGGCGGGCGGTTGATGCGCCAGGCACCGAACCAACCCAACAGAACCCACAGACCTGTCGCCAGGGCAAGTAGACCCAAACCCACACCAGCCGCGATTGCGAACCCGGCCGTCACTCTGCGCTCTGTCGCGCCTCGGAGGTAATAGAGCGATCCCGCCCGCCGCGTTTGGCTGTGTAGAGTGCCTGATCAGACCAAGCGATGAGCGCGTCCTGGCGGTGCTGGGGACTGGTGAAGTCCTCGGACCCAAACGGCATACAAGCCACCCCGCACGATATCGTCAACGGTTTCCCCTGCAGTGCCTCGAAGTAATGGACTTTGACCTCCCGGCGCATCCGCTCCGCCTGGCGAAACGCCCCGGCCATGCCCGTCTCCGGGAGCAGAACAGCGAACTCCTCACCCCCGTAGCGAGCAACAAGATCTGTCTCGCGGATCGTTCGCACCAGTACGCTCGCCAGTTCCTTCAGAACCGCATCCCCGCGCTGGTGACCAAAGGTGTCGTTGACGTTCTTGAAGTGATCGAGGTCGAGGAGGATCAACCCCAGGTCGGAGTTGTACCGCTCGGCGCGCTTGAACTCGTCTTCGAGCCGCTGATAGAAGTGGCGGTGGTTGTACAAGCCAGTGAGGTCGTCGGTGTTGGCGAGCGTCGACAACCGTTGATTGTCAACCGCCGCCTGCTCATACAATGCCGCGTTGGTGAGACCGTTGGCAGCTGCACTGGCTACCACCTGCGCAAAGCGGATCTCGGGTCGCGTGTAGGGCCGGTGCTCGCGCGAGGAGAGCAACACGTACTCTCCCAATTGCTTGTGTACGTCGAGCGGAACGATCAACACCGATTTGCGACCCGGTATTCGCTCTGTCACGTCGGCCAACAGCGGATCGTTGTCGGTATCGTCGATCACCACCACCCGGCGCTCGGAAGCCGCCTTGAGGATCTCCGGATACTCCTCCAAGCTGAGCTCCTGGTTCCGCATCTCCGGTTCCTCGCGGGTGGCAACCAAGTACCCGGTCCGGTCGTCGATCACCTTGATGAGCGACACTCGGTCCGATTTGACCACCGCGCCGAGCTCGCTCACGATCGTAAACAGCACTTCATCGCTATCCAGTGATGAGCTGACAGCTTGGGAAATGCGCAGCATCGCCGCCAGGTCGTCGTGGTATCGCTTGACCTCGAGGTTGGTTCGAATCCGGGCGTCGAGCTCGTCAAAAAAGAACGGCTTCGTGACGTAGTCCGCCGCTCCCGCCTCGAGTGCAACGACCACGTCCTCGCGACCGCTTTTGGCGGTCAGCATGAGAATCCGCACGTCCTTGAGTCGGGGGTCCTGCTTGAAGACGCGACATACCGCGAGACCATCGACCTCGGGCATCATGACGTCGAGGAGCACCAAGTCGGGAGGCTCCTGACGGGCTATTTCTATTGCTTCACGCCCATTCCTTGCTACAGATGTCCGATACCCCTTGAATTGCAACATTGTTGTCAGCGTGTCGCAAATCGAGGGATCGTCGTCGACGACTAGGATATGGGCATCCAGGACCGCGTCGCGGGGTGCCTCTGTGGCGGGCGCCTTCAGACAGCTTCACTCCTCTTCAGGTCGCAGGGGGAGCTGCTCCACGGGCGGATCTTGTGACAAAGCAGCGCTCTCTGCCTCGTCGTCAAGCACGACCCGTGCCACGTCCCCTACGCGATGACCCTCCTCGAGGTTGATCAGCTTGACGCCTTGAGTCGCACGACCCATTACGCGCACCCCCTTGACCGGGAAGCGGATGATAATGCCGCCGGTCGTCACCACCATGAGCTCGTCCTCCCCGACGACCTCTTTCACCGCCACCAGCGGTCCGGTCTTCTTGGTCGGCTTGAGGGTCTTGATACCCTTCCCGCCGCGGTGTGTGACCCGATAATCCGCGATCCGGGTCCGCTTGCCGAAGCCGTTCTCGGTGACCGCCATCAGCGCGTTGTTCTCATTCCGAACAACCACCATGCCGAGCACGCCGTCGTCCTTGCCTTGCAACGTGATCCCCTTCACTCCACGAGTCGCACGACCCATATCGCGAACTTCTTCTTCCGAGAATCGAATCGCTTGCCCTTTCTTGGTAGCCAAGATCACGTCGTTCGCGCCGTCGGTGAGCTGCGCGTCGATCAGACGGTCGTCGTCGTCGATGTTGATCGCAATGATGCCCCCTCGACGGGGATTGCCGTACGCCGATAGCACCGTTTTCTTGATGATGCCGCTCTCGGTTGCCATCACCACGTAGTGCTTGTCGTCGAACTCGCGGACGCTGATGACGCCGGCCACTTGATCACCGGAGTCGAGCTCCAACAGGTTGACGATCGGCCTGCCGCGACTGACTCGGCCGGCCTGCGGGATATCGTACACCTTGAGCCAATGACACTGACCACGCTCGGTCAGCACCAGCAAGTAGTCGTGTGTAGTTGCCACGTACAAGCGCTCAATCCAGTCATCGTCTTTGGTGCCCATGCCGGTTATGCCGCGCCCGCCACGGCGCTGGCGTCGATACGTTGTCGCGGCGATGCGCTTGATGTAACCGGTATGGCTGATCGTCACGACCATATCTTCTTCGGCGATCAGGTCCTCCATCGACAGGTCAGCACCACCGGGGAGGATCTCGGTCCGCCGCTCATCGCCGTACTTTTCTGACAGCTCTGTGAGCTCGTCTTTGATCAGTTGCATACGCAGTCGCTCGGACCCGAGCAGCTCCTTGAGTCGCGCGATCGTCTCCAACAGGGCCTGGTACTCTTCCTCCAGCTTTTCACGCTCGAGCCCCGTCAGCCGAGCCAGTCGCATGTCCAGGATCGCCTGGGCTTGCCGCTCGCTCAAGCCGAACTCTTCCATCAGCCCCGATCGCGCCGCCTCTGTGTCGTCGGCCGCTTTGATCAGCTGCACGACCGCGTCGATGTTCTCGAGCGCTATCCTCAAGCCTTCCAGGATGTGAGCCCTGGACTCGGCCTCATCCAGCTCGTATTGGGCGCGCCGCACGACGACGTCGTGACGATGGGCGACAAAGAGCTCGAGCATCTCCTTGAGCCCCATTTCCCTGGGGATGTTGTCGACAAGCGCCAAGTTGATGATGCCGAACGTCCACTCCATCTGCGTCGATTTGTAGAGATTGTTGAGTACGACCTCGGGGTAGATGTCTTTCTTGAGCTCGATCACGATGCGCATCCCGTCGCGATCGGACTCGTCCCTCATGTCTGAGATCCCCTCGACCCGCTTGCGACGCACCAAATCGACGATCTGCTCGATCAACTTGGTCTTGTTGATTTGGTACGGGATCTCGGTGATAACGATCGCCTCGCGTCCGTTGGCCTTGGTCTCCGTCACCGCCCGCGCGCGCATCGCGATCTTGCCGCGGCCGGTCTCGTATGCGGCACGAATCCCAGCCCGGCCGCGGATAAACCCGGCGGTTGGGAAATCTGGCCCCTTGACGTGTTCCATGAGTCCGTCGAGGTCGATTTCCGGATCGTCGATCAACGCGCACGTCGCCGCGACCACCTCGCCCAGATTGTGGGGTGGGATGTTCGTCGCCATGCCGACCGCGATTCCGCTGGCGCCATTGATCAGCAAGTTCGGGAGTTTCGACGGGAGTACCGACGGCTCCTGCAGTCGGTCATCGAAGTTCGGGGCGAAGTCGACGGTGTTCTTGTCGATATCTGCCAGCAGCTCCGTCGCCACCGACGCCAGGCGGATCTCGGTATACCGATAGGCGGCTGCCGGATCACCGTCTACCGAGCCGTAGTTACCCTGGCCGTCAAGCAGCGGGTACCGCAACGAAAAAGGCTGCACCATGCGCACCATCGCGTCGTACACGGCACCATCACCATGCGGGTGGTACTTGCCGAGCACGTCTCCGACAACCGTCGCGCTCTTTTTGTAGGGCCGATTGGGTGCCAGCCCGAGCTCTGACATCGAGTGCAGAATGCGGCGGTGGACCGGCTTCAGCCCGTCGCGCACATCGGGCAACGCGCGAGCGACGATCACGCTCATCGAATAATCGAGGAACGACTCCTTCAGCTCGTCGGCGATGTACCGGGTTACAACCGTCTCTCTCGGTTCAACGACCATTTGCGGTTACCTCGTCCCTATCGTTGTCGATCGTCATCGCACTCCAGTGGTCTAAACATCGAGGTTGCGGACGAAACGGGCGTACTGTTTTATGAATTTTTTCCGCGGCTCGACTTCCTCCCCCATCAGCTCGTCAAACAACTCGCGGACCAGGGTCTCGTCCTCCATCGTGACTCTCTGAATCGTCCTCGATGCCGGGTCCATCGTCGTCTTCCATAGCTGATCCGGGTTCATCTCGCCCAGTCCCTTGTAGCGTTGGACATTTACCCCGTTACCACCGAGCCGCTCGATCGCGCGGTCCCGTTCGGTGTCGTCGTAGGCGTAAAACTCCTTCTTACCCTTCCACACGCGATACAGCGGTGGTTGAGCGATATAAATCCGCTCGGCCTCGATCAGCTCTTTCATCCACCGGAAGAAAAACGTCAAGAGCAAGGTCCGGATGTGGGCTCCGTCGACGTCCGCGTCGCACATGATGATGATCTTGTTGTACCGAGCGTCGTCGAGCTTGAACTCGTCCTCACCGAACCCGGTCCCGATGGCCGTGATTATGGTCCGGATCTCCTCGTTCGATAGGACCTTGTCGACGCGCGCCTTGATAGTGTTGAGGATTTTGCCCCTGAGCGGCAGGATCGCCTGGTAGTTGCGGTCACGACCCATCTTGGCGCTGCCACCGGCGCTGTCACCCTCCACCAGGTAAAGCTCGGACAAGCTCGGGTCGTCGATCGAACAATCCGCGAGCTTGCCCGGCAAAACACCGGTGTCGAGTCCGGACTTCTTCCGAGTCAGGTCCCGGGCCTTGCGTGCCGCCTCGCGTGCCCGGGCGGCCTGCATCGCCTTCGTGATGAGCGACCGGGCGGCCGGTGGGTTCTCCTCGAGCCAAGTGCCCAGCGCTTCGTTCATCGCCGCTTCGACGATACCTCGCACCTCGGAGTTACCGAGCTTCGTCTTGGTCTGACCCTCGAACTGAGGCTCCATGACCTTCACCGATAGCACGGCGGTCAATCCCTCACGAACGTCGTCACCGCTGAGCGAGAACTCGGCCTTCTTGAACAGGTTCCGATCGTGCGCGTAAGCATTGAGTGTTCGCGTCAGCGCGGCCTTGAAACCGGAGAGGTGGGTTCCCCCCTCGTGCGTATTGATGTTGTTTACAAACGTCAGCAGGGTTTCCGTATACGATTCGTTGTACTGAATCGCGCACTCCACCTCTACCTCTTCCCGCGTTGTGTTGACGGTCATCGGTTTCTTGTGAATGGCCTTCTTGTTGCGATTCAAATACTTGACGAACTCCACCAGGCCGCCCTGGTACTGGAACTCGCCGTGCTGTGGTTTTTCGCTCCGTTCGTCGGTAATCGTGATCTGAACCCCAGCATTTAGAAATGCCAACTCGCGGAGACGGGAAACCAACGTGTCGTACTGATAATCCAGATCTGGAAAGATTTCGGGGTCGGGTCGAAAACTGACGATCGTGCCGGTGTCCTCCGTGTCACCAACGATGTTCAGCTCGCTGGCCTTGTTCCCACGTTCGTACCGCTGGTGATACCGCTTGCCGTCGCGCATGACTTCCACTTCCAGCCACTCGCTCAGCGCGTTGACAACCGACACCCCTACGCCATGAAGACCCCCGGAAACCTTGTATGAGGTGTGATCGAATTTGCCTCCAGCGTGGAGCGTCGTCATGGCGACCTCGACGCCGGGTTTCTTCTCGGTCGGATGGATATCAACCGGGAAGCCGCGACCGTTGTCCACGATCTGTACTTCGCTATCGCCCTTGATCGTTACCGAGATCTCGTCGCAGAAGCCGGCCATCGCCTCGTCAACTGAGTTGTCGACGACCTCGTACACGAGGTGATGAAGGCCACGCGCCCCGGTTGAACCGATATACATCCCGGGCCTCTTGCGAACCGCCTCCAAGCCCTGCAGCACCTGGATCTTGTCGGCGCCGTAGTCGCGCGCGGCCTCGGAGTTTCGGCCACTTTGCTTGCGGTTTGTTTTCGCAGTACCCGGTTTAACCTTGGTTTTCGCCATCGGCGTTATCCCTTCGCTCTCGGATCCATTCGAAAGATCAATCGCTTCACGCAGGTCCTTCTACGACCTCGATTGAGTCGCTCCAACAACTCGTTCTGACGTAGCGACAATTCGCTCATCCAAGCAGAGCTGGTGACGTTCACGAGCAAAGTCTCTCCGTCCACGCGGTGTGGCTGGGCCGCACCCGCGATCTCACGTCCCACGCGGGACTCCCATTCGCGAAAAACAGCGTGCTGCTCGATCGCTGACGCGACGCCCAGATCGTCTAACACGGTGTCCAAAACACCGCCGATGCGACGCACGCGTCGCGTCCCCTTCCTCATTTCACGCCGCGGCCAGACGAGGCGCGATTCGTCCATCATCCACGCGCCACTGCACCAGGCCGTTCCCGAGTTGTGGCAGCGGCCGCGGAGTCGTCACGAACTTTTGGTGACGATCACCGAGCCACCTCAGCAGACGGCCAGCCCGGTCCTCATCGAGCTCCGAGAACACGTCGTCGAGCAACAAGACCGGCACGTGTTCACTCTCGCTCTCGAGCAGTTCCGCCTCTGCCAGCCGGAGGGCGATCGCCGCCGTCCGCTGCTCCCCCTGTGACCCAAACTGGGCTAGCCGATGACCGCCCAGCTGGATGAGGAGCTCGTCCCGATGCGGACCGACCGTGGTCCAGCCCTGCCGCTGATCCCGCTGCCGGCTGTCGGTCAGTGCACGCCTCCAGCTGGCCGCGATACTCTCGGCGGTCGACGCCGAGTCAGCGGAACCCGGTACCGAAGGCCGATACTCGAGCTCGTAACCGAGCCGATCGACGGCTCCCGCGACCTGCGCGCCGACGTTGGTAAACCGGCGCGCCAACCGCTCTGCCATTACAGCCCTCGCGAGGACGATCACCATCCCGGTCTCGATGAGCGTCTCATCCCACGATGCAAGCTCAGGCCCGGCAACCGGAGGCCACTTCCGCAACAACTCGTTGCGCTGCCGCAGTGCCCGTTCATACACCGGAAGAGCCCGCGCGTACCGCCGCGACGTCGATGTCAACAAACCGTCGAGATATCGCCGCCGCTGGTCCGGGCCACCTCCGATGATCGCCAGGTCGGCCGGCGCCAGGAGCACTGCGAGGACGGAACCAGCTGCATCCGCCGGGCGGGCGACCGTTTGCCCGTCAAGCGAAACACGCCGTGTCCGACGATCGGCTGCCACAGCCACCCTCCGGCTTTGACCCGTTCCACACACCACGTGACCTTCGACCCGAAAATGCTCGGCACCAAAGGCGATCGAGTCCGCGTGCCTTGTACCGCGGAACGACTGGAAACGCGCGAGGTAGTGGATAGCCTCGAGAAAATTGCTCTTCCCCTGCCCGTTTGAGCCCACCAAAACAGCTCCAGCGGGGGACATCTCGAGGGTCACGGAAGCCAAGTTTCGGAAGTGGTCGAGACCGACCTCAGTCAGCCGCACCGGGCGGCTCCGTCACGGTTACCCTGAAACACCCTTAAAATTAACTCTCATAAGGACTTCGGGCAATACGTGACGAGCTATTATTCTTGCAGCCGGAGGGGCATCACCAGACACAAATAGGTGTCTTGATCATCGCCTGTGGGGCGCAAGATAGCGGCTCTCTCGGGGGCCTTGAAGGTGATCTCGACTTCGTCGGTATCGACGTAGCGGAGGACTTCTAATAAGTAGTTCGCATTGAACCCGATATCGATCGGATCGCCCTCGTACGTGCAGGGAATCTCGTCGCTTGCCTCTCCGACATCCGGCGTAGAGACGTGAAATCGCATCGTGTCTTCGTCTATTGACAGACGAACACGGTGCGTCTGATCGCTCGCCATGACCGCCATTCTCCGCAGCGCCGCCATGAGTCGTTCCTTGTCAGCGCGTGCAAGCTTGTCGTTGTCCACCGGAATGACTTGTTCATAATTCGGGTAAGGTCCTTCGATGAGACGACTAAAAACAACACCGCGATCGCCTCTGAAACCGATCTGCCGTTCATCCATTGCGACCTTCAGCTCATCATCTGGCGCAAAGATCCGACCGACCTGCGCCAGAGCCTTCGGTGCAACGATCACGCTCTGGGTTGTACCGCTGTTGCCATTCGATGCCGGCAGGATGTACCGCGCCAATCGGTGACCGTTGGTAGCCACCATCTGCATCTTCTCATCCTCGAGTTCCCACAGAACGCCGTTGAGAATGGGTCGCGTATCCTCGGTGGAGGCGGCAAATCGCGTATGTGCCGCTAATCTTTCGACTGTCCCCGCCGTGACCGTCAAGCCAGCATCAAAATTCAATTCTGGAAAGCTCGGAAAATCGTCCGCCGGTAGTCCGTGAACTTTAAAGTGACTGCTCTCGCACTCGATCGTGATGTGCTCATTCTTGCCTTTGACACGTACCGGGCTCGCCGGCAATGCCCGTATCATGTCGGTCAACTTCTTTGCTGGAAGCGTTACAGTTCCCGGTTTATCGACGCTCGCAGCGACGATCATGGTAACCGACAGATCAAGATCGGTAGCCGAAACTTGAAGTGCGTCATTATCCGCAACGAGCATCAAGTTGCCAATAATCGGAAGCGGTGTTCGAGTCGGAACGATATTCGAAACCGCACTCAGTGTGTCGAGAAACTCCGCCTGGCCAATCGTGAACTGCATGTCGCTACCTCCAACCGGTAATAATTATCCCCGAAGAGATCCTGTTCTGGTTCTACTTATAACTTCACTAAGTAGTAGAAATAGGGACGGCTGACTTGTGGAACGGTGCATCACTATGACCTTGAACCTTAGAGAAAATGCGGTGTCTGACGATCATGATCGATGGCTCACGCGTCTGAGTGTAGTGTGGATAGAGTCGTGGTCATTGGGGAAGTTTTTAAAAGATCGCTGTAGCCCCCAGAGGATCCCCACTCTTCCCACACCAGGGATCACGACGCAATTCGTTCACGTAGTTGCTCAATTCGCATTCTGATTATTCGACTGTCCTTGATCTCGTTCTCGACCTTGTCACAGGCGTGAATGACGGTCGTATGATCGCGTCCACCGAACGCTTGACCAATCTCAACGAGCGGTAGATCAGTGAGCTGACGACATAAGAGCATCGCAATCTGTCTCGGTACGGTCAGATTCTTCGTTCGCTTTCGAGATTTTAACCCCTCGACAGTGACACCGTATTCGGAGGCGACCTCGGTCTGAATACGATCCACTGTAACGCGAACGGTCTCCGTGGTCAGGATGTTCTTTAGAACTTCCTCGGCCAACTCGATCGTTATGTCGGAGCCGTTGAGGCTCGAGTGCGCCATCAAACGAATCAACGAACCTTCCAACTCGCGCACATTTGACTTGACGTTCTTGGCGATGAATAAGATCACGTCCTGAGGAATCTCGAGGCTACTGCGATCCGCCTTGTGCTGCAGGATCGCAATTCGGGTTTCCAGGTCTGGTGGCTGAATGTCGACCACGAGACCCCACTCGAATCGCGAGACCAAACGCTCCTCGAGCGTTGGAATCTCTTTTGGCGGCCGATCGCTCGTAACGACGATCTGCTTGTGAGCGTCGTACAGCGCATTGAACGTGTGGAAGAACTCCTCCTGGGTGGCGTCCTTGCCCTGAAGAAACTGAACGTCGTCGATGAGCAGCAGGTCCATCTTTCGGTACTTGTTGCGAAAGTTGAGCGTCTTGCCGAACTGCAGAGCTTCGATCATCTGGTTCATGAATGTCTCGGCGGAGAGGTAGCAAACCCGTTCCAGCCTCTGGAACGCGAGCGATGTGTTCCCAATCGCCTGCATTAGGTGGGTCTTGCCGAGTCCTACGCCCCCGTAGATAAACAACGGGTTGTATGTCTGCGCCGGTTTCTCGGCCACGGCCAAAGAGGCCGCATGGGCCCACTGATTGGAGTTGCCAACCACGAACGTGTCGAACGTATAGCGCGGATTGAGCGGCAAACCCAGATTAACCGATCCGCGAGCTGGCTTGGCGGCAACTCCGCGATCGGGTTGCCCGCTGGCATCGACGGGCCGTGGTCTATCCATGGCTTGGCCCAGGGTTTCGTGCTCTAGCGATTTGAAAGACATCTTGAGCTTGTGCTCAAAGAGCGACCCGGCGATCTCGGAGAGCACATCTCCATATTGGCCGCCGATGTAATCGACAGCGAACTGGTTCTTGACGATTACGAGAAGCTCGTCACCGGACAGCGCCACCGCTTCGGTGGGCTCAAACCACGTGCAGAAGGTCTGCGGGTTGATGACCTTGGAAGCCTGGCCGAGTATCTGTGACCAAACCTCAGGCGCGGTGAGTTCGCTCGACTGCAACGTCTCCGCTCAGCTGGAAATTGGAAGGGTATGTCAACAACAACAATGCTGCGGCGTCGAGAGGAATTTCATAGTAGCCGGGCGCATGTCGGGTGTCAACAGCGGCGAGAAAAAACTTTCGACGTTTGAGTTGCCGGACGTTTGAGTTGCCGTTTGAGTTTCTGTTGACGCTTCCGACCAGCGATCTATATTTCCTGGCCGTTTTCAATGGTTCATTGCGACCGCCTAGGCGGTCGCCATTTCGAGGCGAACTTCCATGAAGAGAACGTATCAGCCAAGCCGCAGAAAGCGTCGCAATAAGCACGGTTTTCGCGCCCGCATGAAATCGCGAAACGGTCGCAAGATCCTCGCCCGGCGGCGGCGGAGGGGTCGCGCTAAACTCAGCGTGTCAGCAGAGTTCGGCCGGAAGCGGCGCTAGGCGGCGTCAAGAATCCTTCACAGCGTGGGGAACTTGGTGGGCCAGATCCCGCGGGGTCGTCGGATTACCACGCGCCGCGAGATCCTATCGTTGCTAAGAGGTCGGCGCGTGCGAGGCAGGGCACTGGAGGTGTTCTGGCGGCCAGCTGCGCAGGACAGCCCTCGCGGGGCTTGTATCACGCCAAAATTCGGGCACACCAGCGTTGAGCGAAACCGTCTGCGGCGTCGGCTCAAAGAGCTGATGCGGGCCACCGTCCTCGCCAGCCCGCAAGCGCGCGACTACCTCGTCCGTGCCCGGCCGACAGCCTACGAGCTCGACTTTGGAGCGCTGGATGCGGCCCTGAGAGAGCTACTCGAAGAGATCGGAGAGTGATCGTGAAGTCGTTGGTAGTATTACCGATACGGGCGTATCAGGTGTTGTTCGCCTGGACGCCGTCGTCGTGTCGCTACTACCCGAGCTGCTCGGCCTACGCGATTCAGGCGGTTGAGACCCACGGCGTGGCCCGCGGCGTGTGGCTGGGGGTGCGCCGGATCCTCAGGTGTCACCCGTGGCGGGTCGGTGGGGTTGACCCGGTGCCGCCGCTTCCCTCGGGCGAGGAGATGAGCCGTCGGTGAACGACCAACGACGAGTTCTGCTGGCGTTTTTGCTGATGGCCATGGTCTTGGCTTTTTCTCAGTGGTGGTACTCCCGAATGAGCCCACCGGAGGAAGCGCCCCTGACGGAGGGCGTACCGTCAGAGGCCGCCGTCCCCCCGCCCCCACCCGCACCGATCGAGATCCCGCCGCCGGCCCCGGCGCAGGCAGCGCCCGCGACGGTCGATAACGAACTGCTGGCCGGCCAGCAGGTGCCGGCATCGGTGATCGTCGAGACGCCCTTCTACCGCGTCGCGATCGACCCCAGCGGCGGCTCGCTGGAGGCGATCGAGCTGAACCGCTACCCCTCATTTACCGGCTCGGGGCCGGTCCAGCTGGTTCCAGAGGCGGCGAGCTTCCTGCGGCGGGCAGCGGATTTGGGCACCGATCGCCTAGCGCTGAGCGATATCCGCTTCGCGGTCAGCGATACCCTGCTGCAACTCGGTCCCGGTGACGGGGCCCGAGATCTGACGCTGCGCTACAAGTCAGGGCAGCGCGAGATAAAACAGACCTACCGCTTTGACCCGTCCGGGTACGTCATCGATTACGAGCTGGATGTTGGCTCTTCGGCCAACGGACTTCTCGTGACGAGCCTGGGCCCGCGGTTGGAGTCAAACGAGAAGAACACTCGCGACGACTACGGTCAGATGCGGGCGGTGGCGCGGGTCGACGGAGAGGTCGTCAGCCGACAGGCCAAGGAGGTTGACGAGGGCGAGGCGCTGGCGCTGGCCGGCGATGTGGATTGGGCGGGGATTCGAAGCAAGTACTTCTTGGCGGTCGTGATGGCGGCCTCCGAGGACGAGCCGCTGAGCGCTGCGACCATGGAGGGTGAAGCCAGCGACAGCTTGCCGCTGGTCGACGTCGCGGTGGGGGCGCGGATTCGAGACGGACGAGCGGCGTATCGGGTCTATGTGGGACCGCAGGAGTACCAGCGCCTGTCGCAGCTCAACGAGGGGTTGGACGACGTAAGCCAGTACGGGTGGTCCTGGATCCGCTGGATGATCACCCCGTTCGCCAAGCTGTGCGTCATCATCATGCTGTGGCTGCACAACTTTATCCCGAGCTACGGACTCGTGCTGATGGTGTTTGCGCTCTTGGTAAGGGTTGTAACCTGGCCGTTGACGACCAAATCTTATCAGTCAATCAGCGCGATGCAGAAGCTGCAGCCAGAGCTGCAGCGGCTCCGTGAGCAGCACAAGGCGGACCCGCAGAGGATGCAACAGGAGACGATGGCGTTGTACCGGGAGAAGAAGGTCAACCCGCTGGGCGGCTGCCTCCCGAACCTGATCCCGATGCCGATTCTTTTTGCGCTGTTCTTCGTGTTCCAATCCACGATCGAGTTTCGGGGTCAACCATTCTTGTGGTTGGGAGATCTCTCGCAACCGGACCCCTTCTATATCTTGCCCGTGTTTATGGGGGCGACGATCTACGCGTCGTCGAAGTTGACCACGACCGACCCGAAGATGGCCGCGATGACGTACGTCATGCCGCTCGTCTTGACGTTTGTGTTCCTGAACCTGGCGGCTGGACTGGTCCTGTACTATGCGCTGTCCAATCTGCTAACATTTGTCCAGCAATGGTGGTTAAAGCATAGTATGGGACGCGTGGACGGTGAAGCGGTGGAGGCGGCCGGGTGAAGTTGCATCGCGAGCGGACCGGGGACAGATTGGTGTTGGAAATGGACAACCCGCCGGCCATTCAAAGGATAGTACGACGCCGAACTATCGCCGTGAAGTGGCTGGAAGCTCATGGTGGGGCGGGACTTCGATGAGTCGCGCCACAAACGACCGGCCACCGAGCGCGGAGCAGGCACGAGCCCGGTTGGAGGAGGAGCTCGACCGGGCGTTCGCGGACGATCCTCCCGTGACCAGGGCCGATACGCGGACCCATGTTTCACGTGAAACGTCGACCGTCGCGGAATCCGGCCCGGTCTCCGGCCCCGCGAGAACCGCTCTTGCCGGCGAAACGTCCGGCGAGGCTGAAGGCCAGCACCGCACCGCCCGGCTGATCGCGATCGCCAATCAAAAAGGCGGGGTCGGCAAGACGACGACCGCCGTCAACCTCGCCGCGTCCTTGGCGGTGGCCGAGCGACGAACGCTACTGGTCGACCTCGATCCCCAGGGCAACGCCTCGAGCGGTCTGGGTATCGCGAAGGAGACGCTCGGTTCGAGCGTCTACGACGTGATCGTCAACGACGTAGCGATGCGCGACGTCGTGGTTCAGACCTCGATGGAGTACCTCGACGTCGCCCCGGCCACGGTCGATCTGTTCGGGGCTGAGGTCGAGTTGGTTAGTGCCATCGGGCGCGAGCATCGGCTGAGAGATGCGCTGGCCGATCTACGGGCCGATTACGAGTTCATCTTCGTTGATTGTCCTCCATCCCTTGGCTTGCTGACGGTGAATGCGCTGACGGCGGTCGATTCGGTGCTGATCCCGATCCAATGCGAGTACTATGCGCTGGAGGGGCTGTCGCAACTGTTGGGCACGATCCGGATCGTCCAGAAGCGGCTTAACCGGGATCTCACGATCGAGGGGGTGCTGTTGACGATGTACGACTCGCGGCTCAACCTTGCGCGGCAAGTTCAAGACGAGGCGGTTGAGTACTTCGGGAAAAGCGTGTACGATACAGTCATCCCTCGTAACGTGAGGCTGTCGGAGGCGCCAAGCTTCGGCAAGCCCGTGATTCTCTATGACATTCTGTCGGTCGGTGCGGAGAGTTACATGAAGCTCGCAGAGGAGTTGATCGCGCGGTGACCCAACAGCGACGACTGGGCAAAGGTCTTGGGGCTCTGCTCGGAGAGTCGGCGCTGGAGGCCACACGCGCCGAACAGCTCGGTGGCACGCTGGAGGTCGACGTCGGCCGCATCGTGCCCAACCGCTACCAGCCACGGCAGACATTCGATGACAGCTCGATTACCGAACTGGCGAAGTCGATCGGCCAAAAGGGTGTGCTCCAGCCGTTGATTGTCACTCCACGCGCCGAGGGCGACTACATGTTGGTATCGGGAGAGCGGCGCCTGCGGGCCGCGCGACAGGCCGGTCTCTCGGCGGTACCGGTGCTTGTTCGCGACGTGGGGGATCGAGAGTTGCTGGAGATCGCCCTGATCGAGAATCTCCAGCGGGAGGATCTCGACGCTATAGAGGAAGCCGTCGGCTATCAGCAGCTGATGGAGGGGTTCGGGTTGACCCAGGCCGAGATCGGCGAACAGGTCGGCCGGAGCCGGCCGGCGGTGACGAACGCTCTCCGACTGCTCGAGTTGCCGGACGCGGTGCAGTCTATGATTAGGGACCGCGCACTTTCGGCGGGCCACGGTCGGGCCCTGCTGGGGATAAAGGACCCCCGGCGCATCACCCCACTCGCGCGGAAGGCTGCCAAGGGCGGGTATTCGGTACGGCAGGTCGAACGTCTCGTCAAGCGTGAGACCAGGGGCAAGAGGAAGGCGCAAGACAAGCCCGCCGCAGGCAGCGACGACGCTGAACGGGCGCGGCTCGAGGAGGAGCTTCAGCGACAACTGGGGACGCGAGTCAAGATCCACCTGGAGAAGACGGGCAAGGGGCGAATCGAGGTTGCGTTCTATTCGCTTGAGGATTTGGAGCGTCTGGCGGAGAGGCTCGGGGCCGGATCCCCATGAGAGATAAGCACCTGACCCTGCTCGTCGTCCCACACGACGAACACAATGTCCGACAGATCAGGCTGTCGTACCGCCGGCTACAGGTGCTGGCTGCGGTGCTTGGCGTCGTGCTTGTGACCGTCGTCGTCGCGATCGCATCCTACGGGCGCGTAGCCGCACGCGCTGGGCGCGCCGTTGCGCTGGCACACGAGAACGCTCGCTTGGAGGAGGAAAACGCAAAAGTGAACGCTATCGCGATGAACCTGGCGCGAACCGAGCGAGCCTACGAACAGATCCGATCGATGGCGGGGTTGACCCCCGACGTGTTGCCGGTCGAAGACGTGCAGCAGGTTGGTGCTGAGCCGCGATCGCCGAGAGGATGGCCGTTGGCGACCAAGGGCTTTGTCACCGCAACCTTCGACGGCGCCGAGGGCCATTCGGGCGTTGACATCGCCGTGCCGAGCAACACTCCGGTGGTGGCGACGGCCAGCGGCCAGGTCAGAGAGAGCGGCTCGGACGCGGTTCTAGGAGAGTATGTCCTGATCGATCACGATGACGGCTACGAGACGATGTACGCGCATAATGCCAACCGGTTGGTCAGCAACGGGGCCGCGGTCGAGCGCGGCCAGACGATCGCTTACAGTGGAAGCACCGGCCGGTCGACGGCGCCGCACCTCCATTACGAGGTCCGGAGACGCGGCGAGCCGATCGATCCGGCCCCGTACATGCGTTGAGCTCGCTCACTTCAGAGACGAATCCATTTCCGAGTAGGAGGGGATGAGAATGAGCAAGAGAGAGACGGTGAACGGTGGTGGTCTGAATTCGTTGCTCGGAACGGGTGTTGACTGTCAGGGCACGGCACGAGTCGAGGGGACCTTGCGGCTCGACGGCACGTTTCGAGGCAACCTCGAGGTCGGCGACACGTTGGTGATCGGGCAGACCGGCGCGCTGGAGGGCAAAGCGTATGGGCGCGAGGTCATCATCGCCGGGCGCTTCAAGGGTGAGGTGATGGGCACCGAACAGGTGGAGCTTCAAAAAGGGGCTCGTCTCGAGGGCGACGTGATCACACGATCATTTGTAATCGAGCCCGGTGTCTACTTCGCCGGCAACTGCAAGATGGAGTTCACCGAGGCCGATGAGGCCAAGCTCAAGGTCGGCCCGAAAAGCACCAAGCCGGCCTCGAAACCGAAGAAATCGGACGACGAGGGCGACCAGGCGGTGCTCCGTTCGCTGTCCAAATAGGGGTCGGTTGACGGGCCGCGGTTGTGTATACGCTCGCTTTCGCGTCGCGCGGCCCGTTTAGCCACAACTCCTTGTATAACAACGACTTACAGCGCTCACCGCCGGTTCCCCCGTTGTTTTTCCACAGTTATCCACAGGCCACCCCCGTGGACATGCAGAGTGGGCTAAAGCGCCTTCTTGGCGAGGTCTTGACGCAGCTTGGCGAGTCGCTTCCGCTGCTCCTCGCCGAGGATCGTGCCTTGTAGGAGGGGGTTCTCGGCGGCCGTTATCTCGAGCCGCTGGGCGGTCTCGACATCGATCTCCTGCGCCGATTCAGCGAACGGCGTGAGCACCGTTACGATATTGTCGAGAACGTGAAGGAAACCCTCGCCGATCGCGAACCACTCGAACGTATCACCGTGCCGCAGCCGAAACTCGCCGATGCCCAGCGCGACCATCATCGGCGCGTGGGCGGGGAGAATCCCGATCTCGCCGTCGTAGGCCGTCGCGACGACCCCGTCCGCGGGGCCGTCGAAGACGACCCGCTCGGGGGTGATGATCCGGACCGTCAGCCTGGTCTCGCCGGTTGTCACTCGGTACCAAGCTCCTTCGCCTTCTGGGCCGCCTCGTCGATCGTTCCGACCATGTAGAACGCCTGCTCCGGCAAGTGATCCCACTTGCCTTCGACGACCTCGCGAAACGAACGGATCGTCTCGGCCAAGGGAACGTACTTGCCCGGCATACCGGTGAACTGCTCGGCTACGTTGAACGGCTGCGATAGAAAGCGTTGAATGCGTCGCGCGCGTGACACGATCTCCTTGTCTTCCTCCGACAGCTCGTCCATCCCGAGGATCGCGATAATGTCCTGAAGGTCCTTGTTGCGCTGCAGAATACGCTGTACCTCTCGTGCCACGCCGTAGTGTTCGTCGCCGATGTAGTTGGCGTCCATGACGCGACTCGTCGAGTCGAGCGGATCGACCGCTGGGTAGATCCCGAGCTCTGCGATTTGGCGCGACAGCACGGTGGTCGCATCGAGGTGGCTGAAGGCGGCCGCCGGCGCGGGGTCCGTCAGGTCGTCCGCGGGCACGTAGATCGCCTGAACCGACGTGATCGAACCGCGCCGGGTCGAGGTGATCCGCTCTTGTAGCGCGCCCATCTCGGTCGCCAGGGTCGGTTGGTAGCCCACCGCACTAGGCATCCGGCCGAGCAGCGCGGAGACCTCGGAGCCGGCCTGCGTAAAGCGGAAGATGTTGTCGATGAAGTACAGCACGTCGGTCCCGGTCTGGTCGCGGAACCACTCGCACATCGTCAGCCCCGACAGGCCAACCCGCAGCCGGGCTCCGGGTGGCTCGTTCATCTGCCCGTAACACAGGGCCGCGCGCTCGAGCACCCCGGACTCCTTCATCTCGAGCCACAAGTCGTTCCCTTCGCGGGTCCGCTCGCCGATGCCGGAAAAGACCGAGTATCCGCCGTGCTCCTTGGCGATGTTG
>JBDHED010000012.1:0-25540 GCA_039591175.1 Gemmatimonadota bacterium | reverse complement strand
CTGCTCCGAGCTCGCGCTGGTCAGGGTCCGGACCCCCGGGATCGTGCTCAGCTCCTCTTCGAGCACGTCGGTGACCGTCGACTCGATGACACGCGGGTTGGCCCCGCGCAGCACTGTCGTCACGTTTACGATCGGCGAGTCGACATCGGGGAACTCGCGCACCGGCAGGCGGGTGAATCCAATGATGCCGAAGAGCACCAAAGTGGCGCTCATCATGCTCGCGAGAACGGGTCGCTGGATGCAAAGCTCTGGTAGTCGCATGGCCTATCTATTCGGGGCTAATCGGTACGTGTGATACAGAGGCACCTTGGCCAGAAGAGGTTCAATTTATTCTCTTCTACCAGCTTCAGGTATCCCTACGAACCGGCGGCCGATCCTGTTTCATCGGCGCCGCGGTAGCGATCGAGCACGAAGACCCAACCCTGGCTGTAGTTAGCCTGTAGCTTGGCTGCCTCCGCGCCGAGCTTCTCCCACCCCGTATGGGTCACCGCGACCCGAGTACCTCCCTCGGAGGGCCGAAACGCGACCTCCAATTCCTGCGCCGTCGATGGCTCCCGACCGGGGTACCAGCTCATGACGAAGCGGTGCGGCGGGTCCCAGGCGAGCACGGTTCCCCACGTCGTCTCCGCGCCATCGGTCGACCGCTCGTACACCCGGCCGCCCTCGCGTGTCTCGAACACGACCGTGTCAGCCCTCTCCTGACCCATCGAATGGGACTCCAGCGGCCACCAATCGGCGATCTTTTCGGTGAATCGCTGGAAAGCGCGTTCCGGATCCCAGGCGACGGTAACCATGCTCTCGACCGGCGGGATTTTGGTCTTTGACCGGGGTTCATCCATCATTGGACCTCTCTTTCTCCTTTTTGATTGCACTCTGAGGCCGCTCCTCAGCGTGTGCCGCGTAAGCACCCAACACATCGCTCCAGAACGACTCGACGTACGCGCGCAGCTCATCCAGCCCAGTCGGATCCAAGCTGTAGATCCGGCGGGCGCCGTCCCGGCGCAGCGTGACCAGTCGGGCCTCTCGCAGCACGCGCAAGTGTTGCGATACGGCGGGTTGACTCACCGGCAGGCGGTGCGCGAGCTCTCCGACCGAGTGGGGCCGCTCGCGCAGACGTTCTAACAGCGCCTGGCGAGTAGGGTCAGAAAGAGCGTTCAGGACACGCTGATAACCCATAACTTATATAAGTATACACTAATAAGTAGCTCGCGTCAACGACGCTTCACTCCGCTTCGCAAGATGTCGTTAGGCGATGTCGGCGAATTGGTTGTGTTCGTCGATGATCTTCCGAAGCGCCGCCCGGCAGTGGTCTTGTGCCGAATACGCGTCAGCGGCGGTTCCCGATGCGACCTGGTTTCCCGTCAGCGTGCCCAGTACGCTCAATTCCCAGGTGACGCGGTCCGACTCACGTTCGGCTCGAGCCTCCCACGAAAGCGGGCCTGAGCGTCCTCGGGCGACCCACGCGCGCGGAGGGGTCACATGACCCACCTCGCCGAACTCGAGCGCCTCGTAGCGGGCCCGCTTGCCCTTTCGTCGTCGCCACCACCGCACCTTAAGCCAAGCGGAACGGCGGATAGCGATCGGTTGTCAACACCATCGCGTAGGCGACGGTGCGCCAAGTCCAGCGCATGACACCGACGACAAAGTCGAACAGCCCTTTCGGATACCGACCCGTGAACAGAATCGCGAACCAGGCGATGAAGACCGAGACCAGGGCCGCAAGCCACAGGAAAACCAATACGACGACGTGCGGGATCGCGAGCAGCCATTTGACCAGCGGCAGCCACCGATTGAGATCCCCATCGACATCCGGATAATCGATGTCAAGGCGCACGGCTTGCTCCTCGTCAGTGGAGGGATACGCGTCGGTCAGCAGGAAGAAATACGACTCGACACGAGCCGTGAAACGCAACAGTTCGAGGTTCCAGTCGAACCACCATCGCGGGTACTTCTGGCGGAAGAGGATCATCAGCAGTGGTCCAAGGATCAGCAGACCACCGGCGGCCGCGCCTCCGGCTTGAGTCCCCTCGCCAACGTTCTCAGAGGCGAAGGGAGCACCGGAAACCGTCGCCAGGACGATCGCGATCGGGATGATCATCACGATCCGAAACGCGGTCGTCAGCTGATCCAGCTTCTCAGGGTAGTCAACGTCAAAGCGCACTGGGTAATCGTCGTTGGTCATGGTGCTCTCCTCCAATCAAGAGGGACCGAAGACCGATCGCCGCTCACGCGGCGTCGAACACAATCACCGACCGAATTCCGTCCTGGGCCTCCATCAGCTCAAAACCCTCGTTCACCTGGTCGAGAGTCAACCGATGCGAGACGAACGGATCCAGATCGAGTTTGCCTTGCAGATACAGGTCGACCAGCTGGGGTACGTGCGTCCGGCCGCGCGCACCGCCGAAGCTACCGCCTTGGACCTTGCGCCCGGTGATCAGGAAGCGCGGGACGATCTCGAGCGCTTCGCCCTTGCCGGCGACACCCAGGATGGTGCAGGTCCCCCACCCCATGCGCGCCGCTTCGACCGCCTGGCCCATGACTTTGACCAGCCCGGTCGCCTCAAACGTGTAGTCGGCGCCAAAGCCATCGGTCATCTCCAGGATGCGGTCCACCGGATCCTGGTCGGCCACGATCGTATCTGTGGCGCCTGCCCCTCTGGCTAGCTCGAGACGTTTCTCCGACAGGTCAACGGCGATGACCCGCTCAGCGCCCTGCATCGCACACCCGAGCACCGCTCCGAGCCCTACCATCCCACAGCCAAAAACGGCGCACGTCGAGCCGGCTTCGACCTCGGTCTTCCACAGCGCGGCCGCCAGCCCGGTGGTGGCTCCACACGCCAGCATACACACGGTTTCGAGGCTCGCCGCGGGGTCGATCTTGGCGACCGCGATCTCCGGCATTACGGTGTACTCGGCGAACGTGCTGGTGCCCATGAAATGACGCATCGGCTCACCGTCACGCGACAACCGCGGCGTACCATCAGGGAGGTACCCCTTCCCCTGCTGCTCGCGAATCGCCAGGCAGATATTGGTCTTACCGCTCTTGCAGTGAGTGCATTCGCCACACTCGGGCGAAAACAGCGTGATCACGTGGTCGCCCGGCCGGACGAGCGTCACTCCTTCCCCGACCTCGGTCACGATACCGGCGCCCTCGTGGCCAAGCACGCACGGGGTGTACCCGCTGGGGTCAGCGCCGCTGGCTGTGTACAGATCG
This sequence comes from Gemmatimonadota bacterium, assembly GCA_039591175.1. Classification (GTDB taxonomy): domain Bacteria; phylum Gemmatimonadota; class Gemmatimonadetes; order JACCXV01; family JAHWKZ01; genus CAMYLR01. The sequence goes on along the minus strand of JBDHED010000012.1, from coordinate 22,327 downwards.
GTGTGGCATACGCCGCAAGCGTGCACCTTTACGAGCACCTCCCCTACCTTGGGGGGCGCCAGGTCGACATCCTGGACAACCAACGGCTGGCCGAACTCCTCGAGCACGGCGGCACGGATTCTCATTGATTGCCTCCCTGATGAACCTCGCGGCTTTTCGATCGACATGATCTAGTTTAACCTCCGCGCCAATGGGGTCCACGCGAACGGAGACGAGTCCTTGAACCCAGCCAAAAGCGCCCTCCTATGGGCATCGCAAGACCCGCGGCTCAAGCGCACCGTGCCGCGACTTCCACCAGTTCGCCGGGCGGTTCGCCGCTTCATGCCAGGGGAGGATGTCGAGTCGGCCCTAGCGGTCACGGAGAAGCTCTCCACGTTGGGGATGACCACGATCATCACCCGGCTTGGGGAGAACCTGAACGACCTCAGCGAGGCGGACGCAGTTGCGGCTCATTACTTGCGAGCGATCGATCGCATCAACGAGCGGGGACTCAAGACCGAAGTATCGATCAAACTGACCCAACTCGGGCTCGATCTCGATCATGAGTACACGTACCAGAAGCTGGAGTCGCTCATCGAGCATGCTGGGCAGAAGGACAGCTGGGTGTGGATCGACATGGAGTTGAGCGATTACGTCGACATTACCCTCGAGTTGTATCGGCGCGCTCGCCAACGGTTTTCCAATATCGGAGTGTGTCTGCAATCGTATCTTTATCGCACGGCTGATGATCTCAGCGACTTGATCCCACTAAACCCGGCGATTCGGCTCGTCAAGGGAGCCTACATGGAGCCCAAAGACATCGCTTTCCCGAGAAAACAAGATGTCGACGATAACTTCATGAAGTGCGCCGAGATGATGCTGCCGCACATCGGCGATGGCCTGCGTGCGGCTTTTGGCACGCACGATGTGTCGCTGCTCAAGCGGATTGTTCAACGGGCACAATCTGGCCAGATTCCCTCGGACGCCTACGAGATTCAGATGCTCTACGGGATCGGGATAAGCGATCAACGCCAATTCGTCGCCGAAAATCACCATGTGCGGATCCTGATCAGCTACGGCCCTGACTGGTACCCTTGGTACATGCGTAGATTGGCCGAGCGACCAGCAAACGTCATGTTCGTGCTCAAGAACCTGTTCTAGGAGTTAGGAGAATGGCACAGCGCGCTTTCATCACGGGCATCACCGGCCAAGACGGGTCGTACCTCTCCGAGTTCCTGCTGAGCAAGGGGTACGAAGTGCACGGGCTCATCAGGCGCTCGTCCACGTTCGGGACCGAGCGGATCGATCACCTATACCTCGATCCTCACATCGAAACGGCGCGGCTATTTCTCCACTACGGGGATTTGACCGGCAGCAACACGCTCAGCCGTTTACTCAACGAAATCCAACCGACCGAGATCTACAACCTCGCGGCTCAATCCCACGTGGCGGTCTCGTTCCTGAACCCGATCTACACAGCGGATGTCGTCGCGCTAGGCACGCTCCGGCTACTGGAAGCGATGCGCCAACTCAACGCCCCGGTCCGCTTCTACCAGGCATCGTCATCTGAGATGTACGGCAAGGTGAACGAGGTGCCACAGAACGAGCAGACCCCATTTCACCCGCGCAGCCCCTACGCAGTGGCCAAGGTGTACAGCTTCTGGCAGACGCTCAACCACCGTGAGGCCTACGGAATGTTCAACTGCAACGGCATTCTGTTCAATCACGAATCGCCTCGCCGTGGCGAAACGTTTGTCACCCGAAAGATCACCCGCGCGGTGGCACGGATTAAGCATGGTCTGCAGGAACGGCTCTATCTGGGCAATCTCGACGCCGAGCGCGACTGGGGCTTCGCTGGCGACTTCGTGCGCGCCATGTGGATGATGCTGCAGCAGGACGAGCCCGACGATTACGTGATTGCGACCGGCGACCGCCACTCGGTTCGCGAGTTCTGTGAGGCGGCTTTCGCCCTGGTAGATCTCGACTGGGAAGAGTACGTCAGGATCGACGAACGGTACATGCGTCCATCCGAGGTCGATCTGCTGGAGGGCGATGCAGCAAAAGCACGGAGAGTGCTCGGTTGGGAGCCTGACGTGACGTTCGATCAGCTAGTTGAAATGATGGTCGAGGCCGACATGAAGCTAGCCGCTCAAGAGCGAACGCTGGTCGATGCCGGGTTGAAGCAAGTCGAGTGGCGCGAGGGTCGAAGCGACTAGTGGAACTCGGCGGAAAGCGGATCCTGGTGACGGGCGGCGAGGGGTTTCTGGGCTCGCATTTGATCCAGATGCTCGACGACGAGGGTGCGCAAACAACTGTCGCCCGGAGTCGTGACCATGATCTCACCGAACAGAGTGATACACGCCGGCTACTGGCCGACACAACTCCACAAATCGTGATCCATCTCGCCGCCGACGTTGGCGGCATCGGCGCAAATCGAGCCAACCCCGGTCGGTACTTCTACGGCAACATGGCGATGGGCCTCAACGTGATTGAAGAAAGCCGACGCCATGGAGTAGAAAAGATCGTTCAGATAGGCACCGTCTGCGCGTACCCCAAACACACTCCGGTACCTTTCCGCGAGGACGACCTGTGGAACGGTTATCCGGAGGAGACGAACGCTCCTTACGGCGTCGCCAAGAAAGCACTGCTGGTGATGCTCCAGGGATACCGACAACAGTACGGGGTGAATGGCATCTATCTGCTGCCCGCGAATCTCTACGGGCCCAGAGATGACTTCGACTTGGAGACGAGTCACGTCATCCCGGCGTTAATCCGGAAGTTCGTTGATGCTCGCGAGTCTGGATCACCAAACGTCGAAGTGTGGGGCACGGGCTCGGCCAGTCGCGAGTTTTTGTACGTCGAGGATGCCGCACGGGCGATCGTCCTGGCTACCAAGCACTACGATGGACCCGATCCGGTCAATGTCGGCACGGGTCAGGAGATCACCATCCGTGATCTAGTCACTCTGATCGCGAAGCTGACCAACTTCGAGGGTGACGTTCACTGGGATGCTTCAAAGCCGGATGGGCAGCCGCGACGCTCTCTCGACACCAGTCAGGCCCGAGAGCTGTTCGATTTCGAAGCAAAAATGGGGCTCGAGGAGGGTCTCCGCCACACGATTGGCTGGTGGGAAAACCAGACGGCCTAACAGATGCTCATTACGATCGTAACCCCGACCCTCAACTCGGAGCGGTACATAGAGGAGACTCTGCGGTCGATATGGACCGACGACACGATTCCAGGCGAAACACTGGAGCACATCGTGGTCGACGGCGAGTCAACGGATCGCACTGTAGAGATCGCTTCCCGTTACCCGAGCGAAATCATTGTCGGCCGTGACGGCGGCATGTACGAGGCTATCAACAAGGGTCTCCAAGCAGCTAAAGGCGAGATCTTTGGTTACGTCAACTCCGACGATCAACTGACCGCGGCCGCGGTCGCCGAAGTCAGAACGGGTCTTGGGCAGGAGAGTGACCATCAGTGGATCGTCGGACCGGTAGTCATGATGGACGCCAATGGAAGAGACCTGGCGGTTTTGCGACCTCCGCGCTGGCTCTCTCCAGCACGGTTCAGAGCTTTGGGTTGGAACTGTTTTCCCCAGCCCTCGACTTTCTACCGCACCAAGTTTGCCCGTGAACTCGGTGGATACGATGCCACCTATCGACTCGCTGCAGATTACGATTTCGCGATGCGAGCGCTAGACGCGGCGCGGCCGCTGTACGCCTCCCGACCGCTGTCGCGCTTCCGCCTTCACGAATCCAACTTGAGCAAGGACCACCAGGCGATCGAAACCGAGGCGAGGGCGATCGCATCCGAGCCTTCGATGAGCGCAACGCGCAGACGTTGGCTGCAGCTGCTGACCAAGGTCCAAGTGAACACCACCAACCCGCGATGGGCGATCGGTAAGCTCACCGGTTCCTTACGGTATTAGCGATCTACCCAGACGGTTCCGAAGGCCCAGCCGACCCATCTAGGCGTTTGATCGAGTCGCCACCGTAGATCGAGCTGGGCTCCAGCTTCCGGAACTTCGGTACCACGCTGAGCGCGCCCACCTGGGCATCGGCACCGACTTCCACACCGATACCAACCACGCTCCCGATTCCGATCGTCGCGTTACGTCCGAGCTTCACCGGTGCGGTCTTGAGCACTCCAGCCTCGACTGTATGACCCGAAAGATGCACGTCGGAGCCGATCACGACGCGATCGTCAAACTCGAGCAGATTATGGTCGGTGAGCGAGATGCTGTTGATGTAGACACCGTGACCGATGCGCCCCCCATTCAGGCGGTGATACATCGTCCACACCGGAGTCGATCGGAACAGAACGCCGGCAAAGATCCGCACCATATGGGTCGACACCATGTAGCGGGCCCAGTCGAGGAGCTCCCAGTCGAGGTCCGATATCTTGAGCTCGACGTTGGGTGGGGTTCGCCACCCGGTGATCCGAGTGGCCCAACCTGAAAGGACCATGAGCGATATCGCGAAGAGCATATAGGCGGGCACAAACGACATCGCGAGAACGACTACGCGTAACCACTGGAGCGACAATGTCCAGCTGAAATGCCATTCCCAGAAGAGCGCCGCCGGCAGCACCGACAACCCGAAGACGCTGCTCTCCACAACAAACAGCGTCAGGAACGCCCAGGCTACCCGGGCATAGCGGCCGAATCGGCTTTCCCGGTCGACGCTCGGTTTCTTATCGTTCATCATTGTAGCGGTTATGTCTGCTGGCGATTCATACGACCCAAACGTATCGGTTGACGGAGCAGGCCCGCCGATGGTCTGCGTTCCCGGTATGGACGGAACGGGTAAGCTCTTCTACCGACAGAAACCGCTCCTGGCACGAGACTATCGCGTTGCTACATACGCCTTGCGCGATACGGCGTCTGAAATGGCAACGTTGATCGACGATCTCGCCGGTGTGATTCGATCGGTCTCGCCTTCAAACGAGCCGGCCATTATTCTCGGCGAATCGTTCGGCGGCACACTCGCGCTCAGCTTTGCGCTAGAACGACCGGAGCTCGTGCGGGCGCTCGTAATCATAAACTCGTTCCCACGCTTCCTGCCCCAAACACGGCTAAGGGTTGTAATCCCCACCCTACAGGTCTTTCCGTGGAAGGCGATGACGCTGGTGCGACAATTCACCGCCACGCGCCTCCACTCCCAGTTCACTCATCGTGACGAGATTCGTCAATTCCTCATGCTCACCACCGAAACAACCCGACGGGGGTACCTGAACCGGCTTCGAATCTTGAAGCGCTACGATGTCCGCGACCAGCTGCATCAGATCACTGCGCCGACCCTGTTGCTCGCGGCGGAGGACGACCACCTAGTTCCGTCCGTTGAACAAGCTCAGTATATGGCGGAACGGTTGCCGCGCGCGACTTCTCGTGTGCTACACGGCCACGGCCACATCTGCCTGATCGCCCCGAATATCGACCTCGGGATCATTCTAAGCGATTGGCCGGCCCCATAACGTCCGGTCGCGGTTCTATGTCCTAAAGGTGGTTCACGAACCTCGCGATGCCGTTCTCTAAGCCGTGCCGTTCCACCAGTCGGGCCACCTCGAGCGGTAACTCGATGTACTCATGCACTCGATGCGTTGCAGGGCAACGTGGGGTACCTCCGGCGTATCGGCAGCGCTCGGCCTCCAGTACAAGGTACTTCTCGATAGCTCGGTTGATGCTCCCATCGGACAGATGCGGTGAGCGCCGATTCAACATCGCGTACTCGGTCAAGTAAACCGCCACCGGTTCGAGACTTCGAACACACGAATCGAGCGGATTGGTCCAGGCGCACCGGATTCCCAACCGGCGATAGATCGCAGGCTGGACAAGGTGGACCTTTTCGTGGATAGCGCTCTCCTGCCGCGCCAGGTAGCGATCAGACGCAAACACGTTGGGACGAATAACGCCGTCAAAGAAATAGTAGGCGGCGTATCGGCCCTGCGTGATCTCCTTGAGGGCTTCAACGAGAACGGTTTCCCCAAAACCACCGGCTACCCAGCGTCGAAAGATCCCGCGCGGGTCGGCGTCGACTCGGAACCGGTGCTGAATCACGCCAAAGCGCTCCTCAAGGCGTCGTTTCTCGGCGTTGCCGCGTTGGTCGTAGCGTGCCACGAGCTCGTCGACGCGATTCGCGTCGACTCGATCGAGGACTTGCAGCAGGCTGTCGAGTTCCGCGGACGCCGCGGCCGATGAATCCAGCCCCAGCAGAGGGATCGCGGTCGGCCGAACATCGCTGCGGGCTAGGGTTTGGGCCCCCAAATCGGGCGGGTACACGAACGCGACGACTCCCAGCAGGAGCCCGATCAGTGTGTAGCGTCGCTGGCGTAGGTAGGCTCTCATATCGTCCCTTGTTCCCCTCTTGAAAACCCCAACCGGGGACAGCCGGTTTGACTCTCACGACGGTGGTGCTCTGTCCAACTGCCTGCTATCGTAGGCGTCGATGGCCATTTCGACCGATCGGAGTACCCAGCCGGCCCGAGCCGTGGGCGTGAACCACGTGGCGTTGGAGGTCGGGGACATCGACGCCGCGCTGGAGTTTTACGGCCAGTTGTTCGATGTGCGCATTCGCGGCCGCGGCAAGGGAATGGCATTCATCGATTTGGGCGATCAGTTCATCGCTCTTAGCGAGGGTCGATCTCAGGCCCCCGACACTCACCGACACTTCGGTCTAGTCGTCGATGACATCAAGAAAGTCGTCCACGCAGCGCGAACCGGTGGCGCTGAGATCCTGTCGGCTTCTGGCCGCGACTTCCTCGATCCTTGGGGCAACCACATCCAAGTTGTCGACTACGCCGAGATCCAGTTCACGAAGGCCGAACCAATACTGAAGGGGATGGGCTTGCAGTCGTTGAAGAAGTCAACGTCCGCTATCGAAGAACTCGCGTCCAAGGGGATGGCTCCAGAATGAGACTGTTGACATGAGCGGCAAGAAGGCGCTCGACAAGAAGACATACAATCAAGAGCTCGCGCGGCTGCAGACCGAACTCGTCAAGCTGCAGCAATGGATCAAGCACACCGGCGCGAAGGCGGTCGTTATCTTCGAGGGTCGCGATGCAGCCGGAAAAGGCGGTGTGATCAAGCGCATTACGCAACGTTGCAATCCGCGAATCGTACGCGTCGTGGCGCTTGGCACTCCGACCGAACGCGAGAAAACACAGTGGTACTTTCAGCGCTACGTCAAAGAGCTTCCGGCCGCGGGTGAGATGGTCCTCTTCGATCGCAGCTGGTACAACCGCGCCGGAGTAGAGCGCGTGATGGGCTTCTGCACGGACGAAGAATACCAGGAGTTCCTTCGGAGCGTTCCCGAGTTTGAGCGCTCCCTCATCCGATCTCATATCAAAGTGATCAAGTACTGGTTCTCGGTCAGCGATGAGAAGCAGGAGAAGCGCTTCCAACAACGCATTGACGACCCCACACGACGCTGGAAGTTGAGCCCGATGGATCTGCAAGCCCGCCTCAAGTGGGTCGAGTACTCAAAGGCTAAAGACGTCATGTTCGCCCACACCGATATCAAACAGGCGCCCTGGTACGTGGTGAACTCGGACGACAAAACGCGGGCTAGATTGAACTGCATGAGTCATCTGCTGAGCATGTTCGATTACGAAGACTTGACCCCCGAACCGATCGAGCTGTCAGAACGCCAGCGAGGTGGGTACGTCCGCCCTCCGATGTCGGATCAGACGTTCGTGCCTGAGATTTACTGAGGTTTTGGCGCGGCGCTACTGATTCGGCTGGAACAACTCCCCAAAATGCCTTTCGTTCGACGGCCGAGCAAACGCGTCAAACCGTTGACCAAACTCCGTGCGGATCACGGTGATGCGATCGCCCAGATCTCCAAAAAACGCGTTTACCGCAGGGGTCGCCGGGGCCGTCGTGGTGCGGATGAACTCCTCCATCTCGCGACGCTGAACGTCGGCATCGTGCAGGTCCCCAAGTAGCGTCTGAAACTCCTGCAGGGTGTCGATCAACTCGGCGATCTTCGCCCCCGCGTACAGGCTTTGGTAGACCTCGATCAAATACCGAAGCCTCTTGCACGCCAACCTCAACTTGTGGAGCTCCTTGACAGATGGAGTCGGGCCACACGCCTGACCCCTTCGCAAGACACGTCGATAAGCGGCCCAGGTCCATGCGGAAGCGAAATCGACTATCGTGCCCGAGCCCGTCTGTTCCGTCGTCGGCGTGGTAATGAGGGTCTCGTACTCGTTCGCGAAGCTTGCGTAACGACTGCTATCGATGGCGTCGCGGACCCTGTCGTGAGCTCGACCCCTGTGCGCGCTCAGATCACGCTCGAACGGCAGGAGCTCATCCGCATCCTGATGCGACAGAGTCGAACGATATGTTGCCAATGATGCCAGACCGACGTCGAGGTCTCGACTGCGATTGGTAGTTTTGGCAAGCCAACGGAGGTCTTGGCGGCAGCGCTTGAAGCTCGGATCGGTGAGGATCTTCTTCGCCCGCGACAGCACGACCCGCGATCGACGACTAGCAACACGAAAGTCGTGTAAGCCGTCGGGATCGGTTCCTGACCGAACCGCCTGCTCGTTGTTTCGCATGACGTTGAACAAAGGGAGGAGGGCCTGTTTGACCGCCACACCCGGTGGTGACTCGGGGTCAAGCTGTACGTACACTCAGCGAACGTTTCTTCGTCTGAACCCTTCCGGCCGACGCCGGCGGAGTCGGGTGGCTGCGCGCAGACGTCTCTCGGCCCACGCGATCACTCGCTCTTGAGACCCCGCGCTCTCTTCCTCATACGTGGCTCGGTGGACATAGCTCCCGTCGAGCCTCATCTCCCAACCGTTCTTGTCATCGTCGAGCTGAGCGTCCAGCAAGAACCGCAGATGCGACCGTTGCGACGGGTCTTCAATCGGAGCCAGAATCTCCACGCGATTCTCCAGGTTACGCTTCATGAGGTCCGCCGATCCGATGTAGTACTCCTCGTCTCCACCGTTCGAGAAGTAATACACACGGGTGTGCTCGAGAAAACGTCCCACGATGCTGACGACCCGGACGTTGTCCGACAAACCAGGGATACCCGGGCGCAACCGACACGTGTCGCGGACGATCAGATCGACTTTGATCCCAGCCTTCGACGCTCGATAGAGGGCCTGCGTCATATCTGGATCCTCGAGCGCGTTGAGCTTGAACTGAATGTGACCGGGCGATTCGTCTGAATGCAACGAGATCTCCCGTTCGATCTTCTTGAGGATCGAGGACTTCATGATCTTGGGCGCCGGCAGGACTTTACGATACTTCCGCTTGGGCCGGTAACCGGTCGTCAAGTAGTTGAACAGCTCGGTCAGATCCTGGCCGATCGTATCATCGCATGTGATGAGGCCGAAGTCAGCGTAGAGCCGCGCTGTTTCCGCGTGGTAGTTGCCGGTCCCCATGTGCGCGTATCGGCGAAGTCCGTCGTAGTCTTGGCGCACGACCAGGATCGCCTTTGCATGTGTCTTCAGGCCGACCACACCGTACGTGACGTGGATCCCGGCCTCTTCCAGCCGGTTGGCCCAGCGAATGTTCGCCTCCTCGTCGAAGCGAGCCCTCAACTCCACCACGACCGCGACCTGCTTGCCGTTCTGAGCCGCCTCGATCAAGTATCGAATCGCCTTGGAGTCCGCCGAAGTCCGGTAGAGCGTCATCTTCATCGCGCGGACCTTCGGATCCCGACTCGCCTCGCGCAGAAACCGCTCCACGGACGTCGCATACGACTGGTACGGATGGTGGATCAGAATCGACTTCTGATCACGAATGATGTGGAAGACGTTCCGCTCACTCGTCATCTCGGGATGCTCGACCGGCTGAAAGGGCGCGTAAAAGAGCTCGGCGTCCTTCAACTCGAGCACTCCTTCCACACCCGCGAGCTCGATCAGGTCGCGCACAGCCATCAACCCTCGGACGTCGAAAACGTCGGAGTGCTCATCTAGACCGAGCTCCGCAGCTAGCATGCCTCGATACTCTGACCGCATGTCGGCCGCCACTTCGAGTCGAACGATCGGGGCGAATCTCCGCTCGCGCATCCCGGACTCGATAACCGCCAAGAGGTCGTCGGCGTTCTCCTCATCGATCGTCGTGTTGGCGTTTCGAGTGACCCGAAACATCGCATGGTCCTCGATCTCCATCCCTGGGAAGAGCAGGTCGAGGTTGCTAGCGATGACGCTTTCTATTGTGACGAAAGTGTTGCCCCCATCGACCGCCAAGAACCGCGGGATTCCCACGCCAATGGGGACCTTGACCCTCGCCAGCAGCGTATCCTCGTCCTGCGGATACCGCAGGCTGACGAGCAGGTTGAGCGACAGATTCGAGATGAATGGGAATGGGTGCGCTGGATCGGTCGCCTGGGGTGTTACAAGCGGAAACACATTCTCGAAGTAGTAATGACGCAATCGCTCTCGTTCGTCCTCGGGGAGATTGTCAAACGTAGAGAGCTTGATGCCGCGGTCCTCGAGAGTCACGAGCACCGATTTCAGTACGCGACGACGACGCTTCTCCAGCTCACGAACCAACTCATAGCATTCGTCGATCTGCTGCAGCGGAGTTCTACCATCGACGGTCGGAAAGTGCACACCCGCGCCGACCTGCTGCTTGAGTCCACCGATCCGTTTCATGAAGAACTCATCCAAGTTCGAACTCGCGATCGAGATGAACTTGATCTTCTCCAGCAGCGGCGTGTGCGGTAGCTCAGCTTCCGCGAGAACTCGGAAGTTGTAGTTCAGCCACGTAAGCTCGCGGTTCAGGTAGTATTCAGGCCGCTTGAGATCGTGCTCCATCCCGCGGCCGAGTTCGGGAACCGGAACCGAATCCGCTGGCGTCTCAAGCGTTTTTGGCTTCGTGGGTTTCTCGCCAGATTTCTTGTCAGATCGTCGCGTACTCGATTTGGCCGCTGGGATGTGGCCGTCGACGATCTTGCTGGCTAGCTCCGGATCGCGGGTGATTCTCTCAACCATGGTTGTTCCTCGATGGTCATGGGGTCCTGGGCACCCACGGGGCCGTCGATCATAGCGTCCGACATGCTACTACGCAATTGTCACGCCGAATTTGCCGGTGGAAATCGCCCTTTGCCGCCTAGTTGGTGAAAAAGTCGAAGACGCTTCCGAGCGTGCTGCTCTCCGCCTGGTACATCTCCGTGTAGCGGCACCGGGCGCAGGTGAGCGTCGTGAAGTTTCTGCCCTGGACGTCGAAGATCTTGCTCCAGAAGCCGCCGGTGGCGCGCATCTGTCCGGTTTCGTATGCGGTGTGATCGCACTTGGGGCAACGGAACGGTAGCTCATTCATCGTACCCCTCCCTGACAACATGATATCACAACAATCGCACCCAACGTTCTATATTCGTGGTTGAGGCTTATGCGAACTCTGCTCGTATTCCGGCACGGAAAGTCAGACTGGGGCGCAGATTACGACCGCGACCACAACCGCCCCATCGCCAAGCGCGGTCGGCGCGCATCAAAGCTCATGGGCAAGTATCTCACCTCGATCGACTCGATCCCAGACCAGGTGCTCACCTCATCGGCGACCCGCGCGCGTCAAACCGTCGAGCTCGCCGCCAAAGCTGGCGAATGGGAGTGCCCAATTCGAATCACCGAGCAACTTTACGGTGCATCCATAGATGCCGTCATCGATGAGATTCGAGGCCAGCCCGACACCACCGGAACGCTTTTGATCGCCGGCCATGAACCGACGTGGTCGAGCTTGGTAAGCGCGCTCTCGGGTCGTTCAATCTCACATTTTCCGACAGCCGCCGTCGCCTGTATCGAGTTCGACGTCGACCGTTGGTCTGAGATTGAGTACGAGTCAGGCCGACTCGCCTGGCACGTGACGCCAAAGCAACTCGCGCGGGAGGGGTTCGAGGGTTAGCTAGTTCTTGTCGTCGCGGAACTTCGCGTACCAGTGCGATCCGTCGCAGAATGGTTTGTTCTTCGACTGCCCGCATCGGCAAAGCGTGTAGTGCTCCTTTGACGCTCCCTCTCCCTGCTCCGGTCCAACCAACTCGATACCACCGGTAACCGCGTAGGGACCGTTCTTGGTGACGGTGACCATCGGTTCACGGTCCTGATCGCGATGCTCGCCATCCTCGATCGAGTAGCTCAGCGCTCCCGAAGGACACCTCACAATCGTCTCGATGATCTCCTCGACGGCCGCCCCGTCGGGATCGATCCACGGTTCGGTCTTCAGCTTAAAGACAGCCGCCAGACCCTCCGTGCAACGACCGGCGTGGGCACAGATTCCACGGTTGTCGTGGATCGTGATCTTCTTTCCGACGTAATCCTCTCGCTTGTCGAGGCTCCCATCGGTCAGCTTGGCATCCGAAAAGTCGTTCGTCCCATGCGTTCCGTCGCAGAAAGGCTTGTTTGCCGATCCGCCGCATCTGCACAGCGCCACACCCCGCACGTTGGCACGCGATTCGCCCTTTGAGCTCTGCAGATACGGGATCTCATGCGGGGTCTGATCGGGGATTAAGTAGTAGGGACCGTTCGGGAGGGGAACGAGCATCGGTTTCGAGTCGGCCATGGCAACACCTCCTTCAGTTGGCCAACAGACTAGCCGATACTATCGGGGGATCGCCAACTCCACCGTACCCACCTCGATTTCAACTGCTTCCCCATCCGGGCGCAGGTTGACGACGATCCGGTACTCGCCATCGGGCAGATCGGTACCGAGGATGTCGCGAGCGCTGGCGATCGGTGTGCTAAACGAACGTCGTTCACCAGGCTCCAGGTCCACCGGAACCAAAACCGCTATGCAGGCGACGCTCTGGGTCCAGACTGGGCGATCGCCCCCGTTCACGTCGAACGCGCTCAGGAGCGCGACACAACCGTCGGGGAAAACCACCGTCACGCGCTCGTCACCGGTGTTCTCGACCGAGAGCCGGCCGACGAGCTGCACCGGGAACGACTCCATGACATCCACCCGGGCGCTGAACTCGACGTCTCCCCCGTCCGCTCCGGTGGGGTCGACGCCACAGGCGATTATGAGGGCGGCTATTCCAAGCCGGGGGATCAAGGCCTGAAGACCACGTTTCAGCATCAGTGCGATCCTCTCGTTAACGAACCCGTAGAGTACCTCACTCACCTAAACTCCGCATCGGGCCTGCAGGATTAGCCACTCTACGCACGTGGCAGTTGGCGGAAAATTGACTCCCTACACCTTTTGTAGTATCGATTATAAATCGGGGCGTTTCGCGTGACGCCCTGGATTCCCGATCAGGGAGGAGAATCGACATGGACTCCGGAAGCTTTTTCACACTGCTCGTGATCAGCGTCGTCGTCGCGGCGATTCTGCACTACGGGCTCAAGTTCTACGTTCGACCGGGGCTGACGTCCTTCATATCGAAGGTCATCATCGGCTATATCGGCGCGTCTTGGTTGGGCTCGTCGATGATGGGCCAATGGGGGCCGACCAATGGCACCGTGTACTACGTTCCTGCGGCGCTGGGGGCGGCAGCGATATTGGTGCTCGTCGTCGACATCGTGAAGACGGTTCACTCCAGGTAGGAGCTGTTTCGGAAACCAAAACGCCCGAAGACCGGTGGGGGTCACCGCCCATCTCGCGTGACCCCCTGTTTAAGCTGATGACCATCGTCCTGGTGGTTGTCGCGTGTATGACGATCCCTGCGGCCCCAAGCTCTACGCAGGTTGCGCCCCCGTCACAAACAGAAGTCGAACTCATCCTGCTCGGAACCGGCTACCCACGACCGGACCCGGAAACGGCCGGCCCCGCCGCCGCCGTCATAGTCAACGGCAAGGTCTTTGTCGTCGACGCCGGCCGAAACGTGACCAACCGGCTGTGGGCCACCGATTATCCACTCAAAGACATCCAGGCCGTGTTTCTGACCCACCTCCACTCGGATCATATCAGCGGCCTGCCCGACCTCTTCAACACTTCCTGGATCTTTGGCCGCTACACGCCACTCGAGCTCTATGGGCCACCAGGCACAAGCAGCGTGGCGGACGCGATCCTCAAAATGTTCGAGATCGACATCCCGATCCGACGGGATCTGACCGAGCTCCATGCCGCCGAGGGCGCCACCATTAACACTCACGAGATTCGCAAAGATGAGATCATCTACCAAGACGAGGACATCCGGATCACCGCGTTCCGCGTCAACCACGAGCCGGTCAAGGACGCGCTTGGTTACAAGTTCGAGGTAGAGCACAAGACGATCGTTATCAGTGGTGACACTCGGCCGAGCGAGAACTTGATCGCCCACGCCCGCGGAGCGGATATCCTCGTTCACGAGGCCTACCTGCCGGAACATTTCGACCGCGTGGACTCAAAAGAAGTGGCTGAAAACCTAAAGCGCTATCACACCAGCGCGACCGAGGCTGGTAAGGTCGCCGCCGCTGCCGACGTCACTCTCCTCGTACTTACGCATCTCATACCAGCCGGCGCCGAAGAGACCTTCATCGCCCGCGCATCCAGACACTTCACGGGGAGGATCGTCGTCGGAGGTGACTTGATGCGATTTTAGGCAGCACGCTGTGACTCAGATCGGCGAGCGCATCGATAACGCCCTCTGCGTCAACGCCGTTATCGCGATACGCGACCCGATGGATCTCGCCCTTGGGCGCAAAAACGTCAGAGTTCTGATTCAGAAAGATCGAAACGGTCGGTACGCCCACCGCAGCCGCGAGGTGCATGGGGCCGGTATCAGAGGTCACGACCACCGCGCAGCGCGCGAGCAGAGCCGCAAACCGGCGAACATGGCTGGTGGTATCGATGACCACCTGGGGCGGAAGCCGACCCCGAACCGCACTGAGACGATCGATCTCCTGGGGACCTACGAACATCACGATTTGGGCTCCCCATTCTTCGTCCAACCATCGAATCACGCTCAGGAAGTGATCCATCGGCCAGCGCTTATCACCGCGCGCGCCGATATTGACGCCGACTGTGACCCGATCGTCAGAGAGTCCCCACTCTCGCCATCGTCGCTCGGCCCACCCACGCTCTTCCGGCGACAGGATGACCTTCATATCGCGACTCTGCCCGCAAATCCCGATCGATTGGAGCAGAGCCAGCAAGATGTCGACCCTGTGCACGTGCTCAGGTCCAGGCTTGACCGCGACGTTGAAGCACTTCCTGTACTCGCTGGACGCCAGCCCCATCCGCCAGTATCCGCCAGAGAGGCACGCGAAGAGAGCGCCGCTGAAGCTTTCTCCACCGGAGCAGTCGATCACTAGATCGTACTGTCGAGCTCGAATCTGCCGGACCAAGCCGATGAGCACCCACGGGCGGAGGAGCATCTGGCGGTTGTAGGTCAGGACGCGATCGACGTCCGGATTGTCATCCAGCAAGTGCGGATACGCTGAGGTCGTTAGAACATGAACCTCCGCGTGTGGGAGAGTCTCCCTTACCGCTGCAAACCCAGGTGTGGCGAGGAGTAGATTTCCCAACCGGAAGTTGACGCGGACCAGCAGCACCCGGCGGACGCGCGAAAGGTCGAGCTTTGTAATCGGCCGGGCCTTGGTTCGCTGGAGAGCGACCGCTCCGGAAACCAACAGGAGCTTCCCGCGCCGCTCAAGCCGTTTGGTGATCGTCATTTGGTAAAACTAATACCAGAAGACGGAGCGCGATCAGTTCACCATTCGCTTGAGTCGGAAGCCTACCTTGCCGACCTCGACGAGATCGCTGACATCAAAACTGATTCGGTAGCCCTTCAGCGTTCCGCCCACACTGAGGCCGAGCCTGCCGGCCATCGCGTCGTCGACATCGACGCCAACGTTGAACCCCTTTACCCCTCGTTGGACGGTCAACCCGAGCCTGCCGTCCAGCGCAGCCTCCATGTCGGTGTCGACATCGAGACCGCCAGTAGCCCAATTCGTGGACCTCTCGATCCGCTTGTAGAGGCCCTCAAACCGATTGTAGACACCCTCCGCCCGCTGGTACCAGCGATACAGGCCGCTCCCCTCGAACCGCTTCAAAAAGTCTTCTCGGGCTTTGACGATGGCGTCGTCGCTGCTGCTGCGCCGGTCTTTTCGAAGCTTGACCCCGAAGTCCTTGGCAAATTCGCGTTGAAACGAGTCGAAGCGGGCTTGGATGTCGACTTCAGGGAGGATCTGTGTGTCCGTCTCGCCGGGGGCTAGCGGGGCGCCGATCTCTGGCGATGGCGATTCGGTGGCTTCCTGAGCCTTGGCCGGGTAAGCCACCCCCGTAGCCAATCCAAACACCAAAACGATCCGCCACGTCATCGGATGCAATGGTTTGAACTTCAAGTGGCTTCCCCCTCGCCACTTCACAAGATGTCGATTCTCTGGTCGAAGCCGCAAACGGTGCTCCCTCGGCATTTCGTTCTATCTGAGGAACGAACCACGGCCGGGTCTTGTGGCGGAGTCGTCAGCGATGAGCGACACTGGACCTATGCTCTCGGACCCTCACTCGGCGCCTGAATCCGGCCCCAACACCACATATCGCAAGGTCCTCTACGTCGAGCGACTGAAGAACGCCCGCCGCGGGACGATGCTCCGGGCCACGATCGTAAGTGGCTTCTTCGCCACCGAGATGCTCATGGTCTTCGGTCTTGGGCTCTACGTGTGGCATCAGGGCACGACCGTACTGGCGGTTTACTGCGCGGTGAGCATTCTGATCTGGCTGGTGGCGCGAAACTCGGACCGACTCACCATGGCTTCGAGCCTGGCGATACCGATTCTCGACATGCCAGCGATGTTCTTGGTCTTTGTCCGCACTCTCTCGATTCGCGAGCCCGGGAACATCATCATTTCCGCCCCCGGGTTGGCCATTATTTACCTGCTCATGATTCTGTTCGCCGTGATCACCCTCCAACGCTGGCACGTCGCGTTGACGACCGTGGTCGGCTTGATTCTGACCAATGTTTTCGCTGGTTTGTCGGCGACCCGAGTTGACTTCCGGATCTTTCTCACGCTCGACATCATCGCGTTCGGTTTGGTGGCGATGTACGTGATCGGCCGGCTCCGCGATCTTGTGCGAGTCGCCGCGCTCCAGCAAACCCGACGTGAGCGATTGCGCCAACACTTCAGCCCCGACGTCGCGGGGTGGGTCGAAGAGCGAGGTGACGAGGACTCCACCGACACACGCACCATTACGGTTCTGTTTTGCGACATTCGCGGCTTTACCGGGCTGACCCAGGAAATGTCCCCGGAGCAGGTCGTCGCCCTGCTCAAAGAGTACCAAGGTGCGATGGTCGCTCGGATCTTTGACAATGGGGGGACGCTCGACAAGTTCATCGGCGACGGCATTCTGGCCTATTTCAATGCCCCGCGACACCAACCCGATCACGCTTCCCGTGCGTTGCGATGCGCGTTGTCGATGTGCACCGCGCTGGACGAACTCAACGACCGCCGGGCGACAAGGCGGGAGCCGACACTCAGAATCGGCATCGGGATCCATACCGGCCCGGCCACGTTGGGAACCGTAGGTACAGATCAGCGTCGCGAATACACGGCGATCGGCAGCACCGTCAACGTGGCTGCCCACATCGAGGAGCTCACCCGGGAAGTCGGCGGTCCGATCCTTTTCACCGAGTCGACCCACCAACTAATCGAAGCCTCTACCAGAGCCGAACTTCTGCCGAAGACCCGAATCCGCGGTCTCAGCGAACCGATCTCAGTCTATCGCTGCTCACCCTAACTGAGGACGCTATGAAAAAAGAGGGGCGCGGCCGCTTTGCGCGAGCGACCGCGCTCAGGAGGAGGGGGAACGGTGTGGGCCACGATAGCGACCCAAATCCCTTTACTCGATCAGCCGCACGACCTTGATTCCAGGACCGGTACCACCATTACCACCACCCAATCCCCTTGCCGGCAGGATGAACCCGTTGACGCGCTGATTGTTGCCACCGCCGGTGACGCTCTGAACGAAGATGGCGATGAAGTTGCTGAACTTGACCGGCTGGCTGCCGGGGTTGAACTCGCGTGACGGATCGAACACCGGAATGATGCCGATACGCTCGCTCGCGTCCCAGTTGTTGCCGTGCCGGCTTCCGCCGACCTCGTCACCGTAACCGTCCCAATACGCGCCACCGTCTTGGTCAATCAAGTCATTCGATCCTAGCTTCGTCGGTCCCTGCATGTTACCGGTCTCGATCATGTACTCGTCGCCGATCGAGATGATGGTGGGGTTACAGTTGCCGATGTTCCATTGATAGCGTTCCGCCCCAGTCGCCGGAGCGCCGTCGATCTGCGGTATCTGCCAGGCGTAGTACCAACTCGGCTGGTGCATCCCCGGGCCGCCCTCCTTGAGGGCCACCGCCCGCCCGATGTCGTTGGTGTAACCCAACCCGTCGTCGCAAACGGCTTGACGCATCGCGCGCTACCGGCATTCTGAACCTCGGCTACCGCGCGCGCATCGACATCGACCTCGGTGGTGCCAAACACTTGGGCGAACCATGTCGTCACCGCGTTTCCACGTGAGGCCTCTCGACGCACGACCGCGGTTACCCGGCCTTGCGCCAAGTCGATTGTGACGTCTTCGTCCTCCATCTGAACAAGCTCTTCACGCACGATGTTTTGTTCGCCGTAGTTCGTCGCCACGGTGTGCGCCTGCGTTGCATTCTGGGGCTGAGTGATCAGCACACTCGCTCCAGCCAAGGCAGCGGCGTCAGCTGCCCGCTGGGCCTCTCCGCGGGCGGTGAACAGCATGCCCGAGTCGACCGCGAGCGCGGTCATGCCCAGGATCGCCACCGTCGTCAGCGCCACGAACGGCATCGCCGCGCCGCGTTGATTCCTCATCGCCTTCATCATTACTAACCTCATCGATCGCTTCAAGACCTAGACCCTCCTCCAGGGTTCTCACTGACTCGCCATTCCAGAGTGCAACCGTCGCACCGCGCGTCGATCGGCCTCGGCAGCCGCGTACGTAATCCGTTGCGCCGCTTCACAATAGAGGATCGATGGTATCGAGTTACCGCGGCAACGGAGATCAATTGCCTGTCAGATTGAGACTTCGGAGTTGCAATCTGGGCCCGGGGCGCAGGGGGGTGAAACGGAATGGGTGGAACGAAACGTTATGGTGCGGGGCGCCTTAGACGGTGGATGCTCACCCCGCAGCACGCACATGTTTGGGCCCTTGCAGAAGTCCATCCATCGGGGAGAGCGCAACCCATGACCGTACGCGGCACACGATACGAGCAGATCGCCCTAAACCTTTTCCGCATCGTCGTCGGGTTCCTGTTCTGGCAGCACGGGGCGCAGAAGCTGTTTGGCTGGTTCGGCGGGTTCCGCGAGCCCGGCCAGACGGCCGAGCTCATGTCATTGATGGGACTGGCCGGGGTCCTCGAGTTCTTCGGTGGGATTCTAATCGCCGTGGGGCTGTTCACACGACCGGTGGCGTTCATCCTGGCGGGCGAGATGGCGGTCGCCTACTTCAAGGTACACTTCCCCCAGGGCCCCTGGCCGATCATGAACCGCGGTGAGGCCTCGGCCTTCTTCTCGTTCGCTTTCCTCTACCTGGCCGCTCACGGCGGTGGCCGGTTCAGCCTCGACGGGGTGCTCCGCAAGAAAGCCTAGTCTTCGTCGTCTTCGCCCTCCTCTTCTTCTGGGCAATCTTCGTCGCTGCTGTCCTCGTCGCCGTCCTCGTCACCCTTCTCGTCGCTGCTGTCATCGTCGCAGTCTTGCCCGAGGACGTAGCTATCGATGTCGAGCGGATCGATCAGCTCCTGAGCGGCAACGGGTTCGTCCTCGGCGACGACCTCCGGGGTGTCACCGGCGAAGCTGAACGCCAGGAACAGGAGGAAGAGCGCTATCGGAAGCGCCAACACGTAGTGTTTCCAGTCCATTACCAACTCCTCTCACTAGATTTGGGAACGCGGCCTCTACGGTAGGAACGGTCCAGGGCCTGGTCTTGTGGCGGGGGGGCGACCCAAGGGGTCGCCCCTGTTGAATGGCCGCTACTTGACGAGAACGTTTCCGCTGTCCCAGGGGGTAAAGGCAAACGGTGGGGGGACATTGCAGTCGAACGGCCCTGGACCCACGAGCATCGACGTCCGAGCGTCAGGACCGACTCCGGGGCCAACGCCGCTGTCCTGAACACCAACGAGGAAAGAGCCGCCTTCAAAGGCTGGGGCGTCCGGCGAGTGGGTGAATGTCCCGCTCACCCAAGCGGTGTTTCCCAACACGTTTAGGCAGTCAATGACCCCATGAGCGGTGTCGATCGTGGTACGGGCCTGCATCTGAAGTTGCCCTCTCGTGTCGTCGTCTCGGTTCTTCGCTGTGAGGGCCAGGGTGAAGCGATTCCCAGCGGGAAAGTCCACGAACCCACCCGCCGATACGATGTGGTCCCAAGCGCTCAGGCTCAAAGAACCAGTGCTTGTCGGCCCGGTCGGTGTTCCTTCTTGTCCACACCCAGCTACGACGACAAACAGAAGCAGTGCTCCGGTTAGGGCTTTACTTGCGTACATCCCCTACCTCCTCGGTCTGATGGCAAGCGACCCGGCCGAGCGGTTCTCGGCCGCATGTCGCGGCAAGGGGGAAGTCAAGCGACTAGGGCTTGATGTGGATATTGCCTGCCTGAATCGCGTTCAGTGGCGGAGCGGCGGGGGTCGTCGCGCAGTAGTCAGCGGCAAATCCTGGAGCGGCGCCCACAAACTCCAAGCTCATCTGATCGGGCGGGGAGTTGGCTCCTTGACCATTGTCGACCACTCGCCACCCGTTCTCGTTGTTTGGGGGGGTACTCAGGAGCCCAGACGTGGTGTTGCCACCGATGAACGCCTGGTTCCCAACGATCGTAAAGCACGTGACAACCCCGTGGGACTTGGTGCCGGAGGCGTTACCGGGCTGGCGCCGAATGCGCTCCCACTGTCCGGCGACGCGCCCATCTGCGTAGCGGCGCGCGTTGAAAGCAAACGTACGCCAGTCCCCTTGCGGTGCTACAAAACTTCCACTTCCGCTAACCGATTGAACCACTGGCCCCGCACTAAGCTCCAGCCCGTCGCTGTCCACGTTCAGTGGGCTTGCCGAATCCGCCTCACACGCCAGGAGAGCCGCACTGAGTGCAAAAGCGGAGACGGTCATAAGCGTCCCTCTCATGCTCGAACCTCTTTCGGTTGAGTTCTGTTCGGCCGCCCGGGGTCTTCTGGACGTTGGCCTGTGACGGCACGGAGGAAGTGGGACCCTAGGAGTTACTTGGGCGTCCCCGGCTTGCGCTGGGGCTGCCTATATCGACCGTCTTTTCGGGGGGACGCACCAGTATACCTGTTCGCAGAACACTGTCAATTGGGCAACCTCGTACTCTCATCACGACTGGTGATAGGATAACCCAGGTCAAAGAACAACCATTTCTTCTCGGGCTGTTCCGGTACCGAACCCGTCATGTCGCCCAGCGAGCGCTTTGCCCTTCTTCGACTACGCGTTTGCGCAACGCGAGGCCACAATCGCGGCTTCGAGATGCTCGCAATCGACGGCGAATTCGTGTTCTAAGTGATGTTTTTTTCTGACCAGATGGGACCGCTGGTCCAACAGCGGGTCGAGGATCGGGTCCCGGCTGCTGGGCGCTGCCTCAGACAAAGGTGCTTCTCGAACCAGACCAGACTGCCGTCGGGGGGCCGAAATTCATTAGAGACCCTGACAACCACAGCCGCATCTGTTCGAGAATGGCTCCTCGTCGTCCGCGCATCGAAACCGAAGCCGCGTGCACTCGCCCGGATCAGTGCTCACATAACGAAGGCCTGGAGCGCACGTATTGGTGAGGATGTCGTCCCGGGTGCCGGTCATCTCCCAGCGCGTCAGCACGATCGGGATCACGCCAGCGTCAAAAAAGTCGTCAAAGAACACCTTCACGGTGAAGTCGTCGCCGCGCTGCAGGGCCTCCTCGGCCAGGAGCTCCTCGATCTGGATTTTCCCGCTCAGGTAGCTGGTGCCGTAGCCGGGCTGCCTCAGATAAAGGTGCTGCTCGAACCGGACCAGATTGCCGTCGGGGAGCCAGCCGCGCGGCGTCCACGTCATGGCGTGCTCTACGGCCTCTTCCATGCTGAACTCGTTGCCATGGAGGTACAGCCCACTGAGGGCCCGGGCGGCCCGCTGAGCCAACATGATCCAGACCAGCTCGCGAGAACGCGGTGCTTCATCGTAGAGCCCCGCGTGCATCATCATCTCCTCCACCCCGGTCGCCAACCCCTCGGATCGAGCGTCGAAGATATTGTACAGCGATGGCACGCGTCGGATCGGGCTCGGGTGTGGATCCTCTCGCATCCGCGCCAGCTCGATCCAGTGGTGCATGTGGGTACGCAATACCAGTGGATCGCGGTAGTTGACCTCGTTGAAAAAGTGGCGCAGCTCTCCAGGCTCGACCGGGATATAACTACCGCTCACCGCGCGCAGCGCTGGATCCATCCACTCCTCGACGGAGTGAATCTCCTCTTCCTCCAGGAACTGC
>JBDHED010000011.1:0-21773 GCA_039591175.1 Gemmatimonadota bacterium | reverse complement strand
TGGATGAAATCGAATCCGAAACGGTGGCCAAGCAAACGAAGCGGGTACGTCACGTGTCGATGGTCGAGCGAGCCAGAGGCCACTTCGGCCAACAACGGGGAGAAGGTGAAGTAGTTCTTGCGATCCAGGAGAGTGATCTTGGCGCCATCCATAGCCAGCTCGGAACGCCCCAAGTAGGTGGCTGCGTACACGCCGCCGAATCCGCCACCCAGGATTACGATGTTCGGTGTGGCCCTGGTCACTGGCCGAATGGCATCGGACGGCTCGGGAGCAGGTCGGGGTAGTACACGATCATCGTTCCGATCAGAGTCACGATGCCGACGATCACGATGCCGACGAGTTGCGTCGTCAGACACCAGAGCATCGCCTGTCGGTCCTCCTGGAGGTACGAACGCTTGCGACCGCTCCAGTAGAGGAATATGCCGTAGATGACCAAGAGTGACGTTGCGAGGACGGCTTTGAGCAGCAGCCAGCCACCGAGCGGACCGCTAAAACGAGCGATCGACCCGAAGAAAGCGTCGCGCAGGCCTGCAATCATTGACAGCGCGACCGTGGCCACGCCGGCGATTGTGTTCGCCCGGGCGAAGCGGTAGATGCGGTCTTCGAAGACGCTTGTCGCCAGGCCGCGAAAGAGCCACGCGTACATGGCGATGAACGCCATGACGAGGAACGCGATGTGGAGGTGGACAAACAGCGGATGCAGGATTCTCATTGATCTCGGAGGTTCGGGATGAAGTTCGACAAGGGTTCCAACGCTACGCCGAGGAGACTCATTCCAGCGGTTGTTTTCACGGTTATCATGGGTGCGTGTGGGTCGGAGCCGGCAAGCGAGAGTGCACGTGCAAGCCAGCTCGTCGTTTCAGACGAGCACAAAGTGGTCATTCGAATGAGCGACAACATGCGCTTCGCCCCTGCAACCCGTGCGATCAGCGTTGGCGACACTGTGGTCTGGACCAACGATGGACGGATGGAACATACGACCACCGATGTTCCGGGCAAAGCTGGGGTCAACGAGCACAATGTTTTGCCGCCCGGCGCCGACCCGTGGGACTCGGGGGAGCTCGCTCCCGGTGAGACGTTCAGACAGGTCTTCACGACGCCGGGTGAATACACCTACCTGTGCACGCTTCACGAAGCCGCCGGCATGGTCGCACACCTGACCGTTCACGAGGATTGATCGCAGCGGGTTTGTAGAAAGAAAGAGGCCGCGCAGTTCTTTGCCCTCTGCCCTGAGTGCAAGGACAACATCTACGGTGTGGTCGAACCAACCACCGATGACGACATGTAGGTGATTTCCCGACAAGACGGCTTTATCGAGCCCAGGGCTTTTGTTACCGAGCCCCGGTCGACTCCGATCGGGGCTCGCGCGCGTGACTCGCTCGGTTCATGGGATCGAGATATACTGCGCGGAACGGTGCTTTTGATTCTGGGTACAAGGGCGACAGAAACGCACTAACGGGTTACTCAAACGACCAAGCGGGGGTCACGATTATGAGCATTCGACGACGGTTCTCACTGTGGACGTTGGTACTATTGCTCGCCTTTGGAGCGACCACGGCCTACGGACAGGATGAACAACCAGCCGAAGCAGCGGAAGAGGCGACGCCTACCACTGAGATGGCCAAGCCAAAGGCGGTACCACACGACCTGGAAGGGCGTTCCGAGTGCCTGATGTGCCATTCGGGAGCTATGGAGGGAGTGGCGGGTGTACCCGAAGATCACGCCGGACGCGGCAATGAGACGTGTCTCTGGTGTCATGGGGTTGGCGCTGCGATGCAGACCGCAGAGGCATCGCAAATACCCCACGAACTAGAAGGTCGTGCGGATTGCGCCATGTGCCACACCACCGGGATGGAGTCGATTCCCCAGGCGCCTGAGGATCACGAAGGTCGGCCGAACGAAAGCTGCACCATGTGTCATCTGCCGATGGCAAGTGAGGCTGCTAGCGAGTAAGCCCCGTATCGCTCGCGACGTCGGCTCCGCTATGAAGGCCGGTCATGAGATCGGCTTCTCGGGAAGCTCGACCGTAAACGTCCACAATCCCGAGTTGTAATCGGTCGCATAGAACATATCACCAGCCGGAGACCAACCGTCACCGAACATCGGGAACACACCCCACACATTGGGGGCGAACGGAAGCTTCGCGTCTTCGGGTCCGGCTGCCGGCAAGAAGTAAGCGATCTCACGGCCCTGTGCGTAGAGATCGCCACGCAACTCGCCACTCACATCAACGACCCGGATGCCTCCCTGGTAATAGCCGATGTACAACACATCATCATCGACCCAGAAGTTGTGCGCACCCGCTTCGGGCACCTCGTACTTGGCCACGTACTTCGGGTTGGCGGGATCTGTCACGTCGACGACGTGCACCGGGCCGCGGGGATCGTTGCCGAGCCCCGGAATGCCAGGAGTAGTGCCTTGAAGGCTAAAGTCCTCGTCGCCCACGAAGACGTAGTTTCGGTGGCGAATCGCTGAGTGGGTCGGTCCGCCAGGATAGAAGATTCGGCTCACCTGCACCGGCGTCTCGGGGGTCCCACCCTGATCACCACCGCCAACATCTAGAATGACGAGTCCGTCATTCATGTACGAGACGTAGGCCATACCGTCCTGCACCCAAACGTCGTGCAACGAGCGACCGACGACGGGGAGACCCCACCGGCCGACCTCGCGCGGGCGGGTGGGATCGGAGAGATCGATGATGTGCAGATCGTTGGTGCCATCATTGACGGCATAGACGAGATCTCCGACCCAGAAGACGTTGTGGACCCCGGCGGTCAAGGTCTCAGTGTACTCGCTCACCAACTCAGGCTGAGCCGGGTCCTCGAGCGAGAACACCAGGATCCCGTTGCGCCGGTTGGTTGCCCCCTCGCGGGTTGCGACCAGCCATCGGCCATCTTCTGACACCTTGACGTCGTTTACGACGCGGGCGTCGAACTCCTGCTCGTCCGTCAGCACTGGGCTGGCCGGGTCCGAGACGTCGAATGTGAGCAGACGATTGGCCTGGTGCGTGCCTACGTACACGTACGAGTTCTGTGGCCACAGATCAGAGGTGTATGTTTCGACGTTCTTCCCATGGCCGTTGATGTGGATCCGGCCCGACACCCCGCGCTCGACGGCTTCGATCGACGCGGTTGCGACACGATCGCCTAACACAGCCAGCACCGTGTAGCGACCCGGCCGCTCGGCCACGAACGAGCCGTCGGAGTACGCCTCGGCGCCGGCTTGAGCTACCGACCACACCGGGTACGCGTGATCCTCGGTCAACGCGAGTTGAACCACGTCGCCCGTACGGATAACGCCGCTCGGCACGCCACGGATCGACAACGGACCGCCGGACCCGGCTACAACCGAGATGTCGTACTCGCTCGCCGTGTCGTCGGCTTTGATGGTGACGGTGGCCCGACCCGGCGATTGCGCGACCAGCGTATGAGCGTCAACTGTCATTACGTCTGGTGCGCTTGAGACGACTTCGACAGCGGGGTCCAAGACCCAGCGATGAATCGAATTGAGTGCATCGATCTCGAGTGGCACCCGGCTGCCAACCGCGAGCCGTGACGGTACATCGGTGTAGACGCTGATCGACTCGATTCCGGGGCTGGATATCGTGACCGCAGCCGTGCCGATGGCGTTGTTGACGACTGCAACAACAAATCTCTCACCGGCGTTCATTCCAACGAAATCACCTGTTTCGTTGATCGTTCCGCCCAACGAGAACCATTCGACGTCGCTATCCGCGATCTCGGTACCGGCTTCATCGTAGGCACGGGCGACGAAGCGCTGAGTTTGTTCCGAGTCGAGGGTGATGTTGTTTGGCACCACCTCGACCCTCGAGATGCCGGGTGCAGAGCGGAACATCTCGAAGTTCGGCTCAACCTGCGCTTGCTGACCAACCGGCACGAGCGCCACTGGTAGCACAAATCGAGCCTCCTCACCGAGGCTGAACCATAGCCCGACCAATGCGTCACCGTCGCGCGTACCGATGAAGCGGCCAGGACCAAACGGCGTGTCGAACTCCATCTGCGCTCGATCGTCGGTCACCTGGCTGTCGGTCACGCGCACGAATGTTCCGGGCCCTTCGGGCGTGGTGATCTTGTCGCCCTCGATCTTGAACGGCATTGGCGGCGCGTTTATCCCCTCACCGATCAGCTGATAGGGGGTATAGCCGGCGGGGATGGTCGGCGCGTCTTGGGCCATGGCGTGACTCGTGAGAGTCAACCCAGCAGCCACCGCGATGAGGACGATGAGCGTATGGCGTAGCATCTGTTTTCACCTCGGAGAAGATTGCGATTGTGGCGGTTGATGTGACGAAAGCGGCGGTCGGCAAGCTATCCGGTAATCGAGTGTACGTCGAGATGTGGCGCACACGGTCATGAAATTCCATTGTGTTGTGGTGTCACACTCTCGAGCGAGCGGTTTCTCGCGCCTTCTCAGATCGGTCTTGTGGATCACGTTCGTCGTGGTCATGGTGCCGTTTTGGATCGTGGCCTCGGCCTTGGTTTATGTCCCAGCTGTTGCATGGCACCGGTACCGAGCGCCCGAGCGTACCTCTATTATGATGCACCGCGCGCGTGAAGCCGCGGCCGAGAATATCGTGTGGAGCCCGCGTTATGAATGGGTGCCGCTCGAAGCCGTGCCGGCGCACCTCGAGCGCGCTGTCCTAATCGGAGAAGACAGCCGATTCTATGATCACACTGGTTTCGACTACGAGGAGATTCGGTCAGCGTGGGATAGGTGGAGACGTGGCGGACAGTTGCGGGGCGCATCGACTATTACCCAACAAGCGGCCCGAAGCCTGTACCTGTCCCCGTCCCGGAATGCGTTTCGAAAGCTGCGTGAGGCCGTGATTACGGTTGGGATGGAGGCTATACTCTCGAAAGACCGCATTCTCGAGTTGTATCTCAACGTGGCCGAATGGGGGCCGGGTGTCTTTGGTGTGGAAGCGGCATCACAAACCTACTTTGGTCAATCGGTGTCGCAGGTGACGCGACAACAGGCAGCCCTCTTGGCGGCTACGCTTCCAGCCCCGCGCACCGCCAATCCCGCTCGGCCGACGCGGGGTCTTCGCCGTCGGCAAGGGCGTATCCTCGACCGAATGGAACGGTGGGACCGGTCGCCCGAGCAACCGACCGAGGAGCCATCGCGAGAACCGATTCGACGTCCGGCTGAGTCGATCGAGTGGCCATCGGAGGGCCCGTGAGCCGACGTGTCGATCTCAAAGTCGTAGTGGCGATCTCGTTCGTGGCCATGACACTAGGCTTCGTGGCGGGGAGCTTAGTCGGGGGCGGATCGAATCCGGCGTCGCCGGAGGCGACCGGGGACGCCCCCCACGCGGTTGGGATCCAGGAGTACGTGCAGCTCGGCGTTCAGGCGCTCGATCAGGGCGACCCGGCTACTGCGGAGAGATACTTCCGGTCGGCAGTGGCGCTCGCCCCGTCGGCACCCGGACCGCGCGGCGACCTGGCGGTCTCGCTCATGGCCCAGAGCCGGTGGGAAGATGCGGACCGCGAGTTGACCGAGGCCCAGCGTTTGGGCCCCGATCGCCCTGAGCTCTATTTCGTCGAGGGCGTAATGGCGCGCGACGGGCTCGCTGACACCGCACGCGCCCGGACCGCCTGGACACGCTTTCTCGAGCTCGCCCCGGAAGGTTCCCAGGATACGGACCTCGTCCAGGAGTGGTTGAGCGGGCAAGGAGAGGCCGGCCCCCCACAATCAGAGTGAGAATCGGTTGGCGCTGATTCTCAGCAGCTTGACCTGCTGCCTGATCTTCACCGTCTCCGCTGAGGCTGCGCAAGCCGACGCGGTGAACGCTGGGTCGGTCTTCTTCAATTCCTTTGGCATCCTCGTTCGCGAGGGCCTCGAAGCGTTGTTGATCTGTACCGCTTTGGCCGCTGCAGCCGCCAAAGCCGGTTCCCGTCACGGCGTTCGGGCGATTTGGCAAGGCGCCGCAGCAGCGATCGCGGTGAGTATCGCGACCGCTTTCGCGGTCGATCGGGTTCTCCATCTCACCGAAGCCGATCAGGAAGCGATAGAGGGCGTGACGATGCTCTTGGCCTCGGCGGTTCTCTTCTATGTCTCGTACTGGTTGCTATCAAAGCTCCAGGTGGCGCGATGGATGGGGTATTTGCAGGATCGGACGATCAACGCGGATAGCCGTTGGGCGATGGGTGGGGTGGCCTTTCTTGCGGTTTATCGTGAGGGCGCAGAGACGGTGCTGTTCTATCGCGCCCTGGCCGGCATGGATGCGGGATTCCCGATGTGGGGCGGTATCGCCGCGGGCGCGGTCGTGATGATAGCGATTGGCACGGCGGTTCTTCGTTACGGAGCCCGGTTGCCGATTAGACCGCTATTCACGCTGACCGGCCTGCTGCTCTATTACTTGGCGTTTGTGTTCGCCGGCCGTGGCGTGCACGAGCTTCAGGAAGCCGGCTGGATATCCGAGACCGCCTTGCTACATAGTCCTCGGATCGGTCCGCTGGGGATTTACCCGACCGTTGAGACGATGGCCGCACAGCTTGTCTTGCTGGGACTGGCGATCGTGGCCGGCGTAGTAATCCTGATGAGTTGGAAGCGCTCCAGGGCGGTGCTCGAGACTTCCACTGCCGTTGCTCAGGAATAAGCCGGGGAATAACTTCCTAAGTTGGTTCGCGCAACACATTTGACATTTCAATCCAGGTGGTACCGATGGCTCTGTCTATCAATCTCGGATTTCCTCGCATCGGCCGCGATCGCGAGCTCAAGCGGGCGACTGAAAGCTATTGGGCTGGTAAGGTGGGCGCCGACGAATTGGAAGCGGTCTGCGCTCAGCTGCGCCGTGAGCAATGGGAGGAGCAGCGCAAGGCTGGGATAGAGCTGATTCCCTCGAACAGTTTCTCATTGTACGACCAGGTCCTCGACACGACGGCGATGGTGGGCGCGGTGCCAGAGCGCTACCGCTGGGACTCTGACCAAGTCGATCTCGACACGTACTTCGCGATGGCCCGAGGCGCGCAGCGTGAGGGACTCGACGTTCACGCGATGGAGATGACGAAGTGGTTTGATACCAACTACCACTACATCGTCCCCGAGTTCGTCCCAGATCAAGAGTTTCGGTTGGCCTCGACCAAACCTCTAGACGAGTTCGCCGAAGCGCGCGAGTTGGGGATAACGACTCGTCCCGTGTTGCTTGGTCCGGTCAGTTATTTGATTCTCGGCAAGCCGCGGGAAACCGAGGCAGAACCGTTGGAAACCCACTTGGATTCGTTGGTTGAAGTGTATGCCGAGGTAATCGGCCGGTTGGCTGCGATGGGTGCAGAGTGGATACAGCTCGATGAACCGTGTTTCGTGGAGAATCGCTCGGCGGCCGAGATCGCCGCTCTCGAGCGGGCCTATGGCCGGCTTTCCGAGGTCGCCGGTGACGCACGATTGATTGTGCAGACGTATTTCGATCACGTTGGCGAAGCCTACTCGACGCTGACTCAGCTACCGGTTGCCGCGATCGGGCTCGACTTTGTTCGGGGTCCGGAGAACCTGGCGCTCATGCGCGAGCACGGGTTCCCAAGCGATAAGCATTTGGTAGCTGGAGTCGTGGATGGTCGCAACGTTTGGATCAACGACTTGTCAGCGAGCCTCGATTTGGTAGGGGACTTCCAGTTGATGGTGCCGGCGGATCGACTCATGGTTGGTGCGTCGTGTTCGCTGCTGCACGTTCCGATCGAGGCCGCTCGCGAAGCAGAGCTCGACGCGGAGCTCAAGAGTTGGTTGGCGTTTGCGAGCGAGAAGCTGGCCGAGATCGCGACGCTGACGCGAGCGGTGAACGAGGGACGGGGTGCAGTCGCCGACGCTCTGGCTGCGAATCACGCCGCGCTCGAGACGCGCCGAACGTCCGATCGTACCCAGAGTCGCCGCGTACGGGAGCGGATGGACGCGCTGGATGTGGACACTGCGGGTCGTGAGGTGGGCTTCGAGCCCCGGCGTGAGGTGCAACGCGAGCGGCTGGGCCTGCCCGCGTTGCCTACAACCGTTATCGGCTCCTTCCCTCAGCACCCGGAAGTTCGGGTGCAGCGCCGGAAGTTCCTGCGCAACGAGGTGTCACAGCCGGATTACGAGGCGTTTCTCGAGGGCGAAGTTCGCCGAGCGATTGAGGTTCAGGAAGAGATGGGCATCGATGTTCCCGTGCACGGGGAGTTCGAGCGCAACGACATGGTCGAGTACTTCGGGGAGCGCATGAACGGCTACGCGTTCACTCGTTTCGGGTGGGTGCAGTCATTCGGTTCGCGCTATGTCAAGCCGCCGCTTCTGTTTGGGGATGTCCGTCGCCTGGAGCCGATGACCGTTCGTTGGTGGGAGTTCGCCCAGTCGTGCACCGGTCGCCCAATCAAGGGGATGTTGACTGGGCCGGTGACGATGCTCCAGTGGTCGTTTGTGCGTGATGATCAGCCGCGCTCGGAAACGTGCTTCCAACTCGCACTAGCGATTCGTGACGAAGTGCAAGATCTGGAAGCGGCTGGAGCGAAGGTGATCCAGGTCGACGAGCCCGCATTGCGTGAGGGGTTGCCGCTTCGGAGCGATGGCTGGGACGAGTACTTGCGCTGGGCGGTTGCTGCGTTCCGGGTGACGACCGGTGGGGTGCGGCCTGAAACCCAGATCCACACTCACATGTGCTACTCGGAGTTCAACGACTTCATAGAGCACATCGCTCGCATGGACGCCGATGTACTGTTGATCGAGAACGCTCGATCCGACGAGGAGCTCCTCGAGGTCTTCCGTGACGTCGATTATGGACGCGACATCGGCCCCGGCGTCTACGACATCCACTCCCCGCGCGTGCCCCCAGTCGACGAACTGGCGGACATGATTCGGGCGTCGATGCGGGTACTGCCGATCGATCGGCTGTGGGTGAACCCCGACTGTGGATTGAAGACCCGAAAGTATGACGAGGTCGTGCCGGCGCTAGAGAACATGGTAGCGGCAGCCGACATTGTCCGAGCCGAGGCGGGAGTGCCGGCGTGAGTCGTCTGGGGACATTCATGGCGCTTTTGGTGGTCTTCAGTTGCGGTGCCCAAGAAACGGAGGATCGCAACGCGCAAGAGCTCGCACAGACGTTGCCCGCGTCGGTCCCGGCGCCCGAGGTTGAGGCCGGGATTCTGATCGTCACCCCCGAACGAGTCCGCGGATGGCAAGAGGAGGGCGTGACATTTGTCCTCATCGACGCCCGCGATGCGGTGCAGTTCGGGCAGGAGCATCTGCCAGGCGCGCTCAACATTCCGTACGTCGACATCCGCCCCGGTGCTAGGCTACCTCAGCGGAGCGCGAGGATCGTCGTATACTGCTCCGACCACGACTGCCCGATCTCCCAGTACGCATACCAGTCGTTGGAAAGCCTCGGCTATTCAGAGGTGTACGACATGCGGGCTGGTCTCCAGGGATGGAAGACGGCTGGTTACCCGACCGAGATCGGTACCACCGACGACTAGCCGGCTGCAGATGCAACTCAACTACTATATCGAAACGTATGGGTGTCAGATGAACGTAGCTGACACCGAGCTCATGGGCGGTGTTCTCAAGCGCGACGGTCACCGTCGCGTGCCAGAGCCCGATCAAGCCGACGTACTGATCGTCAACACGTGCGCCATACGAGAACACGCTGAGCAACGCGTGATAGGCCGCATCGGCCAGCTCAATCGTTACAAACAGAGCCGGCCTGAGGTGCGGCTTGGCGTCGCCGGATGCGTGGCTAACGAGCTAGGTCGCGAGTTGCTCGACAGGGCCGCATATGTCGACTTCGTCGTTGGGCCTGACTCGTACAGACAGCTGCCCGAGATCTTGGCGCGCGTTGAACGCGGTGAGCGGGTGGTCTACGATCGTTTCAACCGCAGCGAACATTACGAAGATCTCGAGCCTTATCGGTTGGAGAACTTCGCGGCTTGGATCACGATCATGCGTGGCTGCGACAAGTTCTGCTCATACTGCATCGTGCCGTTCACCCGCGGTCGCGAGAAGTGCCGCACTCTGGAGAGCGTCGTTGAGGAGGTTGCGACATCAGTAGCGGGTGGCGCCAAGGAAGTCACGTTGCTCGGTCAGAATGTCAATTCGTATAACGACCAGGGGTGCGATTTTCCAGACTTGTTGACGGCGGTGGCCGCGGTGCCAGGCCTGGCCCGGGTGCGCTTTACGACTAGCCATCCATGGGACTTTACCGAGAAGTTGGTCGATACCATCGCTGGGCACGACAACATTATGAATCATGTTCACCTGCCGGTTCAATCGGGCTCGAACCGGGTGCTGAAGGCTATGAAGCGGGAGTACACTCGCGAGACCTACGGCCGTCAGATCGACATGCTGCGCGACCGAATCCCACAGTGCGCCCTGTCAACGGATGTCATCGCCGGATTCCCGGGAGAGACAGAGACTGATTTCGAGGCCACCTGCGATCTCATGGCGCGCACACGGTATAACTCCGCCTACATCTTTATGTATTCACCTAGACCTCACACGCCGGCGATCGAGCTGACCGATGACGTTGTTCCGAGGACGGTGGCTCAGGAACGGCTCGAGCGTCTGAACGAGCTCCAGCGCTCGATCGGCGCAGCGTACCTGCTCGAGAAGGTGGGCACGACCCAACCGGTGCTTGTACAGCGTGCCGCTCGCCGAGGGCGAGGCTTGCTCTCGGGCTGGACGGAACACCGAGAGACGGTTGTCTTCCCAGGCAATGAGGCGATGATCGGTGAAATCGTTTCAGTTGCGATTGGTGGTTTGTCAGGGTTTACGCTGCATGGGGAACCGGTGGGAGAGCCACGTCCGGTTGGTCGATATCGCGGCGAGCTCAACGTCATCGCCGGTTGAAGGCGGTGAACGGCCAATGACGCGACCGCGAGCTGCGCTGGGGCTCGCACTGGTGGCGTTGACGGCGTTGTTTCTGTTTGCCCTCTACAATCGCGGCCAGCCGATCGCGTTTACCTTCGGGTTATGGCGCTGGAGGGTTGATGCGGTCGTGGCCGTCTATGCGGGGATCGGCCTGGGTCTTCTAGCGATGTTCTTGCTTGGTCTTCCGGGCGACCTGGCGGCCCGGGCTGAGAACGCTCGGTTGGCCAGACGCGTTCGCCAGCTCGAGCGCGAGCGAGGCGGTGATTGAACGGCTGGGCCTGCGACGCATTTATAGTTTATAAGCATGGTATCCTCAGTTCGTCCGCTGGGCATGAGCCCTTCTTTGATCGCAGCGATCGCTGCGGTCCTGGCACTGTTCTCTGTGGCCAAAGGGCACGCCCAGAGTCATGGTGAGACGAGCTTCTCGGCGGGCGAAGAGGCGATGGCATCGGGTGACGCATGGGACGCGCGCGAGTACTTCGAGCGTGCGGTGCGCGAAGGTTACCCCGCCGGGCCTGGCTACCGAGCTGTCGCCGATGCCTATTTAGCGCTCGACAATCGTCTGTTCTTCGCTCGCGAGGCGCTCGAGCGATCTCTAAAAGCGGAACCCAATGACATCGAAACGTGGTACCGGCTGGCCGACGTGAACCTGCGTCTGGAGGGCGGCGATTCCGACCCCCGCGCACGCAGGGCGCTACAAGAGGTTTTCCGGTTGGATCCGTACTACCGCGATGCCTACGAGCGATGGGGGCGGATGTATCTCGATCCTGGAGACTCCCGTGAGATAGCCAAGATCTTCAAGGATCATCTGGAGAGCGATTTTGACCCCGATTTGGCGCTCAGGCGAATCGACACCCTGAACGATGCAGGTGAGTACGAGATCGCCTGGGACGCGATCGAAGAGTTCCGTCGGCGCGTTCGCCAGGAGCGCTACCTGGCTCGGTTATCACATCTGTCCGGGGTCGTGCTGGCGGCGCTCGGTGAGTTGGATAAAGGGGCGGACTACTACTTCAACGGTCTTGCGTTCGCTGCAACTGAGCCCGACCTCGAACCCTACTATCGAGACATTCAGCCGCTGCTGTCGAATCGCGAGCGGGTAGCATGGCCCGGTTGGCCCGTGGAACAGCGCCGGGCGTTCGTCGAGGGGTTCTGGAACGCGCGTGATCCGCTACCGTTCAGCGATCTCAACGAACGGTGGGTCGAGCAACAGAAGAGAATCCGCGTGGCACGCGAATCGTATCAGTGGAAGAAGCCGATCAGCAAGGAAAAGCTCGTCGAGCTTGGCGGTCGAGACAGTGGGATGCCGGCGGTTGCGATTCGCCTCGACGATCGCGCGCTCGACGATCGCGGAGCGTTCTTTCTGCGCCACGGAGAGCCTGATGAGACCGCAGGCGTGGGTCGCGACGAGTGCGGGTTTTGGTTCTACGACCGAGAAGGCCTCCCGGATGGAGAGATGGGTGTCAACTTTTCCGACGGCGATGACTTGATGGTCGGGGCGCGGGGCATCTTCTTTGGTAATGACTGCAACTTCACCACGATTCCGTCGACGCCGCTCGCGCTGGAGTACTTCGCGGCCGGAGGGTTAACCGGTAACGATCTGGCGCGAGCGCAAGAACACGCCCTCCGTGACATGGATCTCGGCCTGGCGATCGATACGTACGATCATCGGATTGAACACCGAATGCCAGTCGATCTGACGCCCGCCAATTTTTCGTACTTCCGAACCGACACCGATGTCGTCTTCTATTTCGCGGTGCCGGTGCCAGAGATCGAGGTGCGAGGCAATCGCTCCCGATACCGAAAGGGACTCGTTCTCTATGATACAGATTGGCGTGAGATCACTCGCCAGTCTGAGGACATGCGAGCGGTGGTCACAAGCGCCATCGAGAACGAGGAGAAGCTCGGCGAGTGGTACCTGGTCGATCTGTTCCGGGTTCGTATGGCGCCGGGGACATACCGGTATGCGCTGCAAGTCGATGACCTCCAGGGCGATGCGGTTGGGGTCAAAAAGGGCACCGTGCGGGTTAGACATTTCTCCCCGACAGGGCTCGATATCTCCGACCTGTTGCTGTCAGCCGAGATCGTCGAGGGTGGGCGTGTCGCCCGGTTCGAGCGCTACGGGCGCATGATCGTTCCCTTGCCATCGCATCGATTCCTTCGCGATCAACCGCTCTATCTGTACTTCGAGGTGTACAATCTGCAGGCCAACGACGACCGTGAAGTCGAGTTTCGCGTCGATTATACGATTCGCGCCGATAAGCTGGACCGCAACGCCATCGAGCGGTTTTTTGGAAGCCTGCGTGGGTTGGTTGGCGTCCGCGAGGAACCAGAGGCGATCACGTTTTCTTTCGAGCGCCGCGGCCCAAGTTTCGGAGGGCGCGCGCGGCCGGAGCATCTGTCGTTCGACGCCGCCGCCTTACCAGCAGGCATGTACACGCTCGAGGTCGTGATCACCGATCACGCATTCTTCGACCGGATCACCAAACGCATCGCGACATTCTCGATCGTCGATTGATCAAATCGATCCAGCCAGGAATCGCGGGAACGAGCTTGATCGTCTGGGCGCTGATCGCGTCAACACCGACCGCCCACGCCAGCATCGTTCAAGACACAGCCGGTGAACTGACGTTCGCGAAGGCTGAGCAACTATTGGCTGCTGGCGACGCGTGGAAGGCCTCAGGGGTGTTCGAACAAGCGCTGAAGGAGGGTTACCCGCGCGCTTCGGGTTACCGGGCGCTGGCGCGGTCGTACCTGGCACTCGACAATCGGTTGTTTGATGCGCGCCGTGCGCTCGAGTGGTCACTGGCTGCGGACCCGGCTCCGATCGACGCTTGGTACGACCTCGCCGATCTAAACATCCAAATCGATGGTATGGACGCGGAAAACCGCGCCCGACGCGCATTTCACGAGGTCTTCAAGCGTGATCCATTCTATCGCGATGCGTTCGAACGTTGGCATCGGTTTTACCTGGAAGCTGAGGACTCCCACGTCGTGGCCCAGATCTTCGATCAGCATCTGGGTCGATCGTACGATGCGGAGTTGGCCCTCCGACGGGTCGACGTGCTTTACGAAGCAGGAGATTACGAGGCTGCGCTTGCCGAAGTGTCTCGCCTCAGGCAACACATTAATACCTCGGTGTATGTGTCTCGCATTCAATACTATGAAGGTGTCATAGCCGAGTCGCTCGGAAACCCTGAAGCCGGTTGGCGGGCGTACCGCCGAGGGTTGGCAGAGGCGCGTCGAGACGACGACATCGAGCTTTTTTACCGCGACCTCGAGCCGCTGCTGTCGGAAGGGGACCGCTCGAGCTGGGATACGTGGTCGGTGCAGCAGAAGCGAGACGTTCTCGCAGGCTGGTGGAACGAGCGTGACCCACTGCCGTTTAGTCCGGTCAACGAGCGGTGGGTCGAGCAACAAGAGCGAGCTCGCTTCGCTCGCCTCTCGCTCCGACTCAAGAAGGCGTGGGGTCTCGAGAAGCTGTTAGCGATCAACGCGACCGGGTTCGGACGCCCGACCCTCGCCATTCGGTTTGAAGGTCGGCCGATGGACGATCGGGCTGAGCTGTACTTGCGTCACGGAAAGCCCGATGCTCAGGGTGGTGTCGGGCGCGATGAGTGCGGGTTCTGGTACTACCGCCGTCCGGCGGCGGATGAGAAAAAGTCTTTCGCGGTGAATTTCCGACGGCCGCGCAGCTTTGGCGAACGGGCCGAGTTTCTGGGGAATGACTGCATCTATAGCGACTTGCCGACGACGCCTATGGGTCGGGCACATTTCGCCCCCGGCGGTTTGCGAGCCTGGGACGTCGACCGCGTGATCGATCGCATCGATCGCGACCGGGCGCTGGCGCTCTCGTCGGATTCGTACGCGTTCGAGCCGGCGGTTCGTCTTCCGGTGGATCATGAACCCGCGAATTTCGCGCTTCCGGGAGCCGAGACGGAGCTGGTCGTGTACTTCGCTACGCCGATGACGGATTCCGGCGGTGCGCGATATAGAAAAGGGCTCGCCATTTATGACGAAGGGTGGCGTGAAATCACGCGCCGGGTCGAGGAGATGGAGTACGTGACGGGCGTGCGTCCCGCAACGGCAGCCGGCTCGGCCGAGTCATTCATCCTGGATCTCTTTCGCGTCCGCATGATGCCCGGGAGATATCACTTTGCCTTGCAGGTCGACGACCGAGAATCAGGTGCGGTCGGGATCTGGAAAGGTCAGGTCGACGTGCGGGATTTCGCTGACGGGGAACTGGGGTTATCGGATGTGGTGCTGGCGGCACAAGTGACGACGGGTGAAGACAACCCGCGATTCAATCGGAACGGTCACACGGTGCTGCCGCTCCCGTCGCGCACCTTCTTGCGGGGTCAGCCGCTGTTTCTCTACTACGAGGTGTACAATCTGAACGCCGATGAAGCGGGGGCCGCGGAGTTTCGAGTCGACTATACGGTGCGCTCGACTGCGCTCGATCGTGGCGCCGTGCGGCGACTCTTCGGCGCTGTAAGAGGATTGGTCGGCGTGAGCGAGGAGCCGGAGGCGATCACGTTGTCATTCGAGCGGCGAGGGTCGGCCGGTCGTGTCGCCGCGGAGTACTTGTCGTTCGACACCCAGGAGCTGGCGCCCGGCACCTACACGCTCGATGTCACGCTGACCGATCGACATGCCAGCGATCGGTCCGTGCACCAATCGCGGACGTTTACCATCGTCAACTGATCGAGCCGTGAGCCGGGGCCCGGCCCCTCCTTGATGCGAGGGGCAACCGAGCCGCTTAGACTTGCGCGCTGTCGTTTGCTGCCCCTCTGCGGACCTGCAACCGGAGTTGACTATGAATCTCGAGCGCCTGATCCGAGCTGTTCTGCCAAGGGCGGTTCGGAATCATCTTCAAGCCACTGAGCGGCGCTTGAGCGCTCTCGAGATGATCGTCGACATGATGCTCGACGACGATTTCGAACCCACTCCCGAGGCTGGTTTCAATCAGCAGGTGGTGCGGAAGCAGATCTTCGAGGAGATCGTCTCGTCTATGGCTTTGGATAGAATCATAGAAACGGGCTGCTTTATTGGGGATTCGACGTCGTTCATGTCACAGACATCGGGTTTGCCGGTTCTATCATCGGAGATCAACCCCCACTTCTTTCGAGTCGCAAAGAAGCGTTTGGCGGGACTCCCCGGGGTCGTCGTGGAACAAAGTGACTCGAGGCAGTTTCTTCGATCAATTGTGGAGCGGGGGTTGTGTGACGAGCGGACCTTCTTCTATCTCGATGCCCACTGGCACGAGGATCTTCCACTTCGTGAGGAGGTGGACTTGATCGGAACCCATTGGAGCCAGTTCGTCATCATGATCGACGATTTTGAGGTTCCGGATGACCCCGGGTACGGATTCGATAGCTATGGGAGTGACAAGATGCTGACGTTAGGGTACCTGCGATCGAAGGTCGATGAGCACAACCTGGTCGCGTTCTTCCCAGCGGCAAAGTCCGAGCTGGAATCGGGCGGGGTTCGAGGTTGCGCTGTGCTCGCCAACGACGAAACATATGTCAAACAACTCGAGCAGGTTCCATCCCTGCGACGCTACTAGCTGCATGAGCGCCTGAAAGTGTAGGTGCGCGGTTTGCAGTGAGGGTTCTGCAGAATCGTCTTGCGTCCCGGCGCACTGGCTTGTTTACCTCGACCATCGTTGAATGTTTGCCGACTCGTGACGGTTGGCCGACGATGCCGCGCCGCTTCCCACCGCTGCGATTACCGGAAAGCCTCAACATCACTCATCAGAGCGACCGCGTAGTCTCGACCACGTAGCGGTAGCCCCCGCTGCGTTCGTAGCGGCCGCTCTGGGGTTGGCGGGACTCACGACAGCCTACGCGCACGCGCTCTTCGGGGCGGCGACCCTGATCGTCCTGACGATAGTAGCTGTACGTCGGGTTTGGGCGAACGGTCGGGTCGAGTCGCAGGTCGCGGTTTGGGCGATGCTCGCAGTCGCGATCGGCATTCGATTGGTAATCGTCACCGATCGTGCTCGCGTGGACGCCGCGGCTTGGGTTGAGATGGCGGCTGACGGTCGGGAGACGCAGGCCGCGGCGACCGTGCGGTTGACGTCGGTACTGCCCAGCGGCGATCAAAGATGGCATCTGCGAGGCGAGGCGCTTGGTTGCAGCCTGAGTCCCTGCCGAGGCGCCACTCTCCGTTGGTGGTGGACGGGCGAGCCCGCGCCAAGGGTCGGTGAGCAGTGGACCGTCGTCGGTCAGCTGCGAGCCGAACCGTTGCGCGTCAATCGGCGCGGCGGCTACCCGCCTCCAGGTTTAGCCCGCCAACGGCGACGCGGGACCTTGACCGAGTTTGAGTTGATCGCACGATCGTCCGAACGGGTACCGCTGCTGGCGACCAGTGAGCAGCACCTTCGAGAGCGCATCGTCGTCCGTTTCGGCGTCCAGTTGGCACCTCTCGTGACCGCATTGCTGCTCGGCGATCGCACCCAGTTGCCCCCCGCGCTCGTCGATGCGTTCGCGGCCTCGGGCGCTTTGCATTTACTGGCGGTTTCGGGGCTGCACGTTGGCTTTCTGGCTTGGTTGCTGGCATTTGGTCTCGGTCTCGTCGGTTGGGGCCCGGTTCGGCGTGCCAGCACGGCCACGCTCGTCCTAGTTGCATACGCCATGTTGGTGGGTGGGCGGCCCTCAGTGATTCGGGCTGCCACGATGACCGCGGCGCTCCTGTGGGCTCGCGCAGCGGAGCGAAAGGTCTCGGTGTGGCAGGTGTGGGGACTGGCTGCCGTCGCGATGTTGGCTTGGCGCCCGCTCGATCTGTTCGATCTCGGTTTCGCGCTCTCATTCGGCGCAGTGGCTGGTTTGTTGATTTGGGGTAGCGGGGTGGGGCGCGTTCTCCGAGCTCGGCGTCCCGTCGGTGCGTGGGCTACAGTTCAGCGCGGGGTCGTCGCGTCGGTCGTCGCGACCGGTGCCGCGGGCTTGGGCACCCTGCCGATGCAGTCCAGCGCGTTTGGGTGGGTGGCGCCAGCCGGGTTTCTCGTGAACCCGGTGGCGGTCCCGCTCGCAGCTGTCGGGTTGCCACTCGTCTGGTTGGCGCTGATCGCCGACGCGCTTGGTTTGGGCCAGGTGGCCGGCCCGCTTGCGGCCACGGCATCGCTGGCGCTCTCACTGTTGGAAGGAGCGATAGTCGGCGCGGCGTCGCGCTTTTCGGTGTGGGTGCCAGGCCCCGGAGCCTGGGCGATCGTTCTGCTCGCCGGGTTGATCGTTGCAGCCGTGCTGCTCCTGCGACATCAGCCACTAGCCGGGTGGGGTGTGGGGGTCGTGATCGTGGCGCTATCTCTGGGCGGTCATCGACGGCCAAACAACGGTCTGGAAGTGACGTGGCTCGACGTTGGGCAGGGCGACGCCATTGTGATCCGCTTTCCGGACGGAGCGACATGGCTCGTGGACGCCGGACCCGCGTACCCGAACGGCGATGCTGGGCGGAGCGTCGTGTTGCCATACCTCCGATCTCGCGGGATCAACCGCCTTCGATGGCTGATTTCGACTCACCCAGATCTCGACCATGTGGGTGGCGCCGCGAGTGTCGTTGATGGTGTGCGGGTCGATCGGTGGGGAAGCCCCGCAGCTCTCGGCGACAACCCAGCCTACATACGCTTGCTCGCCACGGTCGGGAGCCACCCCATAACTGCAGCAGTCCAACTCAGAGCCTCCAATCACCTGCGACAGGGAGCGGTCAAAGTCGATGTTCTTCATCCCCAGGACGACTGGGTCCCAAGCGATCCGTACGATTCGGCGACGACTGCCAACGACGCATCGCTTGTTCTCTTGATTAGTTACGCTGGATGTCGCGTGCTGCTGACCGGGGACATCGGCGAGCGAGCCGAGACAGCGCTGACGACGGCTCTCGGCGATTCACTCCGGGCGGGTCTGCTCCACGTTGGCCACCACGGCAGCCGGCACTCGACGACGATGCCTTGGCTCGCTCGTGTGAAACCGACCGCCGCGGTCGTCTCGGTGAGCGCACTCAACCGCCACGGCCACCCGCACGTTGAGGTCTTGGAGCGCCTCGATCGAGCTGATATCGACGTCTATCGTACGGATCGGCTGGGAACGGTCACCGCGCGGTGTGTTTCAGGTGGGTGGCGTGTGGAATCGGCGACTCTCTATCTTCGTTGATCACGGCAGGATACGCCGCGACGCCGGAACTTTGACGTCGCTACACCGGTATTGAGAGGGCGCATGACACAGACTGAACCCGCATACGAGACAACCGCCACGCTGGCTGAGGCCAATGCGCGGATCGCTCGCGAGAATGCGTTCGCTTCGACCCTGTTGGAAGAGATCGCGCGGGTCGTCGTAGGCCAACGCGCATTGCTGGACGGACTGTTGATCGGTTTACTTGCCGATGGCCACGTGCTTCTCGAGGGGGTTCCGGGCTTGGCCAAGACACTGGCCGTTCGATCGTTGGCCGGCGCCGTCGATTGTGATTTCCAACGCATCCAATTCACACCCGATTTGCTACCGGCCGATCTAGTCGGCACGACGATCTATCATCCCCAACGTGGCGAGTTCGATGTCCACCGCGGACCAGTCTTCACGAACCTTTTGCTAGCCGACGAGATCAACCGCGCGCCGGCAAAGGTGCAGTCAGCGTTGCTCGAGGCGATGCAGGAGAAACAGGTGACGCTTGGTGAGACTACGTACCATCTCGAGGCCCCCTTCTTGGTGCTGGCTACTCAGAACCCGATCGAACACGAAGGCACATATCCGTTGCCCGAGGCGCAAGTCGATCGGTTCATGCTCAAGCTTCGAGTCGGGTACCCGGAACGCGAGGACGAGCGCCAAATCATCGAGCGCATGACAGCTATCGAAACACCCGATGTACGGCCGGTAATCGGACCCCAGCAGATCTTGCACGCCCGCGAGGTGGTCGCTGGCCTATACGTCGACGACAAGGTTCTCAGCTACATCCTCGACTTGGTCGAGGCGACCCGCTACCCGACTCGCTTCGGGCTCGAGGATCTCGAGCCGTGGATCGCGTTCGGTGGCTCGCCCCGAGCCGGGATATTCCTCACCAAGGCTGCCAAGGCACGCGCCTTCCTGAACGGTCGCGGCTACGTGGTCCCGGACGACGTAAAGGCCGTCGCGCGTGACGTCTTGCGGCACCGGCTCCTGCTGACCTATGAGGCCGAGGCGGAGGAAGTCGATCCCGACTCCGTCCTGGATCGGTTGCTGGAGCACCTCGACGTGCCGTGAGCGTCTCAGAGCTGGCCAAGACGGTCCGGCTGCTAGAGATCCAAACCCGACATCTCGTCAACGACATTTTCTCGGGAGAGTACACCAGCGTCTTCAAGGGGCGTGGGGTGGAGTTCTCCGATGTGCGTGAATACCAACCGGGAGATGATGTACGGGCGATCGACTGGAATGTAACCGCGCGGCGCGGCACTCCATACGTCAAGCAATTCGTCGAGGAGCGCGAGTTGACTGTGATCCTGGCGGTCGACGGCAGTGCCTCGACACGATTCGGAACACAGGGCGCGCTAAAGCGTGAGCGCGCGGCCGAGATCGGAGCCGTGCTCGGGTTGGCCGCCAATCGCAACAACGACCGCGCGGGGGCGCTGTTGTTCGCCGAGGGCA
This sequence comes from Gemmatimonadota bacterium, assembly GCA_039591175.1. Classification (GTDB taxonomy): domain Bacteria; phylum Gemmatimonadota; class Gemmatimonadetes; order JACCXV01; family JAHWKZ01; genus CAMYLR01. The sequence continues at coordinate 1,329 of JBDHED010000011.1, read as the reverse complement.
TCGAGCGGTACATCCCGCCGCGCAAAGGGAAAACTCACGTACTGCGGTTGGTCCGCGATATCTTGTCCTTCGATCCACCGGGTCGCGGTACGGACTTGGTAGGCGCGCTCGAGTTTCTCTCGCGCGTGCTTCATCGCCGGAGCGTGATCTTTCTGCTATCGGATTTTCTCGATACCGGTTACGAGCGAGCGCTGGCGGCCTTGGCGGTTCGACACGACGTCGTGGCGCTGACCCTGTCCGACCGTCGCGATCACGAGTTGCCCGATGTCGGACTGATCGAGGTCGTTGAACCGGAGACCGGTGCCCGGCGCTGGCTGGACACCGGTTCGCCCCGTGTTCGCGAGGCGTATGCTGCCGCGGCTGAGCGGGTAGAGACCGATCGCAAACGAGTGTTCCAAAAAGCCGGTGTGGACATGGTGCCGATCGACACCCTGGCAGATTATGTCCAACCGTTGAGGCGGTTTTTCGAGCGCCGTGAGCGGCGCCGGGGACGGCCACTGAGGACGCGGAAACGATGAGCTGTCGACTGCTGGTCTTGGCGCTGGCTGTGGTTACCCTGCCGGTCACATTGTTTGCGCAGGAAGCCGACTTGTCGTCTGTTCGCATCCAAGTGGTTCCGGACGCGCCGAGCGAAACCATAGCGGGCGATAGCTTGACCATCGGCGACGCGATCTGGGTCACCGTCCAGACCAGTGGCCCGGGAGGTCACTACCTGTTGCCCGAGACACTGATCGAGGCGTACGGCGAGCATCCCGAGCTCGCGGTGTTGGAGAGCGCTCGCCAAGACGGTCAGCTGAGGCTCAGGGTGGCACTGTTCCGCCCCGGATCTTTCGTGTTACCGACCGTCGAGGCTGGCGTTGCGACAGCCAACGGCGACACGCTGCGGGTGCCCGTCTATGCCGACACGATACAGGTGGCTTCCGTGTTGGCGCCGGGGGACACGCTGTTGGCGGATATCAAGCCGCTATGGGTTGGCGGTGGAATCCCTCTGTGGTTCTGGATTTTGCTCGCACTACTGATCGCCCTCGCGCTGTTGATCTGGTGGTGGTGGTGGCGTCGACGTGACCAAGTCGACGAGCCGCCGGAGGTGCGACCCGACGCGTATCAGATCGCTCGGTGGCACCTTGAGTCGCTGCAGACGGAACCCCCGACGTCCGGTCGGCGTATCGCCGCGGCCGCAGCGATCGGTGAGACTGTGCGCGTGTACCTGACCGATGGGTGGGCGGTGCCGGCTAGAGAGCGGACGACGTTTGAGCTGCTGCCGACGCTGCCCGAGCGTTGGCAGAGGATTCGTCCCGCACTCGCTTCGCTGCTGTCGGCTGTCGATCT